>JAGWTZ010000034.1 GCA_028868695.1 Alphaproteobacteria bacterium | reverse complement strand
AAAATTGCGGCCCGTGCTCATCGGATAGGTGAGGATCAGCTTGATCCGCTTGTCCGGCCCGATGATGAACACATTGCGCACCGTGGCGTTGTCGGCCGCGGTGCGGCTTTTGGCGTTGCCGGAGGCATTGGGGTGGATCATGCCATAAAGCTTGGCCACGGTCAGGTCCGTGTCACCGATCAGCGGATAGGTGACGGCAGCGCCAGTCACATCCTTGATGTCATTCTTCCAGCGCAGATGGTCGTCCACGCTGTCCACCGAAATGCCGATCATCTTCACGCCGCGCTTGTCAAACTCCGGCTTCTTGGCCGCCATGGAGCCCAGCTCGGTGGTGCAGACCGGGGTGAAATCCTTGGGGTGGGAGACGATCATCGCCCACGAACCATCGATGTAATCGTGAAAGCGGATGCGCCCTTCCGTGGTGTCGGCTTCAAAATCCGGCGCGATGTCGCCCAGTTGCAGTGCCATTCCGGCCTCCCTTTGAAAACACCTGAAATCCATAGCGCGAAATGCGTTCGGAATAAAGAACCAAATCAACAGCGAGAAGAACGCAAATGCCGCACCACCTAGGGTTTCTTCGGCCTCAACCCAAGGGCCACGGTGAAGACTGGCAAGGCCGCGCCATGGCTGCTGATCCCGAAACTGCCACGCCATTCCCAGAGAGACCAGCCCCAGCCCTGCGCCTCAAACAGCTCGCGCTTGGCCGAGAGATAGGCCATGCGGCTCGTGACGCTCGGCTCCCCAGCGCCGGAACCCTGCAGCGCGCCAAATTCCCCCACCAGAACCCGTGACGGCGGGACGCCATGGGCCTTCGCCCAGCGCGCCACCGTTTCAACCGGCGCATTCATCTGTGCACGGAGCGACTCCGGCTTGAAATAGTCCGCAACCGCCCGCTCCAAGGCGCCCAGCATCCCGGCTTTGGCCGCACCCTGAAGCGTGGTTGCCGCAGCGGCGGCAAGCGATTGGGCCATCGCCGCCGGCTCGCTTCCGGCGTGGGGCGGGAAGGCAAGCCCATGGGCAAAATACGAAGGCCCTGCGACCCAACTTGCCCCCTGATGGCTGAACACCATGGGCGCATAATCATGGAACGACCAGATCAGGTTGGGATCGGCGAACGTCGAGGGATCTAGACTGGCAAGGCTGCGCGCATCTGCCCAGCAGGCGCCTTCCAGCACGAGCGTCAAACGCGGTGCCTTAAGGCGGATGGCAGAATGCAATAGCAGGGCCATGGCCGGCCATTGCAGCGCGCTGCCCTTATCTAGCGCCGCGCAATCCACTTCTGGTTCATTGAATGGTTCAAATGCCAGCCCGCTGTCCTTCAGCGTGTCCAGACGGGCCGCAATCCGCGCCGCAAGTCCGCTGTATTCCGTGAATATCGCCGCGCTGGCATATTCTTCATTGCCCAATCTGCGTCCGCCGGATTTGGGAATGGGGTGCAAGTCGACAATCACCCGCAGGCCCGCGCGCCGGTAGGGATGCAGTGCTGCCTCAACCTGGCCAAGCCAGGCATCTTCTGAAAAGCCTGAGGGCCGCGCCATCGGCGCAAAGGGATCAATGGTCAGCCGCACGAAGTCAAACCCGGCCCGTGCAATGGCCTTGGCCTGCTGTTCGTCACCAGGGTGAACCGAAACCCCACGCCTCCATTCACCACCATCAGCGAGGGCATGCTGCACTGAAACCGCGAGGGCCAGTGTCAGGCAAAGAAGCAAATGGATGGCTCGACTCATCATAACCCGATCATGCCCCGTCGAACCAACGAGGCAAAGCTCAAGCCTTGATCTTCAATCCCTGCGGGTCATAAAAGGGCGCAAGTTGCACATCCACCGGCCACTTCTTCCAGGCAAGTTCAACTTCCCAAGCGCCTGACTCGATCCACTCCTTGGTCACGCCACCTTCAGCCTTCACATAGGCGAGGCCCAGCGAGCGGCCCACGCGGTGCCCCCACGCGCCGGAAGTGGTGGAGCCCACCAGAACGCCATTCCGGTACATCGGCTCTTCATGATAGATCATCGCCGCCGCTTCCGAATTGTCCTTGAGAGCCAGCGCCACCATGCGTTTGGCCGGCGTGCCTTGCTCCTTCTGCTTCAGCAGCGCCTCGCGCCCGATGAAGCCACCCGGCTTGTCCCAGGCCAGCGTGAAGCCAAGGCTGGCCTGCAACGGCGTTTCCTCATCGGATATGTCATGGCCCCAATGCCGGTAGCCTTTCTCCATGCGCGCGTTGTTCATGCTGTGCATGCCCGCAGGCTTGAGGCCGAACTCGCCCCCGGCCGCCAACACCGTCTCCATCACATGCGCCGCAAACTCAGCTGGAATGTAAAGCTCCCAGCCCAGCTCACCTACATAGGTAATGCGGCTGGCGCGCACCCGCGCATAGCCAATTTCAATCTCACGCGACGTGCCGAACGGGAAGGCGGCGTTGGACAAATCCTCGCCAGACAGCTTCTCCAAAAGTGCGCGTGATTTCGGCCCCATCAGCGCCATCATCGGCAGGCCGGAGGTGATGTCCACGGCAGAGCACTGGGCACCTTCCGGCGTGTGCCGCTTCAGCCAGGCCATGTCGCGCGTCTGCGGGACAGCCCCCGTCACCACCATGAAATGATCCTGCGCAAGGCGGGTGACCGTCAAGTCGGCCTCAATGCCGCCGCGCTCATTGAGCCACTGGGTGTAGACAATCTTGCCCGGCGCCATGTCAACATTGGCACAGGAAACGCGGTTCAGCACGCTCACGGCATCCTTGCCGCGCACGTCATATTTCGCGAAGGAGGATTGGTCAAAGAACACCACATCATTCTTGAGCGCATCGGCCTCTGCCTGCGCGCAGGGGAACCAGTTCTGGCGGCCATAGCTGTATTCATATTCGCGCTTCATGCCGGGCAGGGCATACCAGTTGGGCCGCTCCCAGCCATTGACCTCGCCGAACACCGCGCCCAGTTTGTCTGTGTACGGATGGAACGGTGAGCGCCGCACCCCGCGCGCCGTCTCCACCTGCCTGTAGGGCCAGTGCATGGCATAGAGCAGGCCAAGGCTCTCGGTCACGCGGTCCCGCACATAGGTCTTGTTGGATTGGAATGGGTGGATGCGCCGGATATCGATGCCATTCACATCCATCGGCGGATGGCCATTCTTGATCCATTGCGAAAGCACCAGCCCGGCCCCACCGGAGGATTGGATACCGATAGAGTTGAAGCCTGTGGCGACATAGAGGTTCTTAAGCTCTGGCGCTTCGCCAAGGTAATAGCGGTCATCAGGCGTGAAGCTCTCCGGGCCATTGAAGAACAGCTGGATGCCCGCCGTTTCCAGCAATGGCACGCGGCCGATCGCATTGGCCAGGATGGGCTCGAAGTGGTCCATGTCTTCCGGCAGCGTCACGAAGGCGTGCTCATCATCGATGCCGCCGCCGCCCCAGGGCTTGGCCACCGGCTCGAAGGCACCCACCATCAGCTTACCCGCATCTTCCTTGTAGTAGGTGCATTCATCCGGCACGCGCACCACGGGCATGTTGCGGGGCAGGGCGGCAATGGGTTCGGAGACGATGTAGAAATGTTCGCAGGCATGCAGCGGGATGTTCACCCCCATGCTGCGGCCCAGCTCACGGCTCCACATGCCGGCCGCCACCACAACCTTGTCAGCCATGATGGTGCCATCGGCGGTTTCAACACCAATGGCAGCACCTTCCTTGGTGAGCACGCGCGTCACCTTGGTGTTTTCGAAGATCTTTGCCCCGCGCGAGCGCGCACCCGCCGCCAGGGCTTGCGTGATGTCGATGGGGTTCACCTGGCCATCCTTCGGCAGGAACACGCCGCCCTTCACGCCTTCAAGATTGTAGTGCGGAATCCTCTCCTTGATCTCGCCGAGCGAGAGCACGTTGATCTCAAGGCCAAAGTTCTTGGCCATGGATGCCCCGCGCAGCAATTCCTCCAGCCGGCCTTCGGTCAGCGCAAGCGAGATGGAGCCATTCTGCTTGAAGCCCGTGGCTTGCCCGGTTTCCTTCTCCAAGCCTTCAAACAGCCCTGTGGTGTACTTCGCCAATTCCGTCAGGTTACGCGATGCCCGCAGCTGCCCCACCAGACCTGCCGCATGCCACGTGGTGCCGGAAGTCAGCTGCTTGCGCTCCAGCAGCACCACGTTGGTGATGCCGGTTTTGGTGAGGTGATAGGCGATCGAGGCGCCCACCACGCCACCGCCGATGATCACAACGTCAGCACGTGGCGGCAGGGATTTTGTCATGTTGGCTCCATTGTTTAATCAGCGGTTTAACATTGCCCCAGGCACGGGCGAAGCACCAGAAAACTGTCGGTTGTGTGCCAGAATTCACGTCTGGCCTGCCGCCGCCAAAGGGAATAACCTCCAGCCAGCTGGGGCTGACAATGGAGGGTGCCATGAAAGCCTACAATGTCGTGCGCTTTAGGGTGAAGGCAGGCCAAGATGCCAAATTCATTGATATGCACAAGAATTTCCCCCGCGAACCGGGCATGGAAGACGTGGCCCTGATCAAGACGGGCGAACGCAGCTATTGCCTGATCGGCAAGTGGAGCAACTTTGAGGCCATCGCTGCGGCGCGGCCCAACATGATCAGGATCCTCGACGGGTTCCGCGATCTTCTGGAAGATTTGGGCGGCGGGCTGGGAGTGACAGACCCGGTCTCGGGCCCGGTTGTCGCCGAAATCTGAAGCGCCCGCGAGGGCACAATCCGCCAAATTCCTTTGCGGCGCCATTGGCGCTTCGCTATGCTGCCGCTTTATCGAACGACAGGATGCAAGTGAATGTACAAAGGTGATCTTCCTCCAGCCGAGGTCCATCAACGCCTCAAGGCCAACCCTGCCGCGGTGCTGATCGACGTCCGCACCCAGCCGGAATGGACCTTTGTGGGCGTGCCGCAGGTCGACAGGCTGGTTCGCCTGTCCTGGCAGGTTTACCCGACCATGGACGTGAATGCCCGCTTTTCCGAGGAAGTGGCCGCCATGGGCCTGCCCAAGGACGCCGAGATTTTCTGCATCTGCCGCTCCGGCGCGCGGTCGGCTTCCGCCGCCACGGCTCTGGCCCAGGCCGGCTTCACCAATTGCTGGAACGTGGCCCAGGGCTTCGAGGGCGACAAGGACGCCAGCGGCCACCGCGCCAAGACCAACGGCTGGAAGGCCGCCGGACTGCCCTGGGTGCAAAGCTAGGCCCCCACTCAACACAAGATATACGCGGCGCGCTCACTCCCGCCGGAACGAGAGAATTGACCCATGGGCAAATACACCAAAAAACAAAACCCCACCGGTTGGGGCGACCAGACCAAGCTGGTGCGCGGCGGCCTCAGCCGTTCCGAGCATGGTGAAACCTCAGAAGCCATGTATCTCACCTCCGGCTATGTCTATGACGACCCGGAAACGGCCGAACGCCGTTTCTCCGGCGAAGAGGAGGGTTATGTCTATGGCCGCTATGGCAACCCCACCGTCTCGATGCTGGAAGAGCGCTTCCGCCTGCTGGAAGGCGCCGAAGCCGCCTATGCCGTGGCCTCTGGCATGGCTGCCGCCTGGGGCGCGCTGGCTTGCCAGTTGAAGGCGGGTGACCATGTCGTTGCCTCCAAGGATCTTTTCGGCTCCAACTATCAGGTGATCACTAACATCCTGCCGCGCTTCGGCATCACCTACACACTGGTGGCGGGCAATGATGAGGCCGCCTGGAAGGCTGCCATGAAGCCGCAAACCAAGGTGGTGTTCTTCGAAACCCCGTCAAACCCGCTGCTTGAGGTGCTGGACGTTGCCATGATCTCGCGCGTCGCCCACGCGGCGGGCGCCAGGGTGGTGGTGGACAATGTGTTCGCCACACCCATCCTGCAAAAGCCGATGGAGCTGGGCGCAGACATCGTGTTCTACTCAAACACCAAGCACACGGACGGGCAGGGCCGCGTCTTCGGAGGCATGATCCTCTCCACCCAGAAGTTCAAGGAAGAACTGCTGAAGCCCTTCCTGCGCCACACCGGTCCCACGCTTTCGCCCTTCAACGCGTGGGTTCTTCTCAAGGGCATGGAAACCATGAAGCTGCGTGTCGAAGCCTCATGCAAGTCGGCGGCGGAAATCGCTGACGCCTTGGCCTCCATCCCGCAGGTCGAACGCGTCTATTACCCGCATCACCAATCGCATTCCCAATACGCGCTGGCAAAAAAGCAGATGCGCCTTGGCGGCACCATGGTGGCCTTTGATGTGAAGGGTGCCAAGGAGCAGGCGTTCAATGTGCTGCGCCGCCTGAAGGTCATCGACATTTCCAACAACCTCGGTGATTCCAAATCCCTGATCACCCATCCGGCCACCACCACGCACAAAAACATCGGCCCGGAAGCCCGCGCCCTGATGGGCATCAAGGACGGCTGCCTTCGCCTCTCGGTGGGCCTTGAAGATGCGGCTGACCTGATTGCCGACCTGAAGCAGGCCCTGTCAGTCAACAGCTAGGCTATTGCCACAGCACGCCGGCGAAACCGCTTAAGCAGCTAAAGAAGCGGCTCTTCGCTGGCTTCGTCCTGGGTTAGCGGACGCGGATTCCTGTGCGCGGCAAAGAATCTGTAGAGCAGGGCGCAGTCAATCAGGATGGTGCCCGCCATGACGGCATAGGCCCATGGGCTTGGGGCCAGCTTGAGCTCAATCAGCACCCGCGACAGACCGAACCCCACCACCCAGGCATCGAAGCTCATGCAGATGCGCCGGAACGTTTCAGCGTCGAGCCGCCGGATCGCAAATGAGCCGAGCGGAATGCCGATCACCACGCCTGCTGCCAGCAAAGAGACCGTGCTGACGCTCTCGGTGATGAACAACCCGAGATTATAGTAGAATATGGCTGTCACCGTGGATTCAACGGTGCGCACCAAGGCAAGCCCGGCGCGGAACTCGCTTTTGACCAGCCCCTGGTTGTTGAACAAGATCGCAAGTGGTGGCCCCGAAATAGTGGTCAGCGAATACAGGACGCCAAGGCCGGACCCGAAAGGCAGGCCCACAAGCCAGCTTGATTCAACTGGCTTTCGCCAGCCTGCCGCCTGAACGAGAATCAGCGGCAATATCAGAACATAGGTCACAAGCTTGATATAGCCCGGCTGAACCGAAGCCAGGGCCGCGGCGCCAATTGCAACGCCCGGCAAAAGCCCGACCAGAATCGGCAACACCCGCCGCCACACGGCCGCAACGCCCTTGCGGTTTATGAACAACACATAGAGGTTGATGAACACCTCCATGATGACAATGGCGGGATTCAACACACGGTTCGTGTAGAACACCAGCGCCAGCGGCACGGTGAGCGAGGAATAGCCATAGCCGATGGCACCATTCACGAAGGCCGCAAACAACGAAATGCAAATCAGGATATAGGCAGCAGTATCTAGCGATGGCATGGCGCGTTCCAACCTGTCATTGCGTCATTTTTTCAGAAAGTTCAGTGCGTCAAGCCACAGCCGCTTCACGCATGCGTTCCGGCTCGCCCCGCGCTGCGGTGCGGATGATCTTGCCATTGGCGGTGAAATGGATGCCGCACTCGGTTTTTTCCTGCCCCATCCAGCGGCCTTCGCGCGGGTTTTCCGCACTGCCGCCCTTGGCGGTGCATGCCGCGGGCGAACAGCCGATCGAATGATAGCCGGCGAGCTTCAGGGGATGCGAGGGCAGGGCGCGTTGCACCATGTAGGTCTGCAGATCGAGCGCCGAGAAGGCGGCCAGCGGCTCGATCTTGATGCGGCTTTCATCAAAGCTGATGAAGCGCAAATCCGCCCGCGTTGCGCCATGAAAGCGCTTGCGCCCGGAGATCATCACGTCAAAACCCTTGAAGGCCTTGTCCATCGGCAGCGTTTTGCGGATGGCGCAGCACCGGTCGGGGTTTGAAAGATGCAGCGTGCCCGCCGGGTCCTCCATTTCGATGTCGAGAACATTGGGCTGCACCACGCGCACGTCGCGCAATCCCAGTTCGCGCACCAGCCTGTCACGGTAGGCCAGCGTCTCGGGAAAGAGCTTCAGCGTGTCGAGGAAGATCACCGGAATATGCTTGTCCACTTCCGAAACCATGTGCAGCAGCACGGAGGATTCAGCGCCAAAGGATGACAGCAGCGCTACACGGCCCTTGAAATCCCGCGCGAAGGCAGCGATCAGCCCGCGTCCTTCAAGCCCGGCATAAGCTTCCAGAACCTCGTTCTGCTTGACGGGTGAATCAACCGGCATGGGGCTGCTCTTCCCATGGCTCAAACCCGCGGTGGCGGGCCGACCACACCTCGGCCTCATTGGCGGCCCGGAACAGCCCGCGCTGATAAGCCAAGGACATCTGCTTGCCCGCCGACTGCCAGACCTGCAGGGGGAAGCGGTCACTCACCGCAAAGGAGTCAAACCCCACCTGGCGCATGTATTGAAGCTGGTCAGGCAGGACATTCCCTTCAGCACGCAATTCGCCGCGGTAGCCATCAAGCCGCAAGCCGCGGGCGATGGAATAGCTGCGGCCGTCGGCAAAGGCCGGGAATGGCAGCACCACCAGCGTGATCTGCGAGATGTAGGATTCCAGCGCCTCCACCTTGTCAGTGTTGGTCAGGCGCACGCCCAACAGGCCGGTGAAGCTGACCAGCTGATCCCAATCCCGTTCAAGCCGCGCGAGTGACACAATGATGGAGCCGTTTTCCGGCACTTCCGCGTCATCCGCCAGGCTCACCCAGGCGTCATTCACAAAGGCATCATTCTTAAGCAGCGGCATAGAGCGCCTCCTTGAAGGGCTTCGGCCCCACGCGGCGATAGGCCGAGAGGAAATCCTCTCCCGAATGCCGCAGTTTCACATAGGTGTTGAGAATAGTCTCGATGGCGTCCGGCACCTCATCGGCGGCAAAGCCGGGGCCCAGAATCGTGCCGATCGAGGCGTGCTCGGAAGATGAGCCACCAAGCGTGATCTGGTAATATTCCTCGCCCTTCTTGTCGAGGCCGAGAATGCCGATGTGCCCGACATGATGGTGGCCGCAGGCATTGATGCAGCCCGAGATGTTGATCTTGAGCGGACCGTAATCCTGCTGCTTGTCGAGATCAGCGAACTTGCGGCTGATGGCCTGGGCAACAGGAATCGAGCGCGCCGTCGCCAGCGAGCAATAATCCAAGCCGGGGCAGGCGATGATGTCGCCCGCCAGCCCATAATTGGCAGTGGCCAGATCAGCTTCCTTCAGCGCCTTCCAAACCTCGAAGGCGTCTTCCAGCCTGACATGCGGCAGCACGATGTTCTGCGCGTGCGAAACGCGCAATTCATTGTGCGAATAGCGCTCGGCCAGCCGCGCCATCACGCGCATTTGCTCAGCGCTTGCGTCGCCGGGAATGCCACCCTCGGGCTTCAGCGAGATGTTGACGATGGTATAGCCATCCACCTGGTGGGCGGCGAGATTGTTGCGCGCCCAGCGGGCGAATTCGGGGGTGCTGAGCTTCGCGTCTTCAAAGTGCGGCGCAAAGCGAGAAAGCTTCTCGAAGCTGGGCAGGGCAAAATATTTGGCAATGCGCGCCAGCTCGGCCTCTTCCACCTGCGTCTGCTGTGCGGGGTGCTTGGCGTATTCCGCTTCCACCTCGGCGCGGAACTTTTCGGCACCAAGCTCATGCACCAGAATCTTGATGCGCGCCTTGTATTTGTTGTCGCGGCGGCCATAGAGATTGTAAACGCGCATGATGGCCTCGAGATAGGCCACCAGCTCATTCTGCGGCAGGAATTCACGCACAGTCACGGCCACCAGCGGCGTGCGCCCCTGGCCACCGCCCACCAGCACTTCCCAGCCCAGATCACCGGCCGCATTCTTGTGCAGGCGCAGGCCAATGTCATGCACCTTCACAGCGGCGCGGTCATGCGGCGCGCCGGTGATCGCAAACTTGAACTTGCGCGGCAGGTAAGAGAATTCCGGATGCAAGGACGACCACTGGCGGATCAACTCGCCCACCGGGCGTGGGTCCGCCAACTCGTCAACTGCAGCACCCGCCCAATGATCGGTGGTCACGTTGCGGATGCAGTTGCCCGAGGTTTGGATGGCATGCATCTCGACATCGGCCAGCGCCTGCAGGATGTCTGCCGCGTCTTCCAGCTTGATCCAGTTGTATTGGATGTTCTGGCGGGTGGTGAAATGGCCGTAGCCCTTGTCCCACTTCTCGGCGATGTAGGCGAGCTGGCGCATCTGCGCGCCCGACAGCGTGCCATAGGGGATGGCCACGCGCAGCATGTAGGCATGCAGCTGCAAATAAAGGCCGTTCATCAGGCGCAAGGGGCGGAACTCGTCCTCCGTCAATTCGCCCTTGAGGCGGCGGTTGGCCTGGTCGCGGAACTGCGCGGTGCGCTCGTTCACAAACTTGGCGTCAAATTCATCGTAACGGTACATTATGCCTCCTCCGCCGCGAATGCGCCGGCCTTGCCTTCAGCCTGTTTTCCTAGGTCAACCCGGATGGTGGGCCCCAAGGTGCGGATGCGCTCACGGATGTGGCTGGCCTTGATCCTGCCATCCACCCGCTCGGCATCGAACAGATAGGTTCCGGTGACGTAATTGGCTTTCACGTCCTGTGCGGCCAATGCCTCCAGCGCCGCTGCCGCCTGCGGCTCAAGCGCCAGCGTGGCCTCGTCGATCTTCTCGCTCCAGTTTCCGGCGCGGTTGAGGAAAACAACCAAGCCATCGCCCAAACGGTTCGCGGTCATCACCTGACCTTTTTCAATTGTGCTCATGATGCAGCCTGTAACAATGCGGCGCGAAGATCCTCGCGCACGGGGAAGGGGTCAGACGCGCTTTGGGAAGTTGGCTCCGGCTTGTTGAAACCCAGCGCTTCAACAGGCAGGCCTTCGGCCTCCAGCTTCCAAATGAGCGCGTCTTCAAATTGCCGGGAGAGAACCACGGCGTTCCTGCCCTGATGGGCAGACGCCAGGACTGCGGCGCCATCCACACTGGCCACGCGTTCAGCATCCCGCCGCGCCATTTCAAGGAGAGCAGGGTTGAAGCCCTTGCCGAGATAAATAACATCGGCCTCCATCAGGCGGCGCTGCGCCTTGAGGGTGATCAGTTCGGCATCGCCAAGTGAAGCAACAAGCGACACACGGCCCTTGGCCCCATGCAGATGGTTGAAGGCAGCGTCACCCACAGCCAGTTCAATGGCAACTTCATCATTGTCCCGGGCCGCTTCGGCCACCGTGCCAAAGAAGAAGTCATGCCAAAAGCCGCGGCGCGCCGCGCCTGCTGGGATCTTGGTCCCAACCCAGTTGCGAAGATTCGCGGCGCGGCTGGCCAATGCGCCCAGATTCTCCGGCAGCAGCGCATCAATGCGCGCCCGCAAGCCCTGGGCCAGAACCGGGGCCGCCCCTTCGGTGCCGATGGCCACCACAACCGGCGAACGGTCCACGATCGAGGGAACAATGAAACTGGAAATCTCGGCCTGGTCGACGGCATTGACCGGAATGCCCAGCGCCATGGCATCGGCCGAAACCTGCGCATTGAGGCCCTGATCGGCAGAAAGAACGAGCGCTGCCCCCTGCAGCAACGCCGCGTCATAGCTGCGCGCCACCAGTTGAACCTGAACCACACCGGCAAGCTCATGCGGCAACTCACCCGCAACCAAATGGATTTTGGCGTTTGTTTTCAATAACAAGCGGATCTTGCGCAGCGCTTCTTCACCGCCGCCCACCACAACCACGTGACGGCCGTCCAGATCATAGAACAGCGGGAAATACCGCATCGCAGGCTCCATTGCCGGTGCTTGCCGCCCGTTCCTTTCACCAAACTACCGAAACTGCTGGAATTTCGGCCACTTTACGGATAAAAGGGAGTAGCAAACACTTGTTGTTCGTTATACAGAACACCGGTTCTATTTGAGAGACAGCACAATGTCAAGCCGCCGCATTCCCAAAACCAACGTCAAATCCTCAGAGGAAACCGGCGCCGACCTCGGCAAAACCATCCAGCGCTTGCGCAAGGCCTACAACCTCTCGCTTGGCGAGCTTTCGGAGCAATCGGGCGTCGCCAAATCCATCATTTCGCAAATCGAACGCAATGAAACAAACCCAACCCTTTCCACGGTCGTCCGCCTGTCGCGTGCCCTGGACACCACGGTGGATGAAGTTCTGCGCGGCGAACAGCAATCGCTGTTCATTGACCACCAGCAGAAATCCGGCATTCCCATGCTGGAAAGCCAGGACGGGCTGTGCCGCCTCGCCATCGCGGGTCCGCTTAACCTTGTGGATGTGTTCCAGTGGTATGACTTTCACGCCAAGGAGAAAGGCGTACTTGAATCCTCGCCGCATCCGCCCGGCACCATCGAGCACCTCTATATCGTATCCGGCGAGCTGGAAGTGACCACAGGCGGTGAAGCCAAGCTGGGCAAGACAGGTGAAGCGCTGCGTTACCGCGCCGATGTTCCGCACCGCATCGTCAATGTCGGGCAGGGCGAGGCCCACGCCATCATGATGCTGGCGCTCAAGCAGTTTGGGGCGCAGTGATGGCCAAGCCCGGTTCTGCCGCCTCTTTCAAAGCCCTGTTTCAGGACATCGCGCAGGATTACGACTGGCCGCTGCACCACCCCGAGGCACATCCGCTGAGTGGCAAGCTGTTCAGGGACGTCACCTTCGCGCAGCCCCTGGGCTTCAGGCCGCTGCTGATGGAAGTGGCGGTTCCCGCCGGCGCAGGCCCGCATCCGCTGATCGTCTTCATCCATGGTGGCGGCTGGTGCATGGGTTCTCCTGTCATCACCAACCCGCTTTACCGGAAGCTGGATTTCCACAACCGCTTCCACAAGGCCGGCTTTGCCGTGGCCCGCATCTCCTACCGCCTGAGCAAGGAAGCGCCTTTTCCTGCCCAGTTGCATGACTGCAAGGCCGCCATCCGCTATCTGCGAAAGCATGCGGCCATCTTCGGTGTTGATCCCAACCGTTTAGCAGTGATGGGCGATTCCGCCGGCGGGCATCTGGCGGCCATGGTTGGCCTCACTGGCGGCAACCGCAAGCTGGAAGGCAAGATTGGCGAAACACGAGGCTCCAGCGCTGTGTCATGCGTGGTCAACTGGTTTGGCCCCACCAACTTCCTCACCATGCAGAAGCACAAGGAAAAGCTGCGCAGCCTTGGCAACACCAACGACCCGCAATCGTCGGAAAGCTGGCTGGTGGGTGGCCCGCTGATGAAACGGAAGGACAAGGCCCGCGAAGCCTCGCCCATCACCTACGCGAGCAAGAAGGCCCCGCCCATGCTGCTGCAATATGGCGACAAGGACAGGCTGGTGCCCTTCGAGCAGGGCGAGGAACTATACCACGCCATGAAAGCCAAGGGCTGTGATGTCACCTTGCAGCGCGTGCCCGGCGCCGACCACTGCTTCTGGGGCGTGGAGAATGACTACCTCATCGAGGATGACATCGCCTTTTTCAGGAAGCACTTGGACAAGGCCGCGTGATCAAGCTGGACGAAAGCTGGCTGAAACCGCTGCAGGCGGAGTTCGACGCCCCCTACATGCAGGCGCTGCGCGCCTTCCTGCTGGCCGAGCGCGAGGCCGGCAAGGCGATCTACCCCAAGGGTTCGGAATGGTTTGCAGCGCTTGATCTGACCCCGTTGGACAAGGTCCGCGTGGTCATCCTCGGCCAGGATCCTTACCACGGCGAAGGCCAGGCCCACGGCTTGTGCTTCTCGGTGCGGCATGGCGTGCGCCCGCCGCCATCGCTCATCAACATCTACAAGGAAATGCAGGCTGACCTTGGCGTGCCGCCAGCCGCTCATGGCCACCTGCAAAGCTGGGCGGAGCAGGGCGTGCTGCTGCTCAACGCCGTGCTCACCGTTGAAGCGGGGCGCGCAGCCTCGCACCAGGGCAAGGGCTGGGAGCAATTCACCGACGCCATCATCCGCTTGCTCAACGCCCAGTCACGCCCCCTGGTTTTCATTCTTTGGGGCTCTTATGCCCAGAAGAAAGCCGCTTTCGTCGACCGCACGCGGCACCTTGTCCTCACCTCGGCGCACCCGTCGCCGCTATCGGCGCACAACGGCTTCTTTGGTTCAAGGCCGTTCTCCAAAGCCAATGCCTTCCTCAAGGCGCATGGCGAGGCTGAAATTAACTGGGCATTGCCGTCCAAATAGCAATTGGCATTCGCATCCATGGCCACTAAAACCCCGGCCATGTCCCCCTCCCGTTTGCTTGTCATTCTGCTGGCCTTGCTGTGGCACTTCACATCCGCCCTTGCGCAGGATTTGCCTGCCTTCGACACGGCGGCCAAGCAGGCCATCCTGATCGACGCCAAATCCGGCAACGTATTCTTCGAGAAGGATGCTGACACCGCAGTCCCTCCCGCCTCGATGAGCAAGCTGATGACCCAGGCCATCGTTTTCGACATGCTCAAGAAGGGTGACCTGAAGCTTGACCAGGAATTCGTGATCAGCACGGATGCCTGGAAGCGCGGCGGGCAGGGGGCGGGCGGCTCCACCATGTATGCCGAGGTGAACAGCCACGTCTCGATCGACAACCTGTTGCATGGCGCCATCATTCAATCCGCCAATGACGCTTGCATCGCCCTTGCGGAAGGCATTGCGGGAAGCGAGCCCGCCTTCGCCCAGCGCATGGCCGCCAAGGCAGCCGAACTGGGCCTGAAGAATTCCTATTTCGCCAATGCCACCGGCCTGCCGGACCCCGGCCAGCGCATGAGTGCGCGGGATTTGGCATCGTTGGCGCGCTATATCATCCTGAACCATCCTGACTATTACAAGATCTACGGCACGCCGGAATTCACCTGGAACAAGATCAAGCAGGAAAACCGCAATCCGCTGCTGAAGGATTATCCCGGCGCCGATGGCATGAAAACGGGCTACACCAAGGAGGCGGGCTATGGCCTCGTGGGCTCCGCCACGCGCAATGGCCGCCGCCTGATCATGGTGATCGCCGGGCTGGACAGCATCGCCCAGCGCAAGGTGGAAGCCCAGAAGCTTCTGGATTTTGGCTTCAGCCAGTTCAAGACCTTCAACCTGTATGACGCTGGCGAGACGGTGGCCCGGGCCCGCGTGTGGGGCGGGGAGGAGCGCTGGATCAACATCGTGATCCCCGATGCCTTCCATATCTCACTGGCGCCTTTTGAACAGGAAAAGGCTGACGTGCGCATGACCTACACCGGCCCAATCCTGGCCCCGGTGAAGGCTGGCGCGCCGCTGGGCACGCTGCGGGTGCTTGTCGATGGTAAGCCCGTGGCCGACGCGCCGCTACAGGCAGGTGCTGACGTGCCCGAAACCAAATCCATGTGGCACAAGGCCGCCGATAGCGCCTTGATCATGCTGTTCGGTGGCTGATGTTCATCACCTTTGAAGGCGGCGAAGGCACCGGCAAGTCAACGCAGGTCAAGCTGCTGGCGGCCAGGCTGCAAGCTGAAGGCAGAGAGGTCATCACAACGCGTGAACCGGGCGGCACAGCAGAGGCCGAGGCGCTTCGCAACCTGCTCGTCTCAGGTGACGTCGGCCGCTGGACGGCGGATGAGGAAATGCTGCTGAACTTCGCAGCCCGTGGCTCCCACCTCCGGCAATTGATCGTCCCAGCACTGCAGGCTGGCAAGACCGTGATCTGCGACCGCTTCGTCGATTCAACTTATGTTTATCAATGCCTCGCCGGTGGTGCGCGCCGGCAACTGCTCAGTGAACTGAGCATCACCATCATCGCTGGCCACATGCCCGATATCACCTTTGTTCTCGATATCGATCCGGAAATCGCCATGGCCCGCGCCAAGAGCCGCAATGACGGGCAGTCAGGAGCGTCCCGGGCTGATCGCTTTGAGCGCAAGGGCCTTGCCTTTCACCAGCGCGTGCGGGCGGGCTTCCTCGATGTTGCGCGCCAGCACCCCAAACGGTGCCATGTGATTGACGCCAATGGCACTGTGGAGGAAATCGCCTCCCGCATCTGGGCAAAGCTCGATGGCTGAGCAGGGCGAAGACCCGCGCGAGGTGCCCTGGCACCCCCGCCACGCCAAGCGCGTCTTGGGCCATGACGCGGCCGCCGCGCAGGTGATGAAGGCCTTCGGCGCGGGAAAGCCGCACCATGCCTGGCTGCTGCACGGCCCCAAGGGCATTGGCAAGGCCACGCTGGCCTACAGCCTTGCAGGGCAAATCCTGGGTGGCAGTGAAAAGAGCCGCCACTGGATTGAAGCCAAGGCACACCCGGACCTGTTTGTGCTCGAACGCCAGTTGAATGATTCAAAGCCCGCCCGGCTCAGGGCCGAAATTTCGGTGGATGACGCGCGCGGACTCGCAGGCTTCTTCGCGCGAACAGCTTCCGGCAATTGGCGCGTGGCGCTGGTGGATGCCGCCGATGACCTGAATGGCGAATCTGCCAACGCCATTCTCAAATTGGTAGAAGAGCCGCCGCCCAAAGCATTGATATTCCTCATTTCTCACCAGCCGGGCAAGCTGCTGCGCACGCTCAAATCGCGTTGCCTCCGCCTGCCGCTGGCACCATTGGCTGATAATAATGTTCGAAGTGTTATCAATGCCTTGCCGCTGGAAGAGCAACCAGAACCTCAACAGCTGGAGCGGGCCGTCACGCAAAGCCAGGGCAGCCCCGGGCAGGTGCTGGCCTTGCTCACCTCTGCCGGCGCGCGGGCCTTTGCCGATTTTGAGCGCCTTGGCCGCCTCAAGCCCGCGGATATGATCGCCATTGCCAGCCAACTCGCGGGCAAGGGCGTCGGGCCGGATGAATTCATGATCTTCACCGGCCTGCTGCTGGAATGGCTGGCCAACCAGGCCCGCGCCAAGGCCAGCGCGCCCTTGGCGGAGGCGCATCAGAAAATCAGCGAGGCGGCCCGCGTCGCCCAAGGCTTTAACCTTGACCGGAAACAGGCCACGCTGGCCCAGCTGGAGCTCATCAATGATGCCTTGAAGGCGTCGTGATTCCGGGGCATTAGCCTCCCCATGAGCAAAGAAACCTACCTGATCTCCACGGCCATCCCTTATGCCAATGGCGCGCCACATATCGGCCACGCCTATGAGCGCATCGCCACCGATGTGATGGCCCGCTTCAAGCGGCTGGATGGCGCGGATGTGCTGTTCATCACCGGCATGGACGAGCACGGCCAGAAGATGCAGCAAACAGCGGCCCGCGAGGGCATCACGCCGCAGGAATTGGCCGACCGCACCGCCGCCCTTTTCGAGCAGATGGGCGAGGACCTCAACGCCCGCACCGATGACATCGTGCGCACCACGCAGGCCCGCCACCGCGAATCCGTCCAGGAAATCTGGCGCCGCATGGAAGCCAATGGCGATATTTACCTCGCCAAATACTCCGGCTGGTATTCGGTTCGGGACGAAGCCTACTATGGCGAGGAGGAAACCGAACTGCGCGAGGGCAAGCGCTTTTCAATCAAGACCTCCACGCTGGTCGAATGGGTGGAGGAGGAGAGCTATTTCTTCAAGCTCTCCGCCTATGCCGAGCCGCTGCTGAAGTTCTATGAGCAGAACCCGGATTTCATCGTGCCGGAGCATTACCGCAACGAGATCGTTTCCTTCGTCAAGCGCGGGCTCAATGACCTTTCCATTAGCCGCACCACCTTCAATTGGGGCGTTCCCGTTCCGGGAGACCCGAAGCACGTGATGTATGTCTGGGTGGATGCGCTCACCAACTACATCACGGCCACCGGCTTCCCCGACACCACGGGCCCGCGCGCCCACTATTGGCCGGCGGCGGCCCATGTGATCGGCAAGGACATTACCCGCTTCCACGCCATCTATTGGCCAGCCTTCTTGATGTCCGCCAAGCTGCCGCTGCCCAAGCAGATCGTCGTGCACGGTTTCCTGTTCAACAAGGGCGAGAAGATGTCGAAGAGCACCGGCAACGTGCTCAGCCACAAGACACTGGTGCAAGACTACGGCGTTGACCAGGTGCGCTATTTCTTCATGCGCGAAGTGCCCTATGGGCAGGACGGCTCCTACAGCCATGAAGTGATCGTGGCACGCATGAACGCCGACCTTGCCAATGACCTCGGCAACCTCGCCCAGCGTTCCTTGTCCATGATCAACAAGAACTGCAACGCCGCCGTGCCTGCCTGCGGGGCGCTTTCGGAAAACGACAAAGCCATGCTGGCCCAGGCCGATGCCATGCTCGCCGAAGTGCGCCAGCACCATGCCGCCTATGCCATCTCCAAGGCCATGGACGTGATCTGGAAAGTGGTGGCCGAAGCCAACCGCTATTTCGCCGGCGAAGCCCCTTGGGCGCTGAAGAAGACAGACCCGGCCAAGATGGAAACCGTGCTCTATGTCACGGCCGAAGTGCTGCGCATGGTGGGCCTGCTGGTGCAGCCTTACGTGCCGCAGGCCGCTGCCAAGCTGCTGGATGCCTTGGCTGTGCCGGAGAATGCCCGCGGCTTTGACAGCTTTGCCGCGCGCCTGAAACAAGGCACAAGCCTGCCCCCGCCGCAACCCATCTTCCCGCGTTATGCGGAAGAGGGCGCCGCCAAGGAGGCCAAACCGCAATGAGCCTGATTGTCGATAGCCATTGCCACCTCGACTATGAAGGCCTCGCTGATCAGCTTGCGGCCGTTCTCGCGCGCGCCAAGGAGCAGGGCGTGGGGTTGATGCTGTCGATCAGCAGCCGGGTGAAGAATTTCCCGCGCCTGCTGGCTCTGGCGGAGGCGCATGAAAATGTGTTCTGCACCGTGGGCACCCACCCGCACAACGCCCATGAGGAACTGGATGTCACGGTGGAGCAGTTGGTAAAACTGGCCCGGCATCCCAAGGTCGCAGGGCTCGGTGAGGCCGGCCTGGATTACCACTATGATCTGAGCCCGCGCGATGCCCAGATGCAGGGCTTCAAGAACCATATCGCTGCCGCGCGTGAAACCGGCCTGCCGCTCGTCATCCACACCCGCATGGCCGAGGAGGACACGGCCCGCCTTCTGGAGGACGAGATGAAGAAAGGCGCCTTCAAGGCAGTACTCCATTGCTTCACCTCACAGCAATGGTTGGCCGAGAAAGGCGTGGAACTGGGGCTCTATGTCTCATTCTCCGGCATCCTCACCTACAAGAACGCTGAAGACATTCGCGCCACGGCCAAGGCTCTGCCGCTGGACCGCATTCTGGTGGAAACCGATGCACCCTTTCTTGCCCCTGTGCCCTTCCGCGGCAAAAGCAACGAGCCGGGCTTTGTCGTCAAGACGCTGGAACAGCTTGCCGCCACGCGTGGCCTGAGCAAGAGCGAGATGGCCTATTTGACATCGGCCAACTTCTTCCGCCTGTTTGACAAGGTGCCCATGCCACACGCGTTCCGGGCTGCTGCGTGAGCCTGGAGCTGACCATATTGGGCTGCGGCTCTTCGGCTGGCGTGCCTCGCGTGGGCGGGGACTGGGGCGCCTGCGATCCTGCCGAACCCAGGAATCGCCGCCGCCGTTGCTCACTGCTGGCCAGCCGCACAGGCCTTGCCGGAACCACCCGGCTGCTGATCGACACCTCGCCGGACCTGCGCGAACAGATGCTGAGCGCCGATGTGCCCAGCCTTGATGCCGTCTGGTTCACGCATGACCATGCCGATCACACCCATGGGCTGGATGACTTGCGCGCGTTCTTCCTGCTCCAGAAGAAGCGTCTGCCCCTGTTTGCCGATGCACAAACGGCGCGCACGCTGGAAACCCGCTTCGCCTATTGCTTTGTCGCCTCCAAGGGCTACCCGGCAATTGCCGACCTGAACGAGATCACTCCCTATGAAGCCCTTGAGTCTGAAGGGGCAGGGGGCATCATTTCCGGCCTGCCCATCCCCGTCCAGCACGGCAACATCGAGGCCTTGTGCTTCCGCTTCGGCAATGCCGCCTACATGCCAGATGTGAACGCGGTGCCAGCACGCGCGATGGACGCCCTGCGCGGGTTGGACACCTTGATCATCGACGCCCTGCGTTATTCCAGGCACCCCAGTCATTTCTGTCTTTCCGAAACGCTGGCGGTGATCGCGGATTTGAAACCGCGCCGCGCCATTATCACGAACATGCACATTGATCTCGACTTCGCAACACTGCAGCATGAACTTCCGCCCGGCGTTGAACCCGCCTATGATGGCATGACAATCAGGCTCTAACTCCGGAAACGCCGCCATGTTGAAGCGTCTGCCCGTGCTGCTGATTTCACTTTTCACGGCGGCCGGGGGCAGCCTGGCCGAGGAAGCACCTTGCCCGCCTGAGAAACTTGCCAGTGCCATTGACGCCTTTCAAAGTGGCTACCAAACCGGTCCCTTCAGCGCTACCGCCTGGCGGCAGCTCAGCGGTCTGGGTAACCCACAGCTGGGCGACATTTCTGGTGGCTTTGGCCACGACTGGCAGGAGTCCAAAAACTGGAAAGAACTGGTAGGCAAGCTCGCTCCCGGCAACCAGAAGCTGGCGGAGCCTGCCTATGATTGCCGGTTGGGTTATCCCTTGGCGGTGCTCAAATCCCGCATCGCTGCGCTGGGCGAGAAAAGCCCCTACATCACTGAATGGCTCAAGGCTCAGGCCGTTGTGTTTGGGGCTTGCGCCGACACCCGTGGCGGCGAAGTGAATTTGCCTGAGCCCAGCGAGCCAAAGCCCGAGTGGGCAGACCTGCAACGGGCAGACCGTGCTTATCAGCAAGCTTCCATCGCCTTTTACCGTGACAGGCCCAAGGCGATCGAGCAGTTCCGCGCCATCGCAGCCGGCAACTCGCCACACCGCGCCTATGCCCGCTACAACATCGCCAACCTGCTGGCCGCCGACCGCAAGTTTGATGAAGCCCGCGGAGAGGTGGATGCCATCCTCGCTGATCCTGGCTTGGCCGAAGTCAGGGGCATCACGCTTGAACTCAAGGGCTATATCCAGAACCAGCAGGACACGCAGGAAAGCTGGAGCCACCAGATTGACGACCTCGTCTCCACACTGAGCCAGCCTGCTGCAACCATTGCCGCCACCGACGACAAGACCCGCTTCGCCAATGCCATCTATGATCTTGACCACATAGGCGTGCGCGACAGCCGCGATGATTGGTGGATCACACGCAAGCTGCCCAAGAACGCCACGCTCTCGGCCGCATTGGCGGATGCTGCCCGCAAATCTCCGATGGTCTTGTGGATGATGACGGGCCAAACCATCGCCCAGCGCTACGATGAGGCGCCCTGGAGCATGGTGGGCCCAAGGTGGCAGGCCTGGGCCAAAGACTTTGAAAGCCGCGCGCTGGCTTTGCAGCCGGGCCCCGGCGCAATGCCAGCCTTGGCGCGCGAATTGCTGGATAGCCTCACTGCGGGAACAGACAACGCTAGCCGCGCCAAGCTCTGGTCTTTGGCCAGGCAGGCCGGTGACAAGGCCAAGGCGAGTTGTGGCGCGGCGCCTGAAACGGCAGCTCTCGGTGCCTTCGCGCAGCAGGCTACCCGCCTCTCAGCACAGGCCGGGAAGTTTGATGAGATCTACAAGGGTCTCTCATCGCTGCCACTAGCAGGCACGCAGACACGCAGCGCCATTCTTCACCGCTTCACGCAATTCCTTCTGGCCACAGGCAATGTGGGGCAGGGCCACGCCCTGCTGAAAAGCCAGTTGATTTCCGCAAGTGACGACTGGACCGCCACCACCACGCCTTGGCTGGCGGCAGACAAGAAGCAGTGGCTCGGTCTTGCGTTGGGTGATGCCAAGGCGCCCACGAGACTGAACTCTGTGCTCTACAATTTCCTTCCGCCCAAAGAGCTTCAGGGCTTGGCGTTGGATGAGCGCTTCACCGGACAGGAACGCGCCTTGCTCGAGCGCGCCGCATGGACGCGGAAATACGCCACCGGGAATGCCGTGCCGCTGGACGCGCTCAAGCTCAATCCTGAGATTACCGCCGCGCGTGACGAGACCGCCAAAACCTATCCATCTCTCAGCAAGAACAACCTCCTCCTGTTAACCATATTGCGCAACCCGCGTTTTGGCATTCTGGTCACATCGCCGGACGCCTATGACAGCCTGAGCCAGAAGCGCGATCAATTTGATGAAATTGATGCCTATGACCACAATGACAAGAACTGGTGGTGCCCATGGGAGCCAGACCGGCAACTCGCTGCCTTGCGCGCTGAATATGACTCAGCCAGCGGCCTGGCCGCCTTGACCAGCTATGGCGGCAACAAGGCGCTGGCACCGCTGTTGGAGCCTGGCGCCATCGCCAAGGCGCAAAGCCTGCGCGATGCCGTCCTGCGCCAACACCCAATGATCAAGGTAGTGGACTGGCGGGCCTTGCGGGCCCTCGCGCAGGCACCGTCTGCACCTAGGAAGCTCACAGAGGCTGCACTGGCCTGGGCCAAGGCCGCCAAGGGAGACGATGGCGCGCCAGAGGCCTTGGCCTTGGCTGTGCGCGTGACGCGCTATGGCTGCAATTGGCATGGCGGCCATGGCACTTATTCAAGGCCAGCCCAGGAGTTGCTCAAAGCCAAATGGCCAGGCAGCGAGTGGACGGCCAAGACGCCATACTGGTTTGATTGCCAGCGCAATGTCTGGGACAAGAGTTTCAACAAGGTGCCCAGCTGCGCGGTGCAAAGCTGGCCCAAGCAGGCGCCGCTCAATTGAAATGCCAAGCCGCCGCCGCAACCCATTGATGGGGCCAAACATTCACTCCCAGCCACACATGCAGAAATATTCCATAATATATATTATGCGAACGAAAGGTTGACCTTTGACCAAGCCCGATCCGACCCAGATGAATCCCCGCGACATCGCCACCCTGCGCGCCGTGATGGCTGCCTTGCGTGACCGGCAGACCGGCTGCCCCTGGGACCTTGAGCAGAACTTCTCCACCATTGCGCCCTATACGATCGAGGAAGCCTATGAGGTGGCCGATGCGATCCAGAAGAACGACATGGCCGCCCTTTGCGATGAATTGGGTGACCTGCTGTTCCAGCCCATCTACCACGCGCAGATGGCGGCCGAGGCCGGCACCTTCACCTTCGATGACGTTGTCGAAGCCGTTGTGACCAAGATGATCCGCCGCCACCCCCATGTCTTTGGCGATGACGCCGCCCGCGCCCAGAAGCCCCAGAAAGGCTTTTGGGAGGCCAACAAGGCCAAGGAGCGCGCCGGCGCACCAAGGCAAGGCCTGCTGGCCTCAGTGCCCAAGCCCTTGCCTGGCCTTACACGCGCCGTGAAGCTGCAAGCCAAGGCGGCCAAGGTTGGCTTTGATTGGCCTTCAGTGGAAAATGTCTATGACAAGATTTCCGAGGAGATCGCCGAGTTCAAGGCCGCTCCCCCCGACAAGAAGGCAGAAGAATTTGGGGATATTCTTTTTGCCCTCGCCAATGTGGCCCGCCATCTGGGAATTGACCCCGAAGCCGCATTGCGCGGCACCAACGCAAAGTTCGAACGCCGCTTCGCCTTCATTGAGGCTGAATTGGAAAAACGTGGCAAGTCCCCAGCCGAATCCAATCTCGAGGAAATGGATGGCTTGTGGAACAAGGCCAAGGCGGCAGAACCTCAGGGGTGAAGCTTTTCGCCCCGCGCCAGCATGGACACAAACTCCGCGATCTTCCGGGCCCGCGTCTCTGCCTTTTTCACGGCGCCGATCCGGTACAAGACGGCGTAGCGGTTCTGCCTGTTCAGGCTCTCGAAAAAAGTTGCTGCCGCCGGGTTGTCACGCAAGGCCAAGGCAAGGTCTTCCGGCACAGAAATGGTCGCTGACCCTTGATAGGCCTTCGCCCATGCGCCGCTGGCCTTAGCCTGGGCAATGGCGGCCCTCCCTGCGTCAGTCATCCGGCCAGACTTCACCAGCTCCTCGGCCTTGTCCCGGTTGATCTTCGACCATGGGCTTGAAGCCTTGCGTGGCGTGAAGCGCTGCAGGAAATGCTGGGCCGTATCAGCGCGCTTCACCCCATCAATCCAGCCATGGCAAAGCGCAACATCCAAAGCCTGGGCATAGGTGAGGCTCTGCACATCAGCCGCCTTCTTCGCCAGCCGCAGCCAGATGGCCGTTTCACTTTGGCCATGCGCCTCCAGCCAGGCCTCAAACGCCTCGGGCGAGGCAAAAGTGACGGCGTCAACCATCAAGCAGCGCCAGCATCTTGATGATTGTGTTCCGGTTCCGTGCCGTGCCTTGCTGGGCACCGGGGATCTTCAGCTTTGATGCGCCCTGCCCGGTTGGATAGTGCACGTGCAGCGCGGCCGTACCAGGGCGAATGTCCTCATCCGTGATGAAGCGCGCATTTGCAATCATCTCTGCATTCGGCGTCTCATCCAGAAGAATGATCATGTGCCGCGCCCCGTCCGCCTGCGGGAACGGGTTTTCATCCAACAATGTGCGAAGCCCGGCCGCATCGCGCAGGAAAACCCCGACAGGCTTGCCCATGTGCTTGTCCAATGCCAGGCTCAGCTTTTCCTTTGCCGCAGGCGCAGCCAGCTTGGTTTCAAACACCACATTCCCGCTGGCAATGTAGGTTTGCACGGCAGTGAAGCCAAGACCTTCACAAATGGCCCTCAACTCAGACATCGGCAGCTTGCCTGTGCCGCCCACATTCACCGCCCTGAGGAAAGCGGCCAGCTTCATGGCTATTTCTTGGCCTTGATGGCCCGGCCGAATTTCGCCTTGGCCTGCCCTGCGGCATTTTCATCTAGCCGCAACGTCAGCGTCGTGCGGCCCTTCTCGTCCACCTGACGGTCCAGCACCTCGCCGCGCTGGTGTGCCCAGGCAAGGCCCATGCCGTCAGAAGGCTCGAAAACGATTTCGAACAGGTTGCTGCTGCGCGCCAGCCGCAGCTCGACAAGATCAAGGAGATGGTCAATGCCCTCCCCCGTCAGCGATGAAACCAGCGCCACATCAGCGCGCCTCTCCGCCTTGGCCAGCATTCCCGCACGGTGCGCATCGTCCAGCAGGTCAGCCTTGTTCCACACCTCGATGATATGCCCGCGCCGCTCTTCCGAAAGGCCAAGCTCACCCAGCACATGATAAACGTCGTGCGCCTGGGCTTCAGTTTCGGGGTGCGAAATGTCCCGCACATGCAGGATCACATCCGCTGCCAGCACCTCCTCCAGCGTGGCCCGGAAGGCAGCAATCAGCGTGGTGGGCAATTCCGAAATGAAACCAACTGTGTCGGACAGGATCACCTTGCGCGCGCTGGGCAGGTTGATGGTCCGCATCGTCGGGTCCAGCGTTGCAAACAGCAAATCCTTGGCCAGCACATTGGCGTTGGTTAGCTTGTTGAACAGGGTGGATTTGCCGGCGTTGGTATAACCCACCAGCGCCACGATGGGGTAAGGCACGCGCTCCCTGCCCTTGCGGTGCAAGGTGCGGGTTTTGACGACACTTTCAAGCTCGCCCTCAATCTTGCTGATGCGCTCCTGGATGAGGCGCCTGTCCGCTTCAAGCTGGCTTTCGCCCGGGCCGCCGAGAAAGCCAAAGCCGCCGCGCTGCCGCTCCAAATGGGTCCATGACCGCACCAGCCGTGAGCGCTGGTATTGCAGATGCGCCAGTTCAACCTGCAACGCGCCTTCGCGTGTGGCAGCGCGCCGCCCAAAGATTTCGAGGATCAGCCCGGTGCGGTCAAGAACCTTGCACTTCCATGCAGTTTCAAGATTGCGCTGCTGGATGGGGCTGAGCTGGGCATTCACCACCACCAGCTCGGCCTCGGCGTCCTTCACCTTGGCGGCAATCTCGTCAACCTTGCCGGAACCAAGATAAGTCGCCGGCCGCGGCGAGACCAACGGGGCAATCAGGGCCAGCTCAATGTCGAGATCAATGGCATCAGCAAGCCCCATGGCCTCTTCGAGCTTGGCTGCGGCGGTCCGTTCCCAGGCATTCTGGGCTTTGTTGGTCTTGCGCTCAACATGCAGGACGATGGCACGCGTCAGCTCCGGCCCTTCGCGCGTGAAATCCACGCCACTGCCCGGCCCGCTCATGCCCGTGCCATTCTTGTGATGAATGCCAACCTGACAGCCCTAGTCCCGGTGCTCATCATCGAACAGGCTGATTGGCCCGCCCGGCATGATTGTCGAAATGGCATGCTTGTAAACAAGCTGGGAAACGCCATCGCGGCGCAGCAACATCGAGAAATTGTCAAACCAGGTGATGATGCCCTGCAGTTTGACGCCATTGACCAGAAACACTGTCACCGGAATCTTGGTCTTGCGGAGGTGGTTGAGGAACGTGTCTTGCAGGTTTTGTTGTTTTTCTTGTGCCATGCTGGGTGCCGTTTCTATGTTCTTATTGGGCAACTGCAAGCCTAGCCGATTCAGGCGCAATTGCCAAACCGCCTAGTCCTGCTCTTCATCGGCATCTTTCGATGTCAACGACAACATCTTGATTTTACGGTGTAAAGCTGAACGCTCCATGCCGATAAACCCTGCTGTCTTGGAGATGTTTCCGCCAAAACGTGACAATTGTGCGGCAATGTAATCACGCTCGAACATGTCACGCGCCTCCCTCAGGGGCAATGCAAGCAGGCTTTCCTGGGAGAACCCGGCGGGAACATTGTTGTTCTGCTCTGCAGCCAGATAACTCGCCGCCACTTCCTCCGCGCCGTCGCCTGATGAAAGGATCAAGGCCCGCTCCACATTGTTGCGCAATTCACGAACATTGCCGGGCCAGGGCCGTGTCTGCATCAGCATGACTGCCTCCTGGGAAAACCGGCGTGGCAGCTGCCCCGAGGCCGACGCAAAGGCTCGCGCAAAGAACTCCACAAGATCGGGAATGTCTTCGCGCCGTTCATCCAGCCCCGGCACTTGCAACGGAACCACACCCAGGCGATGATAGAGATCTTCCCGGAAAGCCTGTGCGCCGATCATCGCCACCAGATCGCGGGCGGTTGATGAAATGATGCGCACATCCACTTTGACCTTCTTGTTGCCGCCCACCCGCTGGAAGGTCTGGTCCACCAGCACACGCAGAACCTTGCCTTGCGTCTCCAGCGGCATGTCCGCGATTTCATCGATGTAGAGAGTGCCGCCATGCGCCTCTTCAAGCGCGCCAATGCGCATGGCCTCTCCGCCATGGCTTTCAACGCCAAACAGCTCTTCTTCCATGCGCTCGGGCGCCATGGCCGCCGCGCTCACGGTCACAAAGGCGCGTTCAGCGCGCTGCGAAGCAGAATGCAAAAGGCGCGCAACCAACTCCTTGCCAGCCCCCATCGGCCCGCTGATGAGCACGCGGCTGTTTGATGGCGCAATCTTCTTCAGCGCCCCGCGCAGCAGCCGCATCGCGTGGCTCTGGCCCAGCAACTCGGCATCAAGGCCTGAACGGCCCTTCAGCTCTTCATTCTCGCGCCTCAGCCGAGTCGCTTCCAGCGCGCGATTGACGACAACCAAAAGCCGGTCCGAATTGAACGGCTTCTCGACATATTCATAGGCGCCACGCTTGATCGCGGCCACGGCCGTTTCAATGTTGCCATGGCCCGAGATGATGATGACTGGCAGGGTCGGATGCAGATGCTTGACCTCAAGCAGCAGGTCCAGCCCATCAAGCTTCGAGCCCTGCAACCAGATATCAAGGATCACCAGCGAAGGCTTTCGCTGGCCAATCTCCGCAAGGGCGGCATCAGAATTATGCGCCAGGCGGGTTTCGAACCCTTCGTCCTGCAGGATTCCGGCCGTCAGTTCGCGGATGTCCGCTTCATCATCAATAATCAGGATATCGGCAGCCATTAGGCACTCTCCAGAACCGCATGGTGTTGCGGCGCGAATTCAAGCGTGATGGATGCCCCCTGCCCGCCAGCAGCATCCGAAAGGCGCAACCGGCCTCCATGCTCCTCCATGATCCGCTTGACGATCGCCAGGCCCAGCCCAGTGCCCTTTTCGCGTGTCGTCATGTAAGGCTCAGCCAGCCTGTTGCGGTTCTCCGACGGCAGGCCCACACCATTATCGGTGACCGACAGGAACGGCACATCACCCGTCAGGCCAGTCTCAATCATGATGCGCCCCCGCGGCGCCTCAGGCCCACGCGCCTCAATGGCCTCCCGCGCATTCTTCACAAGATTGGTGACAGCCTGGGTGAGCAAGCGCCTGTCAAAGGCAAAAACCAGTGGCGGCTCTTGAAGCTTGAAGGTGATGTCGATGTCGGAGGCCGAAACGCGCTGCAGAACTGTGGCCTCCTTCACGAGATCATTGAGGTTGTTGGGTTCCGGCACGGCCGAGGGCATGCGCGCAAATGAAGAGAACTCATCGACAATCCGACCAAGATCACCCACCTGGCGGATGATCGTGTCGGTGCACTGCTCGAAAACCTGTTTGTCGGTGGTGATTTCCTTCAAATACTTGCGCTTCAAGCGCTCGGCCGAAAGCTGGATGGGCGTGAGCGGATTCTTGATTTCATGGGCAATGCGGCGCGCAATGTCCGACCAAGCCGAGTTGCGCTGCGCCGAAACCAGTTGCGTGATGTCATCGAAGGTCAACACATGGCCGTGCTCAGGCTGTTCACCCAGCTCTGTGGTGATCCGCACAATGAAGCTGAGGTCCTGCCCCTTCACCTTGATATCCACTTGCCCGTCGGCTGAACCATGTGGGCGGCTAAGGGCTGTGAGATAAATGTCACTGAATTCCGGCAGCGCGTCTTCCAGTTTCCGGCCCATCAACTCAGCGTCACTCTTGCCGAGATGCATGAGTGCTGAACGGTTCACCAGAGTGATGCGGTGGTCCGCGCCAATGCCAATGACGCCAGCACTCACCCCTTCGAGCATTGCCTCGGTGAAACGGCGCCGGTCGTCCAACTGCCGGTTGGTGAGCAGCAACTGGTCGCGGCTGGAGGCAATCTGATCCGTCATCAGATTGAAAGTCTGCGATAGGCGCTGCAGATCCCCCGGTCCCTCGATGACCTTGACCTTGGCATTGAAATCCCCGCGCGCCACATCACGCGAGGCATTCAGCAGCCGCACGATGGGCGAAACCAGGCGGTCCGAGAACCACATGCCCGCCCAAACCGCGGCGAGCAGAAAGATCAGTGCGACAAGCGCGTAGACAAGGCCGAAAGTCAGCTGAACGACAACCCGCTGCTGCTGCATCCGGTCGTAATCCGCCTTCGCATCGCGCGTTTTCGTAAGCTGATCTATGACAGCGGGAGAGACGATGCGATAGACATAGACATACTCATTGGGATACCCCTGCAGCTTCATCAGTGCACGGATGAGGTTGCCCCCCCGGCCCGGCGGAAGCAAGACAATGTCCCCCTTCTCCGCCTGGGTGATGGCGTCCTCATTTGGTGCGATGAAGTTGATGTTGTCATTGGCGGTGACATTGGCCTCGATCTGCTTTGTCGCAGGATTGAAGATGTAAACGGCCGCAAGGTTGCGAAGCGCGGCATGGCGCGCAACCCGCCTCAGGAAATTGGGCCGGTCATCATTGAACTCCGTCAATTGCTGCACAAGATCCGCCGAGATGTTGGCAAGGTCATTGCGCGTCGCTTCAGAAGCATTGGTCAGGTAGGCATCCGCTACCGTTGCGGCTGTTTCGACAATGGCGCGGGTCTGCGTTGAAAACCAGGTGTCGAGCCCACGGTTGAGCGTGACACTGGCAAAAGCCGCCACCAGAAGCGCCGGAACAACGGAAACGAGACTGAACAGCGTCACAAGCCTGATGTGCAGGCCAGCGCCAGCCGTGCCCCGCCGCCGCTCCCAAAACAGGTGAATGATTTGCCCGACAATCATCGCCACCATCACCACGACGACAACGCCATTGGCGATCAGCATGTTGGTGATATTGGAACTGCTGGGCTGGAAGGGTGTCAGCCCTGTCAGCAACAGAAAGGTTGCAAATCCAATGATGGTGCCGATCGAAACCAACCCGACCGCCGCCAGGCCAGAAAAGCCACGGATCCGCTTGCCAATCGAAAAATCAGGCGTCTTCAACATGGGGCCCTTATGCCCCAAACTGTGGCAGGATTTCAACACTCCCTGTGGCGGCCAAGCCACAGTGCCAACTCAACCAAAGCTCACGAAAATCCACGCAAAGATTTGATATCATGCGCTTTTATCTTAACGCGCAAGGTATTCCGGTTGATCCCCAGAACTTCCGCCGCTTTCAGCTGATTGCCCTTTGTGGCGCTCAAGACCGCCCGGATCAGAGGCGGCTCAACCTCGTTGAGAATCCGGTCATAGAGCCCATCCGGCGGCAACCTGTCACCAAAACCGGCCATATATCCGGAAAGATGCCGTTCCATGAAATCGCTGATTGTGTCCGGGATATGCAGTTCACCAGCTTCTTGCCGCGGTCCCTGCGTTTCATTGGCCGCAAGCTCGTTGCGCACCGAAGCCGCCCCGATCACATCATCCACCTCGATGGCCATGAGGCGTTTCACAAGATTTTCCAACTCGCGCACATTGCCCGGCCAGCGATAGGCGCGCAGGACCTCCAGAGCCTCTGGCGAGATGTCCTTCGGCGGCAAGCCATCCTTCTGCGCCTGATCGAGGAAATGCCGCACCAGGTCCGGGATGTCCTCGGCCCTGTCCCGCAGCGGCGGCAGGCGCAAGGGCACCACATTGAGCCGGAAGAATAGGTCCTCGCGGAACAATCCTTGCGCAATCAGTTGGCGCAGATCGCGGTGCGTGGCGGCGATGATGCGCACATTGGACTTGATCGGCGCATTGCCGCCAACGCTGGTGTATTCCCCCTGCTGCAGCACACGCAAAAGCCGCGTTTGGGCTTCGAGCGGCATGTCCCCGATCTCATCAAGGAACAGCGTGCCGCCTTCAGCCTGTTCAAAACGGCCCGCCATGCGCGCGGAGGCGCCGGTGAAAGCCCCTTTTTCATGGCCGAACAATTCCGACTCGATGAGTTCACGCGGAATGGCCGCCATGTTCACAGCCACGAAAGGCCCGCGCCGCCGCTTGCCGAAATCATGCAGCGCGCGCGCCACCAGTTCCTTGCCAGTGCCGCTTTCGCCAATGATGGTGACGGTGAGCTCCGTCAGCGTCAACCGCGCGATCACACGGTAAATGTCCTGCATCGCAGCCGAACGGCCAATGATTGGGAGATTGTCACTCTCCGCCTTTGCCCGCGCCATGCTGGGCTTGGCGGCCTGTTCCAGGGCCCGCGCCACGGTCTGCAACAGGACATTCAGGTCAAAAGGCTTTGGCAGATAGTCATAGGCGCCAAGTTCGGTGGCGCGGATTGCCGTCATGATGGTGTTCTGGGCGCTCATCACCACAACTGGCAGCCTGGGTCGCAGCTTGCGTACCCGCGGCAACAGATCAAAGGCATTCTCGTCCGGCAACACCACATCGGTGATCACCACGTCACCCTGCCCCTCTGCCACCCAGCGCCACAGCGCAGCCGCCGTTGAGGTGGCGCGCACGCTGTATCCTGCCCTGTTCAAGGCCTGGATCAAAACCGTGCGGATGGCACTGTCATCATCTGCCAGCAGAACTGTTTTTGCACTCATGACGCCTGCTTCTCCAACTTCCGGTCCAGCGGCAGCAGCACGCGGAACGTGGTGCCGCCCCCGCGGTCAATGCATTCGACAACGCCGCCGTGATCGCGCACGATCTTGGCCACCAAGGCAAGGCCAAGCCCTTTGCCCTGCGCCTTCGATGTGATGAAGGGGTCAAAGATGTGCGGGCGCAAATCATCGGCAATTCCGCCGCCTTCATCATGCACGCAAACTTCCAACGGCAGGGAAACACGTTCAGCGCTGCCCGCCACGGCAAGCCGCACGCCGGGCTTGAAAGCCGTGGTCAACTGCAGCCGTCCGCCATTTTCCTGCATGGACTCAACGGCGTTCTTCGCGAGGTTCAAAAACACCTGCACCAATTGGTCATGATTGCCGCTCACTGGCGGCAGCGAAGGGTCATAGTCTTCTGTCAAGGTGATGCCGTCGGGGTGGCCGGCCAAGATCAACTGTTTCACGCGGTCGAGAACCACATGAATATTGACAGGCTGGCGCTCCAATGGCCGCTCGTCAGAGAACACTTCCATCTGATCAACCAGATTGCGGATCCGGTCAGTCTCATCGCAGATCAGCCGGGCAAGGGCCCTGTCCTGGTCCGGCAGCCCCGGCTCAATCAATTGCGCCGCGCCACGAATGCCCGAAAGCGGGTTCTTGATTTCATGCGCCAGCATCGCAGCCATACCGGAAACTGAACGCGCCGCTCCCTGGTGCGAGAGCTGCAGGTCAAACTTCCGGGCCATGGATTGCCGCAATACCATTACCATGATGGCGCCGGGCACATCTGAAAAGCCTGTGGTTTGCATGTCCACCACACGTTCCCCACCCAAGCGCGGAGTGCCCATGCTGATGGCATATTCGTTCACCACGCCGCCCTCGGCCCGAACCTTGGAAACGGCCTCAAGCGCCGGGCTTGAGAAAGGGACCAGTTCCTCGAGGCGCTGCTTTTTCAAGATGGTGGCACTGGCCTGAAAGAAGTCTTCAGCAGCGCTGTTGGCCATGCAAACCCGGTTTTCAGAATCGAGAATGACCAGCGGGTTCGGCAGGGCTTCGACGATCGAGCGGAAATGCGTGTCTTGCAGGATCATGCCGCCGCCTCCCCTGCCGCGCAGCAGTCGAACACTTCGGCAATGCGGTGCGCCACTGCGGCGTTGTCATGTTCGGTCATCAGCGTTCCGCGCAGGCCCACTAGGTCTTCAGCGCTGAGCAGCCCCCTCTCGGCCAGCCGGGTGAGTGTCCAGCCAAGATGCTTGCGGAAATTCTTGTTCCCCAAGGCAGCGCCATAAAGCATCAGGCAGGCCTCATGCTGCTGCAGCAAAACATCCCGCTCCTGCTGCAGGTTTGGCGCTGCGCAGCCGCTGCCCTTTTCCAGCCCCTCAGCCACCACGCCGGGCCACCAGGGCCTGCCATAGGCGCCACGGCCAATCATCACCGCGTCAGCGCCGGAGAGCGACATCATCTCGCGCGCGTCATCAGCGGATTGGCAATCGCCATTTGCAACGAGCGGAACCTTGATTACCTCGCGCACGGCGCGGATGGCACGCCAAACGGCCTTGCCAGTGTAAAACTGGCAGCGCGTGCGCCCGTGCACAGTGATCATGGCGATGCCTGCTCCTTCGGCCCGCCGTGCGAGTTCTGGCGCGTTAAGGGATTTCTCATCCCATCCAAGCCGCATCTTTAAGGTCACTGGAACTGTGGCTGCACCAACTGTCGCTTCAACCAGCGTGATGGCGTGATCAATGTTGCGCATGAGCGCCGAACCTGAGAGCCCGCCCGTCACCTGCCGGGCCGGGCAACCCATGTTGATGTCGATGATGTCTGCGCCCATGTCCTGGGCCACCTTGGCGCCCTCTGCCATCCACCTCGCTTCGCGGCCAGCAAGCTGGATCACAAAGGGTGAAAGCCGCTTGGCGCCCCGCGCCCGCCGCACCATGTCGCGCCGTGAACGCGCCAACTCTTCGGATGCCACCATCTCGGAAACAACGAGCCCTGCCCCGGCGTCATGAGCCGCGAGGCGAAAGGGCTCGTCCGTCACGCCCGACATCGGTGCGAGGAATACCCGGTTCCTGACACGCACTTTTCCAATCGAAATGCTCATAAATTAAGCACGCAATTTCCAAGACCAATTTTTGAGCAGGTTACGCTGCAGCGCAGCAAGGTCAAGCAAAATCAGCATGCGCTTTTGTTTGGGGTCTCAATCGGTTATGGCGGGAATCATGAAGGTGGCAGCGGTGATTGTCGCGGCAGGCTCTGGCCAGCGCGCGGGGGGCGAAAAGCCCAAGCAATATCAGGTGATCGGCAACAAGCCGGTGCTGCGCCGGACCATCGAGGCCTTTCTCTCCCACCCCGCCATTGGCCATGTGCAAGTGGTGATAGGCAAGGGCCAGGAACAAGATTTTGCCACGGCAACAGCAGGGCTTAACCTCCCGCCACCCGTTCAAGGCGGAGACTCACGCCAATCGTCCTGCCGCATTGGCATTGAGGCCTGCACAGAATTTGGGCCTGATCTGGTGCTGATCCACGATGCCGCCCGCCCCTTCGTCTCGCAGGAGTTGATCAGCATCGTCGCCAACGCATTGAGCGCCACTGAAGCTGTCGTGCCCGGCCTTGCCGTGGCCGATACCATCAAGCGCGCCAAGGCCGGGGTGATTGACGAAACGCTGAACCGCGAATCGCTCTTCTTCATTCAAACCCCACAAGGGTTCCACTTCTCGAAGATCAAGGCCGCCCATGCTGCCTTGGCCGCGCAGGGCGAAAACGCATTGACGGACGATGCCGCCGTCGCCGAAAAGGCCGGAATGAAGGTGCATGTCGTTCCAGGCGAAGCGCGCAACCGCAAGCTCACCACAGCCGCCGACATCACCGCCGCAGACAGGGAATTGAAGCAGATGGACATGGCGGGAAGGCCCGACATCCGCATGGGCCAGGGCATTGATTTCCATGTCTTTGACAAGGGCAACTCACTGTGGCTTTGCGGCATCGAAATCCCGCACACGCATAAGCTCAAAGGCCATTCCGACGCAGATGTGGCCTTGCATGCCCTGACCGATGCCATCCTCGGCACCATTGGCGAAGGCGATATCGGCATTCATTTTCCGCCCAGTGATCCTCAGTGGAAAAATGCAAGGTCGTCAATCTTTGTTGCCAAGGCCATGCAGTTGTTGAATGCCAAAGGCGGCATCATCGCCAATGCCGACATCACCATCCTCGCCGAAGCGCCCAAGATCAGCCCACACATCCCGGCAATGAAGGCAGCACTGGCGCCCATGCTGCATGTGACCGCCGATCGCATCGCCATTAAGGCCACCACCACGGAGAAGATGGGCGCCATCGGCCGCAAGGAAGGGATGGCGGCCATGGCCAGCGTCACGGTGCGGTTGCCGCTATGAACAGCGCCGAACTCGTCGCACAGCTGTTGGCGCGTGGCCAGCTTGTTGCCACCGCTGAAAGCTGTACCGGCGGCATGGTTGCCGCCGCCATTACTGACATCGCTGGATCATCAGCCGTGTTTGACCGTGGCTTTGTCACCTATTCCAACGCCGCAAAAACCCAGATGCTGGGCGTGCCTGTGCGCCTCATTGAAGCCCACGGCGCAGTGAGCGAGGCCGTGGCCAAGGCGATGGCCGAGGGAGCCTTGGCCCACTCCGCCGCAACGCTTTCTGTGGCCATCACCGGGATTGCCGGGCCAACGGGCGGCAGCGAAACCAAACCGGTCGGCCTAGTGCACTTTGCCTGCGCCATGAAGTCAGGCAAGCTCTGGCACCTGCGCGAAGTGTTTCAGGGTGACCGCGCTGCAATTCGCGCGGCGGCCCGCGGCCAGGCGCTTCAGATGTTGCGCAACGCGCTGGCGGGATAGAGCTTCCTGCCCCGCGCCTCGAAAGCTTCCAGCACCCGCGCCACCGCATGGTCCATCATGCTGCCGGCGGCCAGCTGCAACAGCTTGCTCTTCAATTCATAGTCGATGGTGATCGCCACTTCGCTGCGCGAACCATCGATGGGCTTCATCGTCCATTCTGCGCGAAGGCTCTTCAGCGGCCCATCCGCGCTTGTGGCCACGACCGTCTTGTTGGCGCCATCGGCTTCCACACGGCTGGTGAAGCTCTCATGCAGGCCCAGCTTGGCCACCGAAATCTGCAGATCGGCGGAAAACCGCTTCACCGCGCCCTGTTCCTCAACCGCGCCGCGGATGGTGGA
>JAGWTZ010000082.1 GCA_028868695.1 Alphaproteobacteria bacterium | reverse complement strand
ATAAATCGTCAGGGCGTGCCACTCGACACACTCCAACTACTTTCTGCGTGGACATGGAGCGAAGATTTCCAATTGCAGGAGCAATTTGCCGACCTTGCAGAAGAGCTCTTGCCGTATGGATTCGGGGAAGTGGGAATCGACACAAACTTACTCCTGAGGTGTTCTTCGGCAGTCTTGGTTGGCGACGCAACTCCAGAGGCGTTGGTAACGCTTAAAGGATCAGAAGTGCGTGCCTCATTTGAAAAAGTGTTCAACGGCGTAAAATACGCAGTAGATTTCCTCAAGAAAAATTTCTACATCGCCAACCTTTCAAATCTGCCCTACAGCACCATGCTGGTTCCATTGTGCGTTTTTTTTGCAACAGAAGGGAACAAGGAAATTGGCCTTTCCGCTGACCAAACCAGGCAAATCAAGCGTTGGTTCTGGAGATGTTCGATTTCAAGAAGGTATAGTTCGGGCGTAATCCGAAACCTCAAAGAAGATATTGAGCAGTTTTCCAAACTTCGAGAAGGCAAGAAGTCCGATCTCGGCGCTTTCGCGGTAAGCATCGATGAAACTTTCTTCCTCGAAAACACATTCGGAATGGGTAGCGTCAACACAAAAACTTTCATCTTGATGCTCTGCCAGAAAAGCCCACTCTCGTTGATCAGTGGACAACCCGTAGACTTGGATTCCACGCTCAAGGCCAGCAACAGAAACGAATATCATCACTTGATGCCCAAAGCATTTTTGGAGGCGACGAAACAAGATGCAATTGACGAAAGTGCACTGGCAAATTTCTGTTTCATTACTCGAGCCGAAAACCGCAAACTCGGCGGCATTGCACCATCGAAATATCAAAAGGAATTGCACATACCGATCGACCAAGTGCTTGCGCGATCAATGATTCCATTGAACCTATTTGACGATGACTACGTAAAGTTCGTGAAAGCTCGATCGGCAATGTTGGCGCAATATGCAGGTGAACTTTGCAGTCAATAGTCATCCCGCCCCCCTCACACCGGCAAATCAATGATCTCGTGTCTGGGAAAGCCCATGGCGGCATAGGCGCCCAGCGTTTCTGAGCTTTCGCTTCTGGCTGCGGTGAGCAGCACTGTGCCATGGGCGGGCACGGATGCATCCTCGCCTTTCAGCACGGTTTCCTCGGCCACATCGGCCACGCGGCGCGCGATGGCCGGGGCGGGGTCGATATAGGTGACGGCCCAGGGCGCCACCTTGGAAATCTCTTCCTCGAGCAGCGGGTAATGCGTGCAGCCCAGCACCACCACATCGGTCTTGCCGCCATCGCGCTTGCGGAACACGGGTGCCACCTCATCGGCCAGTTCGGCCAGATCCACCGGATGGCCGCGCAGCTTCTGCTCGGCGATTTCGGCAAGGCGGGGTGCTCCATGCAGGAACACCTTGCAGTGATAGGCATAGGTGTGGATGAGCGAGTGGGTGTATTCGCGGTTCACCGTGCCCGGCGTGGCGAGAACGCCGATGATGCCGGATTTGGTTTGCGCGGCGGCGGGCTTGATCGCCGGAACCGTGCCCACGAAAGGCTCCTTGAAATGGCTGCGCAGGTCGGCAATCGCAATCGTCGAGGCCGTGTTGCAGGCGATCACCACCACATCGGGCTTGGCCCGCTCAATGAGCGCGCCGATCACCTTGCGGATGCGCTCGACCAGCGGCTTTTCCTTCCATGCGCCATAGGGAAAGCCGGCATTGTCGGCCGAGTAAATCAGATGCGCCTCAGGCATTTGCCGTGCCACGGCGCGCGCCACGGTGAGGCCGCCCATGCCGGAGTCAAACAGGAGAATGCGGGGTTTGCTCATGGGTTACTCTGGGCGAATGGCGAATGGCGAATGGTGAATGGTGAATGGTGAATGGTGAATGGCGAATGGCGAATGGCGAATGGTGAATGGTGAATGGTGAATGGTGAATGGTGAATGGTGAATGGTGAATGGTGAATGGTGAATGGTGAATGGTGAATGGTGAATGGTGAATGGTGAATGGTGAATGGTGAATGGTATTGCGGGCGTGGCGGCTTGCAAGCACTTTGTGGAAACTTTTTTCTTCCCCACTCGCCACTCGCCACTCGCTATTCGCCCCTCTTCAGCTTGCGCAACTCATGCACGCGCGTGAGTGACGAGACGATGCCGCGCAGGGAGCGCACTTCCTGCTCGGTCGGCTGGGCGCGGGCGAACAAGTTGCGCATGTTGCGGATCATGCCGGGGCGCTTGTCATCGGTTTTGAAGAAGCCGGCGGCATCAAGCTCGCCCTCAATGTGCTCGAAGAAGCCGTAAAGCTCATCCTTGGTGGCGGGCCTGGTGCCGGGCATCTGCAGGCCGGGGCCCTCAAGGGCGGGCAGTTCCTGGGTTTCCATGCCCAGCGTGGTGGCCACGGGCTTGAACCATTCATAGCCCACCAGCAAAACCGCCTGCGCGATGTTGAGCGAGGCATAGGCCGGGTTGACGGGCGCCGTGATGATCATGTCCGCCAAGGATACTTCGTCATTGGTTAAGCCAAACCTCTCGCGGCCGAAGAGAATGGCGATCTTCTCGCCGCGGGCGATGCGGGCGTGCATGTCGGCCGCCGCCTGCTCCGGCGTCATCACATCCTTGGTCATGCCGCGCGGGCGCGCCGTGGTGGCATAGACATAGTGGAAGGGCTTCAGCGCCTCGGCCAGCACCGGCTCCACCTTCGCGGCCTTGACGGTTTCAATGGCGCCGGAGGCCGCCGCCTCGGCCTTCTCCCTGTCCCAGCCTTCACGCGGGTCGCACAGGATCAGGTCCATCAGCCCGAAATTGGCCATGGCGCGCGCCGCCATGCCAATGTTCTCGCCCAGTTGCGGGTTCACCAGCACCACCGAAGGTGCCGGCCCCAAATCGCGCTTCTGCCTGTGATCCGTGCCTGCCATGGCCCCCGCATAACAAGAAGGCCGCCGCGCCGCAAAGCCCAAACGCGGCAGCTTGCCGCTTGACACCCCACAATTCCCGACCTAATAACTCGGGAATAATCCGACTGAATTACTCGGGAATCGAATGATGCTGAAAGTCCTGCTGCCTGTGGCCCTGTTTGCCGCCCTTGCCACCCCCGCTTTGGCTGATGACCCGGTGGTGGAATGGAGCCTGAAGGGCACCAGCTTTGACCCCGCCCCCCTCACCGTGGAGGCCAAGGGCAATTTCACCATCAAGTTCACCAACACCAACCCCGCCCCGGCCGAGCTGGAATGCAAGGAATTGAAGGTGGAAAAGCCCGTGGTGGCCGGCGGCACCATCATGGTGCGCGTTTTGAACCCCAAGCCCGGCACATATGATTGCGTGGACGAACCCCATGAAGATGTGGCAAAGGGCCAGATCATCATCAAGTAAATGCTAGCCACACTCGTCATCGTCTTCCGCGAAGTTTTTGAAGCGGGCCTCGCCATCGGCATCGTTGCCGCTGCGCTGGGCCACGCTCCCAAGGCGCTGCGCTATATCTGGGGCGGCGTGGGGGCTGGCGTGGTGGCTTCCATCATCGTGGCCATCTTTGCTGGCCGCATTGCCGATTTCTTCGGCGGCTTTGGCCAGGAGATGCTGAATGCCGGCATCCTTATCCTCGCCGTCGTCATGCTGGGCTGGCACACCATCTGGATGGCCCGCCATGGCCGCGAACTGGCCCAGAACCTGAAAGCCCTGGGCCATGAGGCCGCCACCGGCGCAAGGCCGATGATGGCCGTGGCCATTGTGGTGGCCACCTCGGTGCTGCGCGAAGGTTCCGAGGTTGTGCTGTTCCTTTATGGCGCGGCGGCCAGCAGCGGCGCCACCGCCGTGCAATCGCTGATCGGCGGCGCCTTCGGCCTTTTGGCGGGCGGGCTTGTCTCCTTCGTCACCTACAAGGGCATCGTGCGCATTCCCATGCGCTGGGTGTTCTCGGTGACCACCGGATTGCTCACCCTGCTGGCCGCCGGCATGGCCGCCCAGGCTGCGCATTTCCTGCAGGCGGCGGGGGCTGTTGAGGCGCTCAGCAATGAGCTGTGGGACCTTTCGGGCATCCTGCCGGAAAGCGGCATCGCCGGCATCTTCCTGAAAGCCCTGATGGGTTATAGCGACAGGCCGACGGCGTTGATGATGCTGGCCTTCTTTGCCACGCTGATCGTCTTCGTGGCTGGCACGCGCATGATCACGCCACGCGCCAACAAACCCGTCGCCGCCTGAGCTAGCTGCGCTCCGTCAGCTTGCGGGCATCGCGCAGCTTGGGGAACATCACCGCCCAAAGGCCTGCCACCGCAATGGTGCCCGCCCCGCCGATCACCACGGCAGGCACGGCCCCCAGCAAGGCCGCCACAAAACCGGCCCGCGCCTCGCCCAGCTGGTTGGAGGCACCGATGAACACGTTGTTGACGGCATTCACGCGGCCGCGCACTCGGTCCGGGATCCACAGCTGCATCAGCGTTTCGCGCACATAGACGCTGATCATGTCAAAGGCGCCATAAAGCGCCAGCATCAGGATGGAAAGCCAGGGCGCGGTGGCAAGGCCGAACACCACGATCACCGCGCCGGTGAGCGCAATGGCGATGAACAGCCAATAGCCCGCATGGTCCCTGATGCCATGCCGCGCCAGCCAAAGCCCCACCAGCACCGCGCCCACGCCGGGGGCCGAGCGCAGCAGGCCAAGCCCGGTTGAATCAAGATGCAGGATGTCGCTGGCATAGACCGGCATCAGCGCCACCGCCCCGCCCAGCAGCACGGCGAACAGGTCCAGCGAAATCGCGCCCAGCACGATGGGCTCGCTCCAGATGAAGGAGAAGCCGGCGAGCATCGTCATCAGCCCGCCCTCACGCTCTTCGTTGCGGTGCTGGTCCACATGGCCCATGGACGCAATCGCCAGAATGCCAAGCAGCAGCATGGCGAAGGACACACCGTAAGCCACCACCGCGCCAAACCCATAAAGCAGCCCGCCCAGCACCGGCCCGGTGATCGCCGCCGTCTGCCAGGCCATGGAGTTGAGCGAGATGCCATGCGGCAGCGCCTGCTGCGGCAGCACATTGGGCACCAGCGCCGAAGACGCGGGGTTTCCGAAGGAAGACGCCACGCCCAAGAGGGCAAGCAGAATAAACACCGGCCACACCACCTGCTGGCTGCCCAGCGAGAACAGCAAAAGCCCCAGCGCCGTCACCGCCTCCAGCGCAAAGCAGGAGGCCGAAACCAGGCGGCGGTTATAGTGGTCTGCCACATAGCCTGAGGGGATCACCAGCAGCAGCACCGGCAGGAAAACCGCCAGCCCGATATAGGCCAGGTAAACCGGCTGGTGGGTGATGGCATAGACTTGCCAGCCCACCGCGGTGGCGACAATCTGCAGGGCGAAAGCATGGGTTGTGCGGCTGAGGAAATATTTGACATAGGCCGGATAATGCAGCGCGTTATCCGAAGCGGTAAGCGGTTTCATGCTTCTGAACTGCCACGCCGGGGCGGCCCTGTCAAAGCCTCAGCTGACAAAAAGCCCCACCGCCGCGCCAAACATCAGGATGATGGTGACACCCACCACGATCTGGCTGAGCAGCGAGCTGGGTTGGCCATGCATGATGTCTCTGTCGCGCGCCACCATCAGGATGCCTACCAGCAGGAAGGGCGCCAGCACGCCATTGATCACCGCCGTCCAGAACAGGGCGGAGACAGGGTTGATGTTGAGGAAATCCATGGCGATGCCCGCCAGCGTGGAAAGCACGATCACCCCATAGAAGGCCCGCGCCTGCCACCACTTTTCGTCGAGCCCGTGCCGCCAGCGGAACGTCTCGCTGAAGGCATAGGCGGCAGAACCGGTGAGCGTGGGGATGGCCAGCAGGCCAACGCCGATGATGCCGATGGTATAGAGCAGCATCGCCTGCTTGCCGGCCAAGGGCTCCAGCGCCGAGGCCACTTCAGCGGTGGTCGACAGTGTGGTGAGGCCATGCACATTCAGCGTCAGCGCCGTGGTGAGGATGATGAAGAACATCACGATATTGGAAAAGAACGTGCCGATGCCCACGTCAATCTTGCGGTCACCCAGCTCGCGGTGCGTCGCCCCCTGCCTGGCCACCAGCATGCGGCGGCCCATGGCCTTCTCTTCCTCCACCTCTTGCGAGGCCTGCCAGAAGAACAGGTAGGGGCTGATGGTGGTGCCGAGGATGGCCACGATGGTGGCAAAGCCGCCGTTTTCAGGCAGCGACACGCTGAACGAGGCGCGCAACACCTGGCCCCAATCCGGCTTGGCCATGAACGCGGTGATGGCATAGGCCACCAGCGCCAGCGCCAGCCACTTCAGCAGATTGGCGATCTGGCTGTAGCGGAAGCGCACCACCGCCCAGCTGATCGCCACGCCAAACAGCACAACGAAAATATGCGAGGAAAGCCCGGTGAGCAGCGAGGCGGCATCTGCCATACCGGCAAGGTCAGAGGCCACATTGATGGTGTTGGCCACCAGCAGCGAGAGGCAAATCACCACCAGGACCGGCTTTGGAAATTTGGCCCGCAGCGCGCCGGCGAGGCCCTGGCCTGTCACCATGCCGATGCGCGCGCACATCATTTGCACAAAGGCCATCAGCGGCCAGCTCAAGGGCGCCATCCACAGCAGGCCAAGGCCAAATTGCGCCCCGGCAATCGAATAGGTGGCAATGCCCGACGGGTCATCATCAGCCGCGCCAGTGATGACGCCGGGGCCCAGCGCCCCCAGAACCCGGCGCAAGCCGCCCTTTTCCTCAAGGGGTTGGTTTTCCAACATGTTCTGGCCTGCTGTCATGGGCTAACTCCGCATCATGGCCCGGCTTAAACCGCGCCATGTGACAGGGGCAAGGCAAATCGGGTTACAAGTTGGAAAAAGTTTTCACGCCCCGCCAAGCCGCATTTCCGGCCTGTGGCAACTTGGGCCAAGGCCCCATTTGCCCCTGCCCCGGCCTGCTGCTAGAAAGCCGCAAATTCAACACTCCACACCAGAGGATTCCATGGACAAGATCAAGGTTGCCAACCCCGTTGTTGAACTCGACGGCGACGAGATGACGCGCATCATCTGGGACCTGATCAAGACCAAGCTGATCCGCCCCTATCTGGATGTGGACCTGCATTATTATGATCTCTCGGTCGAAAACCGCGACGCCACCGCCGACAAGGTGACCGTGGATTCGGCCAACGCCATCAAGAAATATGGCGTGGGCGTGAAATGCGCCACCATCACGCCCGACGAGGCGCGCGTGAAGGAATTCAACCTCAAGCAAATGTGGAAATCGCCCAACGGCACCATCCGCAACATCCTGGGCGGCGTGATCTTCCGCGAGCCCATCATCTGCCGCAACGTGCCGCGCCTTGTGCCGGGCTGGACCAAGCCCATCATCATCGGCCGCCACGCCTTCGGCGACCAATACCGCGCCACCGATTTCACTTTCCCCGGCAAGGGCACGCTGACCATCAAATTCGTCGGCGAGGATGGCAAGGTAATCGAGAAGGAAGTGTTCAAGAGTCCCGGCTCCGGCGTGGCCATGGGCATGTATAACCTCGACGACTCGATCTATGAATTTGCCCGCGCCTCGATGAACTATGGCCTGAACCGCAACTATCCGGTTTACCTCTCCACCAAGAACACCATCCTCAAGGCCTACGACGGCCGCTTCAAGGACATCTTCCAGGAAGTCTATGAGAAGGAGTTCAAGGCCCAGTTTGAAAAGGCCGGCATCACCTATGAACACCGCCTGATCGACGACATGGTGGCCTCGGCCATGAAATGGAGCGGCGGCTATGTCTGGGCCTGCAAGAACTATGACGGCGACGTGCAGTCTGACCTTGTGGCCCAGGGCTATGGCTCACTCGGCCTGATGACCTCGGTGCTGATGACGCCGGATGGCAAGATCGTGGAATCCGAAGCCGCCCACGGCACGGTGACGCGCCACTACCGCCTGCACCAGGAAGGCAAGCCCACCTCCACCAACTCCACTGCCTCGATCTTCGCCTGGACCGGCGGCCTGAAGCACCGCGCCAAGCTGGATGACAACGCCCGCCTCAAGGCCTTCGCCGAAACCCTGGAAAAGGTGACGGTGCAGACCATCGAGGAAGGCAAGATGACCAAGGACCTCGCGGTGCTCGTCGGCCCCGACCAGAAGTGGCTGACCACCGAAGGCTTCATCGACGCCGTGGACAAGAACCTGCAGAAGGCCATGGGCTGAACGCCCGCCACAACCTGAAATGCAAACGGCGGGCTGCAAGGCCCGCCGTTTTGATTTGGGGAATGGTGCGCCTCAGGCGGCCTGCTTTTCCACGATGTCGAGAAGCTGCATTGGGTTGGTGGGCTTGCTGAACACGCCCAGCGCGCCGCCGGCCTTGGCGCGGTCCAGAAGGTCGCTCTCCGAGAAGCCGGTCATGAAATAG
>JAGWTZ010000033.1 GCA_028868695.1 Alphaproteobacteria bacterium | reverse complement strand
TAGCCCCGAAAGATTTGGCCCCGAAAGATTTGGCCCAGAGGGAGGAGGGACCGCACGCAAATGTGAATTCGGCACGCGTTCCGGGAACCAGTTTGATACGCAACGCAACACTTCCTTACTTTTCGGTTTCGATCGTTAGTGCGCCAACGAAGCAAGGAGTTCACGCAGCGCCCGCCAATCTCAACCGAGCGGAAAATATCTGGCAAATCCCCTCATTTTGCCTTAACGGCTTCCGCCCCTACCGATGGCCAAAGGGTAACCCTATATGGCCGGGGTTACGTTGACGGAGAAATCGATGGCACTGGGCAGATGGCAACGCGGCGAGATGCGCCCGAAATTGATCGGCCTTGCCGTCGTGGTGTTCGCCATCCTGACCGCGTGGTCGGCCTTCGCGGCCGATGAGCCGGATTTGATCTTCCGCCGCTCCACCGTGTTCAAGTGGATGAGCCCCAACGACAAGCTCGCCACCTACGGCATCGACGATCCCGAGGTGGAGGGTGTCGCCTGCCATTTTACGGTGCCGGAAAAGGGCGGCTTCAAGGGCTGGCTCGGGCTCGCCGAGCAGGTGTCGGACATTTCGCTGTCGTGCCGCCAGATCGCGCCGATCCGCTTCAAGGCGAAGGACAAGATGGAGCAGGGCGAGGACATGTTCAGCCAGCGCCGCTCGCTGTTCTTCAAGAAGATGCAGATCGTGCGCGGCTGCGACGCCAAGCGCAATGTGCTGGTTTACATGAGCTACACCGACAAGCTGATCGACGGCTCACCGCAGAACTCAACCTCCACCGTGCCCATCATGCCCTGGGGCGCCGACACCACCGCGCCCAAATGCGGGGATTTCCTGAGCCAGTGACAGTGCCACTACAGCCGTTTCAGCTCGGAATCGCACCACACGAAAAATACAACCTGAATTTGTGTAACTAATATGCTGCACAGATAGAGTTTCGCAATCAATTACAAAAATCACAATTGCGATGGCTCGATTCGTTTTCTAATTTGCATTCACACAAATTGGGCAGGCGATCATGAAACAAGTTTTTGCGGCGGCATTGGCACTCACATCAGCAATCTCATTTGCGCAAGCCGCAGATGTTGGCTCCCCGGCTCATGATTGGTCCGGACCATATGTCGGCATTCTCGCGGGCACCACGGCCTTGATTTCACAGGGCCAGGGCAACTCATTTGATGACACATCGTCCCCTGCGATAGCTGTCTGGAATTCGACGAACACAGCAAGGACGAACTGGGGCGCCTCGATCGGTGGCCAACTGGGCTACAACACGGTGCTCAGCAACAACATGGTGCTCGGCGCTGTTGGCGATTTGAGCTGGACGGGCAATTCCTCGGACGAAGGCACCCTTAATTTCGGCAACTACTCCTACCATCGCCACGATGCCATGGATGCCTTTGGCACGGTTCGCGCCAAGCTCGGAATGATCTCGGGAGACACGCTTTTCTCGGTTTCCGGCGGCCTCGCACTCGGCGATTTCCACACCTTGCACCAAACCATAACCTGCTGCCCCACCTTGTTTGAATCAAACATTGATGGCCTGCAGGCGGGTTGGGTCGTGGGCGCTGGCGTGGATCACGCCGTGAGCGAAAATGTGGTTGTCAATTTTGAGGCGCTCTACGCAAACTTTCCGGCCCGGGACGGTACAGTCGTGACGCCAGGCGCCAGCGCTAGCCTGGTGAAATTGGAAAATTCCGTCGTCACACTGCGCGCTGGCATTTCATACAAATTCTGATCATTCAGGATGCTGCCGTGAGCGTCGCCACTCGTGATAAAGGGTGGCGACCCCGGCACGATTCGAACGTGCGACCTAGTGCTTAGAAGGCACTTGCTCTAGTCCAGCTGAGCTACGGGGTCTTGGCTGTCAGGCTAGACGGCAAAACTCAATGCGTCCAGTTGGTGGCGCGGCCAAACTTGAAATTGTCGGGGTAGGATTTCTTCTGCATGCGCACCGGGGCTTCCGGCTCCACGCTATAGGCGATGCCGTTGCGCTTGGCGTAATCCTCGGCCTCGGCCTGGCTGTCGAAGCGCAGCTTCACCTGGGTGGAGGTGTCGCCCGAGGTCCAGCCCATCAGCGGGTCAGCGGTCTGGCGGGTTTCACGCACGAATTCCAGGAACCATTCCTTGCTCTTGCCCTTGCCGGATTGCATGGCGCTGCGGGCGGGTTTGTAAATGCGTGCGTTCATTTGGCCCTCATCTGTCTTCGCCGAAGTGGTCGGGGCGGCGGGATTCGAACTCGCGACCCCCTGCGCCCAAGGCAGGTGCGCTACCAGACTGCGCTACGCCCCGACATGCTTCGTTGCACCGGGTGATAACCAGATTGGCCCGAAAGAGCAACCACTCTGTTGCCCCTGCGCCCGCCCTAGAACTCCTCGGATTTGGCGGCTTTCCACAGCAGCCATTGCTTGCGCAGCTGGCTGATGTCACAGCCCCGCGTCAGCATCCCCGCACCCAGCCGGGCGGCCCGCGCCAGATAGGCTTCGGCCAGCGCCACATGCAGGAAGGCAGGCGCCACCGGCGGCTTGATGGTGAACGTCACCCGCCGCAGCTGCGCCAGCCGGTCTTGGGCGCGCAGCCGCAGGTCCGCGAGCACGACGCCGACGGCCGCCTCCTGCTCCGGCTCGGCCACCTTGTCCGGCAGCACGCCGCGCTGGGCCAGAAGCTCAAGGGGCAGGAAGCCCTGCCGCAGCCGCATGGCAAGCGGCAAAGCGTTGAACAGCCGCCCCATGCCATAGGCCACCCCGGCAAGGCCGGAAGCCTCCTGGCACTCCAATGCCGCATCCTTGTCCAGAACCATCGCCGTCATCTGGATCAGCGACGAAGCCGTCTCTCCCAGATAGGCCTCAAGATCATGCAGGCTGGGCATGGCGTCGGAATAGAAATCAAATTGGTGCGCCTTGGCGAGGTTCATCAGCGCATGCTTGGGAATGTCGCCTTCCACGATCGCCCGCCCCAGCGCCTGCGCCACGGGGTGGGCTTGGGCGTCACCATGGTAAAGCCCGTCAATGGTGTCCATCCACCATTGCAGCCGGATCTCCGCCAGATGCGGCTCGCTCACTTGCGAGGCTATGCGCGAGATTTCGGCGCTGAAGGCATAAAGCGCCAGCAGGTGCGGCCGCTTGGCCTCCGGCGCAAACAGGCTGGCGAGATAGCGGTCCCGGTCCTGCTGGCGCACCAGTGCGCTCACCTCATCCATCACGGCACCGCCAGAAACGCTGCCGCAACCCGCCGCTTGTCGCCCAACATCAGGTTATAGGTGGCAACCGCTGCCGATGTGGTCATGGCGTCACCGCTCACCCCCAAGGACCGGAGTTGCGCCGCCATCCCATCGCTCATGCGCTGGAATTTGGTGCCGGTGCCGATGAGCAGGAAATCAATCTCCTCCGACTCGGCGCGCACGGCTGACAGGTCTGCGCCATCCCAGGCCCGCATGCCGGAGGGCAGGACCAAAAGATGCCCGCGGTGCGAATGATCACCAAAGCGGAAACCGCCATCACCAAAAGATGTGATGAGCCGCCGCTCCGGCAGGAATTTCATGTCACGTCCGGGCCGGGCGCTTGGCCTCAGCCGCCGAGATTTCCCGCTTGGTGCCCAGCAAGATCAACACAGGCGAAGCGATGAAGATGGACGAATAGGTGCCCACCACCACGCCCCAGATCATGGCGAAGGAGAAGCCGTGAATCACTTCGCCACCGAACAGGTAAAGCGCCAGAAGTGCCATCAGCGTGGCCAGCGAGGTGAGGATGGTGCGCGGCAGCACTGAATTGATCGAGAAATCAATCAGGTCCGCCAGCCCCATCGACTTGTAGCGGCGCAGGAACTCGCGGATACGGTCGAACACCACCACGGTATCGTTAAGCGAATAGCCGATAATGGTGAGAATGGCCGCCACCACGGAAAGGTTGAACTCCAGCCCGATGAGGCTGAACAGGCCAATCGACAGCGTCACGTCATGCAGCAGCGACAGCACGGCGCCCAGCGCGAACTGCCACTCAAAGCGCATCCACAGGTAAAACAGCACGAAGATGATCGACAGCATCACGGCGCCGGTGGCGTTCTGGGTGTATTCGGAAGAGACCGTGCCGCCCACCGAGTTGACCGAGCGCTTCTCGAAGCCGGGGCCCAGCGCCTCCATCACCTTTTTCTGCGTCAGCTGACCTTCCTGATCACCCTCTTGCGAGGCAACCTTGACCAGCACTTCATTGCCGCCCGAAACCTGCTGCAGCTCAACCTTGCCGATGCCGATGGAATCAAGCTTGGTGCGCAGTGCGTCAAGCTCAACAGCATTGGCCGAGCGCACGCGGATTTCCGTGCCGCCCTTGAAGTCGATGCCATAGTTCAGGCCCTTGACGGCGAACAACGCGATCGAAATGGCGCACAGGATGCCCGATACGAAGAACCCGAAGCGCGACAGGCGCATGAACGGGTATTTGGTGTCGTCGGGAATGAGGCGGATGGGTTTCCAGCGCATCAGAGATTGATCTCCTTGGGCTTGTAGCGTTTCACCCAAGTGGCCACGATCAGACGTGTGAGGGCAAAGGCAGTGAACATGGTTGTGATGATGCCGACACCCAGCGTGATGGCGAAGCCACGCACCGGGCCGGTGCCCATGCCGAACAGGATGAAGGCGGCGATCAGCGTGGTCACGTTGGCGTCAATCACCGTGTTGAGGGCGGCCTTGAAGCCTGTTTCAATGGCGGCCAGCGCCGTCTTGCCGTGGCGCCATTCTTCGCGCACACGCTCATAGATCAGCACGTTGGAGTCCACCGCCATGCCAAGCGTGAGCACAATGCCCGCAATGCCCGGCAGGGTGAGCGTAAAGCCGAACAGCGACATCACCGCCACCAGCATGATCAGGTTGATTACCAACGCGAAGTCGGCAATCACGCCAAAGAAGCCGTAAGGCAGCAGGATGAAGATCATCACGAAGATCAGGCCCGCGACTGAGGCGTAAACACCGGCCTTGATCGAATCTGCGCCAAGGCTGGGGCCAACCGTGGCTTCCTCGGCGATGGCCAGCTTGGCAGGCAGCGCGCCGGAGCGCAGCGTGATGGCGAGGTTGTTGGTCTCCTCCACCGTGAAGCGCCCGGAAATCTGCCCGGAGCCGCCAAGGATCGGCTCGTTGATGTTGGGATAGCTTTGCACAATGCCGTCCAGCACGATGGCAAACGGCTTGCCCACATTGTCGGCCGTCAGCTTGCCAAAGCGCACAGCGCCCTTCTGGTTGAACTTGAAGGTGACGACAGGCGTGTTGTTCTGGTCAAAGCTTGGCTGCGCATCCGTCAGGTCAGCGCCGTCAACGGTCGCAAGGCCCGCCGTCTGCACCCAGATTTGCGGCAGGGATTTCAACTCAGCATCGGTGAGGTTTTCCACCTTCTGGCCGGTCTTGGTTTCCTTTTCCTTCTTGGCGGCGTCCACGTCTTCCTTGCGTGGCATGGCGGCGCAATCCGGTGGCGGCAGCGCATTGGCCCCGCTGGGCTGCTGCTGGCACAGAAGCTGGAAGGTGAGCTTGGCCGTGGAGCCGAGCAGCAGTTTCACGCGCTCAGGGTCCTGCAAGCCGGGGATCTGGATCGAGATGCGGTCCTTGCCCTGCTGCTGGATGGAGGATTCGGTCGTGCCCAGGCCGTTGATACGCAGCTCAAGAACGCGCATCGCCTGCTTCAGCGCATTGGCCATCTTGGCGTCAAAGCCATTGGGCTGGATGGCGAAGGTGAATTGCTGGCCGCTCTGCGTCAGGGAGAACAGGTTCACTGCCGCGCCAGCCGAGAGGATGCCTGCATCCAGCGGCTGCAACAGCTTGTCGAACTGCGCCTTGGCCTTGTCCACTTCTTCGGGCTTGTTGATGGAAACGGTCACACCCGTGTCGGTCTTGGCCAGGCCACCAATGCCGATCTTGTTTTCGCGCATGGCCGAGCGGATGTCCCCCATCAGCTGCTGCTGCACCTTGTCGGTCAGATCCTTGCGGTCCACCTCCATGAGGATGTTGGAGCCGCCCTGCAGGTCGAGGCCCAGCGTCATCGGCTTCAGGCCAAACTTGGTCTTCCACACATCCTGCGTGGCAGGCGGCAGCACATTGGGCACCGCTAGCAGCAGCGCAATCAGCACCGCGCCCAGGATGCTGAGGATTTTCCAGCGCGAATAATGAAACATGAAGATCAGGCTTTCTTGTCGGCAGGCTTTGCAGGCTCATTCTTCGAGCGCACGTCGGAAAGCCCCTGGCGCAGCACGCGCACTTCAACGCCCTTGCCGATATCCACCAGCAGTTCGCTGTCATCCACCACGCGCACCACCTTGCCGATCAGTCCGCCATGCGTCACCACCGTGTCGCCGCGCACCACTTTCGAAAGCCGGTCCTGGTGTTCCTTCTGCTTCTGCTGCTGAGGGCGGATCATGAAGAAATAGAACACGCCCAGAATCGCCACCATCGGGAAGACCATGGTGAAGATGTCGCCAGCACCCGGCGTGGCAGAAGGCGCCGCTTGGGCGAGAAGTGGAATGAGGGTCATCATGGCTCCTGAAGGCGCGCCGGATGCCGGCGGCCGAAACAAAACTTGCGCGGAATATAGCGATGGATTAGGCCATTGCAACCTTTCGCTACAGGTTTTTCCGCATGCCCAAATCCACCCAATTGGCTGAGTTGCAGCGCATTGCCGCGGCCTTGGACCGCCTTTCGCCCGCACCCGCCAAGGCGCCCGATTTCGCCAAGCATCAAGCCTTTGTGTGGAACGGCCCGGTTGCAGGCCTGGGGCCTGTGGCCAAGGTGAACCGCGTGGATATCGCCCTTCTCAAGGGCGTGGATCAGGCCAAGGACATCCTGCTCGAGAACACCACGCGCTTCGCCAGGGGCCTGCCCGCCAACAATGCCCTGCTGTGGGGCGCGCGCGGCATGGGCAAGTCCTCTCTCGTCAAGGCCGCCCATGCCAAGGTGGCAGCCGCGGTGAAAAGCCTCAAGGTGGTGGAAATTCACCGCGAGGATATCTCCACCCTGCCCCAGCTGATGGCCCTGCTGCGCGGCGCGCCCAAGTTCCGCTTCATCGTGTTCTGCGATGATCTTTCCTTTGACGCCAATGACACCAGTTACAAATCCCTGAAGGCCGCGCTGGATGGCGGGCTTGAAGGCAGGCCGGAAAACGTGATCTTCTATGCCACCTCCAACCGCCGCCACCTGCTGCCGCGCGACATGATCGAGAATGAGCGTTCCACCGCCATCTCGCCTTCGGAGGCCGTGCAGGAGAAAGTGTCCCTGTCAGACCGCTTCGGCCTTTGGCTCGGCTTCCATCATTGCTCGCAGGAAGATTATTTCGCCATGGTGCATGGCTATGCCGCGCATTTTGGCCTGAAGCTTCCCGCCAGTGAGCTGGAACATGCCGCCAATGAATGGTCAGTCACCCGTGGCGCGCGCTCGGGCCGCGTGGCCTGGCAATTCATCCAGGATCTTGCGGGGCGGCTGGGTGTGGCATTGCGCACATAGAAGCCGGCCACGCGCTGGGGTAGAAAAGCCATCATGATGCGCCAACTCCTCCGTACACTGATCATCACGCTTGGCCTCGCCGCGCCGGGCCTGGCACTGGCCGCCGACCAGAAAGGCCCTTTCCACCCGCTGGATGCCCTTACCCCGGATGAGATCGCCGGGACGGTGAAGCTTCTCACGGCCGCAGGCGATGCGGATGCAGACACGGTTTACCCCGCCATCACCCTCAAGCCCGCCGCCAAGGAGGCGATGCGCGCCTGGACACCGGGCACACCTTTCACCCGCGCCGCCTTTGTGGTGCTGCGCCGCAACCTCGTGACCTATGAGGCGTTGGTGGACCTCACCGCCAACAAGGTCACATCCTACACACCCAAACCCAACGCCCAGCCCGCCATCATGGATTACGAGTGGATCAAGGCCCGCGACAACCTGATGGCCGACCAGCGCTTCAAGGATGCCATCGCCAAGCGCGGTTTGAAGAATGTGTTCTGCACGCCCAATTCGGCTGGCGCTTTCCCCGGCGATGGGCTGGAAGGCAAGCGCGTGCTGAAAGTGCCCTGTTTCACCCATGATGAAGCCGCCAGCCCCTATGCCGCCCGCCCCATCGAGGGCCTGATGGGCATTGTTGATACAGACAGCGGCGAGGTGCTGAGCGTCATCGACAGCGGCATCACCGGACTGCCGTCCATGCCGCAGGGCTATGGCAAGAGCCTGCCCCAGCCGGGCCCGGCGCTGAAGCCCATCGCCATCGTTGCCCCGCAAGGCAGCAACATCACGCTTTCCGGCAATCTCGACGTGAAATGGGCGAACTGGTCCATGCATTTGCGCCCCGACAAGCGCGCCGGGCTGATCGTCAATCTCGTGCGCTTCAATGATGGCGCGAAGGCCCGCGATGTCGCCTACCAGATGAACCTCTCGGAGGTCTTCGTGCCTTACATGGACCCGAACCCCGAATGGTCCTACCGCACCTTTCTGGACGCTGGCGAATTCGGCCTTGGCTACATGATTTCCTCATTGAAGCCGGGAACCGACTGCCCCGAAGCCTCCTACTTCATTGACCTCACCTTCCCCAATGACGTGGGCGGCACATTCACGCGGCCCAAGGCCCTGTGCCTGTTTGAGCGCGCCACGGGAGACCCCGGCTGGCGCCACTATGAATCCGGCGCCAAGCGCGTGGACGGCATCGCCCAAACCGAGATGGTCATCCGCCACATCACCACGCTGGGCAACTATGACTATGCGGTGGACTATGTGTTCTCGCCGCAGGGCAACATCACCATGCGCGTGGGCGCCACGGGCTTTGACGCCATCAAATCCACCGCCGCGAAATCGCTGGCCGACCCTGCCGCCGCCGAAGTCACGAAATATGGCTCGCTCATCGCACCCTACACTGTGGCGCCCAACCATGAGCACTATTTCTCCTTCCGTCTCGATCTCGATGTCGATGGACCGAAGAACGCGCTGGTGCGCGACACCATCGTGCCCGGCAAGATCGAGGGCTCCAAAACCCGCACCTCGCTGTGGACGGTGAAGACCGATAGATACGCAGCCGAAGGCCCCATCGCCGAAGACCATGAAAGTGCCGGGGAAGGCTGGCGCGTCATCAACCCCAATGAAAAGAACGGCCTTGGCGAAACGCCCAGCTATTGGATTGACGCCCACCACGGCGCCACCGCGGTGATGGATGCCGCAGACCCGCCGCAGCGCCGCGCCGGCTTCTCGGCCTACACGCTGTGGGCCAGCCGCTATGCCGAGGGCGAGGATTGGTCTGCAGGTCTCTACCCCAACCTTTCAACCAAGGACGAGGGCCTTCCCGCCTATGTTGCGCAGAAGCGCTCGATCAACAATGAAGACCTGGTGATCTGGTACACCATGGGCTTCCGCCATGTGCCAAGGCCGGAGGATTTCCCCATCCTTCCCACCTTCTGGCATGAGATGACGCTGCGCCCCGCCTTTTTCTTTGACAGGGACCCATCCATGACTTTCAATCCCGGCAGCCTGCCACCCCAAGGCCAAAACTGAAGGAGCCCCACATGAAACTTTATGGCGATCTGCTCTCCCCCTTCGTGCGCATGAGCATGGTGACGGCGCTGGAAGCCGGGCTGGAATCCCGCGTGCAGCTGCAAAGCGCGGCCTTGAAGCCCCATGAGGTGAATGAGGCGCTGGCCAAGCTTTCCCCCTTGGGCAAGATCCCCATTTTGGAAACCGACCATGGCCGCCCGCTTTATGACAGCAGGGTGATCATGGAATATTTCTGCCACGTGGCGGGCAACAAGGCGCTGCTGGCTGATGATGGCGCCAAGCATTTCCGCGTGCTTACGCTGCTGGCGCTGGCCCAGGGCCTGGGCGACGCCGCCGTGGCCTTGCGCTATGAAACCGCCGCCCGCCCGCCCACGGCCCATTGGCCCGAATATGCCGAGCGCCTGCGCGCCCGCATCCGCGCCGCGCTCGATGAGCTTGAAGGCCAATGGGCGGAAACGCTGGCCGAGGTCAACCTTGGCAGCATCGCCACAGCCGTGGCACTGGGTTATCTCGACGTCCGCCATGACGCCCTCGCCTGGCGCAATGGCCGCGGCCACCTTGCCACTTGGTATGAAGCCTTCAGCAACCGCCCCAGCATGTTGAAAACACAGCCGAAAGTCTGATCATGGAACGCCCTGTCATTGTCTCGGGCGCTGGCCCTGCCGGGCTGGCCGCCGCCGCCCTTCTGGCCCAGGAGAATGTGCCCGTGACGGTGATCTCGCCGCCGCCCTCATTGGTGGATCCGCGCACCACGGCCCTGATGCACCCCGCGATGCAGCTGCTCAAGTTCATCGGCGTCTGGCCCGGCGATATCATGGCGGAAAGCGCCCCACTGCAGCGCCTGCATTTGGTGGATGATGTCGGCAATCTCGTTTCAGCGCCCACCATTGAATTCGCCGCTTCGGAACTCGGCCTGCCGGAATTCGGCTGGAACATCCCGCTCGCGCGGCTCATTCCAGCACTTCATGCGCGCGCCCTGGCGCTCGGCGTGGAGTTCGTGGAAGGCAAATGCGCCGCGGCCGCCCTGGGTGCCGATGCCATCACCGTTACGCTGGAAGATGGCCGCCAGCGCGAGGCGAAGCTGGTGCTGGCCGCCGATGGCGTGAACTCGCCCTTGCGCAAGTCATTGGGCTTCACCACCACCACCCGCAAGTTTGACCAGCACGCCCTTGTCACCAATTTCGACCATACCGGAAGCCACGAATTCACCTCGACCGAATGGCACAAGCAGGATGGCCCCTTCACCACTGTTCCCTTGCCCGGCCGCCGCTCGGCGCTCGTATGGATGGCAAGGCCGGAGCGCATTGCAGCATTGGCCGCGCTTTCGCCGGAGCAGCTGGCAATCGAAATCCAGCTCGCCGGCCATGGCAGCCTCGGCAAGATCTCGGGAGTGACTCCGGTGCGCAGCTTCCCCATGCAGGTGCAGCGCGCCACCGAGCTGGCCAAGCCCCGCGTCATGCTGATCGGCGAGGCCGCCCATGCCTTCCCGCCCATCGGTGCGCAAGGCCTGAACCTGTCGCTGCGCGATGCCGCAACGGCGGCAGACCTCATCATCGGCGCGGCCGACCCAGGGGCTGCGGCCAATTGCGCCGAATACGCCAGCCTCCGCCACAGCGATGTGGTGCCGCGTCTTGAAATCACCGGCCTGATGAATTCCAGCCTGCTCTCCGACATGCCAGCCTTCCACCTTGGCCGCGCGCTCACGCTTTCTGCCGTAGCAAAAATCCCGCCCTTGCGCGCCTTCGCCATGCGCCAAGGCATCAGCGTTGCGGCCAGCCTGCCTTTCGCCATGCGCGGTTGAACGCGCCATCACGCAGCGGCTGAATCACTTGCATTGCCTGCCGCTTCGGGGCATTTTCAGGCCATGAGCATTCGCGCCGAAGCCAAATTCCAGATCGGCCAGATCGTGCGCCACCGCCTGTTTTCGTTCCGTGGCGTGATTTTTGATGTCGATCCGGTCTTTTCCAACACCGAGGAATGGTGGAACTCCATTCCAGCAGAAGTGCGCCCGCGCAAGGACCAGCCTTTTTATCACCTGCTCGCCGAGAATGATGAGACGGAATATGTCGCCTATGTCTCGGAGCAGAACCTGCAGGTGGACGACAATGCCGAACCCGTGCGCCACCCGCAAATCGGCGATTACTTCGCCGGCTTTGACAAGGCCCACAGCCGCTACACCCTGAAGCCGAGGCGCGCCCACTGACATGACATCATCCACCCAAAAACAGGCCCTCATCTTCTGGGGCGGCTGGGAAGGCCACACGCCTGAGCGTTCCGCCACCATCACCAAGGGCCTGCTGGAGCGCCATGGCTTTGCGGTGCGCGTGGAACACGGCACCAAGGTGCTGACGGAAGCGGAACTGGGCAAGTTCGACCTCATCGTGCCGATGATCACCATGGCCACCATCGCCAAGGAAGAGGTGACGGCGCTGTGTGATGCCGTGCGCGGGGGCGTGGGGCTTGGCGGTTTTCACGGCCTGATGTGCGATGCCTTCCGCAATGAAACTGAATACCAGTTCATGACCGGCGGCCAATGGGTGGCCCACCCCGGCAACATCATTGATTTTCGCGTCAATGTGAAAAAGGCGGATGATCCGGTGATGCGCGGCATTGCGGATTTCCCCTTCCGCTCCGAGCAATATTACATGCACGTGGACCCGGCCATAGAAGTGCTGGCCACGACCACCTTTGACGGCACGCATTGTGATTTCATCAAGGGCGTGGTCATGCCCGTGGTGTGGAAGAAGCACTATGGCAAAGGCCGTGTGTTCTATTCTGCCCTGGGCCACACGGCGGATGAATTCGCCTCGCCGGAGATGACTTCAATCGTTGAGCGCGGCCTGCTTTGGGCGGCGCGCTGAGACCGTCGACAATCCAATTCCCAGCGCAATGATCGCCACCCCCGCCCACACGGCGGCGGGATAGCTTTCCCCCAGCAGGCTGACGCCAATCACCAGCCCCACCGCCGCCGCCACATAGCCGATCTGGCTCAGATAAGTTGGGCCGCCAATCTGCTGCAGCCGGAAGAACATCGCAAACATCATGGTGGATGAGGCAAGCTGCGCCACCAGAAGCCAAGGCACGCGGGCAAAGGGCGCAAGCTCCAGCCCGCCATTGAGAGCCAGCGCGATGACCAGCAGGAAAGGCACGGCGGCAAGATTGGTCAGGCTTCCCAGCGTGCGCGGGCCAGCACCCTGTGGCCAGGCCATGGTCCGGTAGACATTGCCGATCGCCAGAAACACCGGCACCGCCAGCGCCAGCAGCAGCCAGCCGGAAAAGCCCCCGCCTGCCCCGCTGTTCTTTCCCCAAACGATCACCATTGCCCCCAGCAACCCAAGCCCAATGCCCGCCAGCCCCAACCTGTTGGGTGGCCGCACCTGCATCACCAGTGACAAAAGCGCCGTGGTCACTGGCGAAAGCGCGAACATCAGGCTTGCGAGCCCACTGCCAATCTGCGGGATGACTGTGAAGGTCAGCAGGTTGGGCATGACATAGGAGAGAAACCCAGACAGCAATCCGAACCGCAACACCCGCCCATTGAGCGCCAGACGCGGCTCGCTTGCGGCCGCAACCGCCATCAGCGTGAGGCCTGCACCCATCGAAATGAAGGCTGCCCACAGGGGCGGGGCAATGCCGGCCGCCACCGCCAGCTTGCCGAAGGGGAAGTTGAGGCCAAGCGTTGCCCCCGTGCCGATGAGCAGCAGAACAGGGTTGTCATAGGCGCCTTTCACGTGGCTTTTCATGCGCCGATGTGGTCCAGCAGATCTTCCGCCATGATGTTGCGCCTTGGGCAATGGTTGGCCGCCTCGCCATGCAGCCAGGCGCCGCCACAGGCCGCCTCAAAGCCACCCATGCCTTGGGCCAGCAGCCCCGTGATAATGCCCGCCAGCACGTCGCCAGAGCCAGCAACCGCCAGCTTGGCTGGAGCATTGGTGTTCACCTTGGCCCGGCCATCCGGCGCAGCCACCACCGTGTCCGGCCCCTTGAACAGGACAATGGCGCCCGAGCGTTCGGCCGCCTTGCGCGCCACCTCAACCTTGCTCTCAATGCTGTCCTTCAACGTGCTGAAAAGCCGTGCGAATTCGCCCTCATGCGGGGTGATCACGCAGGCCCGCTCCGGCCGCGCCTGAATGGCCGCGAACAACTCGTCCGGTTCTGATTCAAAACAGGTCAGCGCATCGGCATCCAGCACGCAGGCCGGGCCATCGGCCAGCGCCGTCAACACGCTTCGCCGCAAGCCCGCCGAAACGCCCGCGGCAGGGCCAAGGCAGAGGGATGTGATCCGCTTGTCCTCCAGCATCTTGCGCCAGGCGCCATCGCCTGAAACCGGCTTGAGCATCACCGATGTCACATGCGCCGCCTGAATGCGCAATGCGGCCTCGTCCCCCACCAGGCTCACCAGCCCCGCCCCGGCCCGCGCCGCAGCAACCGCGGCGAGGCGTGATGCCCCCGTGGCCAGTTCCGGCCCGCTCCACACCAGGGCGTGGCCGCGCGTGAACTTGTGCCCCATGGCTGTGACGCCAGGCAGGTCCGGCGCGCTGTTCTCCCACAGCCTGGGAGCAATTGCCTCAAGCACCGCGGCCGGAATGCCGATGTCTGCCAGCACCAATTCACCGCACAGCCCGCGCCCTGGCTCCAGCACATGGCCGGGCTTCTTGCGGAAGAAGCTCACTGTCACATCCGCCCTCACGGCCGCCCCCACCGGCCGCCCCGTCATGCCATCAAGGCCTGATGGCACATCAATGGCCACAACAGGAACTTTCGCTGCGGCAATGGCCGCCGCCCACAGCGGGGAAAATTCACGGTTCAGCCCTGCGCCGAAAATCGCATCAACAATCAGTTGCGGCTTGGCCTTGTGTTCGAAGCTGGTGCCGAAGGCGGCGAAGGGGTGCACCTTGCCGCGCCATTTTTTGGCCATCGCTGCGGCATCGCCCGAAAGGGCCGCGACATCACAAGTGAGGAACAGCGTCACCGGCCATTTGCGCGCCGCAAGCAGCCTTGCCACCACGAAGCCATCGCCGCCATTGTTGCCCGGCCCGCAAATCACCGCCACGCGCCGCTTGCCAAAACGCTGGGCAATGGCATCAGCCACCGCCTTGCCCGCATTCTCCATCAAGTTGAACGATGGCATCCGCGCGCGAATGGCCAAGGCATCCGCCTGATACATTTCCGCAGGTGTCAAAATTTCATTCATGGCCAGACCGCCGTTCACACCGCGCCAGCTTGAACCTTCACTTCTTCTTGCGCAAGGCGGCCAGCTTCAGCAAACCGGCCTTGGCCTGGGCGTTGTTTGGGTCCAGCTTCAACACCGCGTTGAAATCCTTTTCGGCATTGTCATAGCCCTGAGTGTCCAGGTTGAGCGAGCCGCGATAATACAGCGCTGCGATGTTGTTGGGCTGCAGCGTGATGGCCTTGTTGAAATCATCCAGCGCCGCGCCATTGTCCATCATCCGCGCTTCGGCCAGCCCGCGGTTCATGTAGCCTGATGAAACCTTGGGCTGCAGGCTGATCACCTTGCTGAAATCCGCCTTGGCCCGCGCGAAATCAACTGCCCCATCGGAATAGCAAACGCCGCGCAGGTTATAGGCATCCACGTTGCCCGGCTGCAGGGCAATGTATTTGTCCAGGTCGGTGATCGCCTTCTTGAACTCCCTCTGCAGGATCAACAGCCGCGCCCGGTTGATGAAGGCCGCCGCATAGTCGGGCTTCAGCTTGAGGGCCGTGCCGTAATCCATCAACGCCTGCCCCGCCAGCTTCTTGCCCACATAGGCATTGGCGCGGTTGTTGTAGGCATCGGGAACTTGCGGGTTGAGGGTGATGGAGGCCGAAAGGTCCTTGATCGCCCCATCAGCATCGCCCGTGCCCAGCCGCGCCGTTCCGCGCAACAACAGCACGCTGGCCTGCTGCGGCGGCGTCAGCCCCTTGCCATCGAGCAGCCTGCCGCAGGACGCAATCGACAGCTTCAAGTTCGCCTGCTGCTGGCAATCGGCCACATCGTCGGCAACCGCCGGCCCCGTCACCGCCATCAGCGCCGCAGCCGCAACCGCCGTCCTGAACCAATTCATCCTTTGCCCCCTTTAGCGTTTCAGCCAGGCGAGAACATGCGTGGCCACGGCCACCGTTTCTCCCCGCTGGTTTTTCATTTCAATGGCGGCACTGCTGCGCAGCTTCGCGGCATCCAGCGCCGTGATGGTGTAGGTGACCGTCACCGTGTCACCAATGCGCACACCTTTCAGAAACCGCACCCGGTCATAACCCAGCGACACGGGATAATGCGTTTCATTAAGCGCTCCGCACTTCTCCACAATCAGCGTGGAGGCGCGTGACATATAGCCCACCAGCAGCGCGCCATGGGCAATGCGACCGCCATAGGCCGTGGCCCGCATCGCCTCTTCATCCACATGATTGGGCGAAAAATCGCCCGTGATGCCGGCAAACAGCAGAACATCACTTTCCGCCACCGTCTTGGCGCAGGTGACGCTGGCGTTGAGAATGTCATGAAATGATTGCAGCCCCATGCCGCCAGTGTGGGGCCTGCGCTTTCAACGGTCAACAGGTTCCAGTAGGCGCACGGTGCGATGATGATGTGCGAGCCCACGCGTAAGCATCAGGGGCGAAAAACGCGAAACATTGCGAGATCAAATTTCGGCGCGGTCTCCAGAATTTGCTTTTCTCGGACCTGAGACATCCTGCCCAGTACAAAGCTGGTCACCGTGGCCTTGTGGCTGTGCCCCGTGAAGTCAGCCGCCAGCGCAGGGTCCACCTGCCATATGAATAGACAGATCGAACCAAAAATAGTTCAAAATCTGCGCAGCAAAAACCAACGGACAGGCAAGCCACCAAAAAAGATGCTTCGTGGGCGCAATTGAAGAGGCACTGCTCCGGGCCCATGCCGGAGCAGTAACAGAAAACAACGTCCCAAGAACGATGCCTGGCAACATCAAGCCTAGCAGCAAGAGAGAAAAGCTATAGACCTGCAATCCGCTGCCACAGAACAGATATTCATTTCTCAAATACGTGTCCCACCAAAAGTAGAGTCCAACAGGCCACAAGAGAAACCCAACTAGCGAAGCAGGAAATGCACAGACAACGAGAAGCGGACTGAAGGGATAAGCATTTGCCAATGCTCCCAAGATCGCCGCAGCGAGTAGAGAAAATTCAAGATTGGCTTTGAACCAGCCTTCCTTCTTCTCACCCTGCGCAGCAACCTGCTCCTTCGTAGGCACGGATCAGTGGCCCGTCTGTTCGGCTTTCTTCCCCATGGGCTGGCCGATGTCCTTCAGCAATTGGCCGAACCACTTCTGTTTGGTGTCAAAGGCCTTGCCGCCCTTGATGCGCGGGAATTCGATGGCGCGCAGCTTGCCCTTCTGGCCTTCGTCATGGCCGATGACGCCGGAGACGCCCTTCAGCGCGCTCTTCACGGCCTCGGCAGCCATCAGCTTGATCAGCGCCAGGTCTTCCTTGTTGGCGCGCGCCGAACGGGCCATGTAGCCCGTCTTCTGCACTAGAACCTTTTCGGCCTTCACCATGTCGGCAAAGCGCTTGGCGAACCAGGCGCCGGGGTTGATGGTGTCGATCTTCACATGGCCAAAGGCATCGCGCTGCGGCTCTTCGCCCCGTGCGCGCATCTCGGCCACGATGTCTTCCACGCCCGCCCCTTCCGACAGGAAGATGGTGACGCAATCCTTTGCATCCATGCGCTTCTTCAGGCGCGCGGCTTCGGCCTCAAGGTCAATGGCAATCTCGGGCACATAAACCGCATCAATGTCCTTGTGCGCCATGGAGAGATTGAACTCCGGCACGAACTTCATCTTCTTCAGGCGCTTGCGATAGGTGTCCGCCGTGGCGGCGGTGAGCCAGCCGCAATTGCGGCCCATCACTTCATGGATCAGCAGCATGCGCGGATTTGTGCTCTGCTCATTCACCGCGTTTTCGAAATAGATGGCCCCCTGCTCCGCCGCCGTGACAGCACCCAGCGTCTGGCGGATCGGCACAACGTCATTGTCGATGGTCTTGGGCAGGCCCACCACGGTGAGGTTGTAGTTGTTGGTGGCAAGATAGGCCGCAAGATCGGCCGCCGTGGTGTTGGTGTCATCGCCGCCAATGGTGTGCAGGATGGTGACACCGTCCTTCACCAGCTGCTCGGCCGCAACATGCAGCGGGTCCTGGCCCTCTTGCACGAGGCCGCGCTTGATGCAGTCCTTCACATTGGTCAGCTTCACGCGGGAATTGCCGATCGGGCTGCCGCCATGCTGCGTGAGGATCAGCGCTTCCTTGCGCGTGCGCGGCGTCACCTTGACAGACCAGCCCTTGAGCAGGCCCATATAGCCATTGCGGTAACCGATGATCTCGGCCTTCGGCATCTTCTTGGAATAATCGGCAATGAGATAGCCAACCGCGGCCGACAGGCAGGGCGCCAGGCCGCCAGCAGTGAGCAAGGCGATCTTGTGCTTCTTGGCGGGGGATTTCTTTGCGGATGTCTTTGCAGCCTTGGCCATGATGGGCGCTCCTCAAAATTTGGCTGGCTGTCTAGACGAGTCACGCCGCGCTGGCTAGTCTGTTTGAGTGATCGGGCGGGAAGGCATCCCCCGTAGTTCCCAAAACTCAAGAGTCTGTTTTTTAGGCACGCGGATGAGATTTTCGGCACTTTTTGCTGCCAAAATTTTAGACACGCGGCTAAGATGTTGAAATTGCAGGGCTTGGAAACTGGCACGGCACATGCAAACCGCAAAACACCGTTAGAGAGGCTGAACCATGAAAAAGATCGAAGCCATCATCAAGCCATTCAAGCTCGATGAGGTGAAGGAGGCGCTCCAGGGCGTCGGCATCCAGGGCATCACTGTCACCGAAGCCAAGGGCTTTGGCCGCCAGAAGGGCCACACGGAGCTTTACCGCGGCGCCGAATATGTCGTGGATTTCCTGCCCAAGGTGAAACTTGAAATCGTGGTGGGCGATGAGCTGGTGGCCAAGGCCATTGAAGCCATCCAAAATGCCGCACGCACCGGCCGCATCGGCGATGGGAAAATCTTTATCTCGTCGATTGAACAGGCTATCCGCATCCGCACCGGCGAGTCCGGCAACGACGCGCTCTAAGTCCCAATTCTCGCGCACACGCGCTGAATAAACCGAACCGAACAACGCCAACAGAGGGGTTTGAAAACCAATGGCAAAAGAAGAAAAGAAAGACGTCAACGCCGCCTTGAAGATGATCAAGGACAAGGACGTGAAGTATGTTGACCTGCGCTTCACCGATCCGCGCGGCAAGATGCAGCACCTGACCATGGACGTCTCGCAGATGGGTGCCGACGCATGGGAAGAAGGCCTGATGTTCGACGGCTCCTCGATTGCCGGCTGGAAGGCCATCAACGAGTCCGACATGATCCTGCGCCCCGATGCCTCCTCCGTGCATCTCGATCCGTTCTATGCCCAGACCACCATGGCCGTGTTCTGCGACATCGCCGACCCGGGCACCGGCGAAGGCTATAACCGCGATCCGCGCTCGATTGCCAAGCGCACCGAAGCCTACCTGAACTCCACCAAGATCGGCGACACCGTGTTCGTCGGCCCCGAAGCCGAATTCTTCGTGTTCGATGACGTGAAGTTCTCCACCTCCACCTACAAGACCGGCTTTGAGGTTGACGGCATCGAGCTGCCCAAGAACTCCGACCGCGACTATGAAGGCGGCAACATGGGCCACCGCATGCGCACCAAGGGCGGTTACTTCCCGGTGAACCCGATGGACTCAGCCCAGGACATGCGCGGCGAAATGCTCTCGGTCATGGGCGAAATGGGCCTCATGGTTGAAAAGCATCACCACGAAGTGGCCTCGGGCCAGCACGAGCTGGGCACCCGCTTCCAGCCGCTGGTGATGGCCGCCGACCACATGCAGATCTACAAGTATGTGATCCACAACGTGGCCCACGCCTATGGCAAGACCGCCACCTTCATGCCCAAGCCGGTGTTCGGCGACAACGGCTCCGGCATGCACTGCCATTTCTCGATCTGGAAAGATGGCAAGCCCCAGATGGCCGGCAAGGAATATGCCGACCTTTCGGAGACCTGCCTCTATTTCATCGGCGGCGTGATCAAGCATGCCAAGGCCCTGAACGCCTTCACCAACCCCTCGACGAACAGCTACAAGCGCCTCGTTCCGGGTTATGAAGCCCCGGTGCTGCTGGCCTATTCCAGCCGCAACCGTTCGGCCTCCTGCCGCATCCCGTTCACCTCCAACCCCAAGGCCAAGCGCGTTGAAGTGCGCTTCCCCGATCCGACGGCAAACCCCTATCTCTGCTTCTCGTCGATCATCATGGCCGGCCTTGATGGCATCGTGAACAAGATCCACCCCGGCTCCGCAATGGACAAGAACCTCTATGACCTGCCGCCAGCGGAGCTCGCCAAGGTTCCCACCGTCTGCGGCTCGCTCCAGGAAGCCATCGACAGCCTGAACGCGGACCATGAGTTCCTGCTCAAGGGCGGCGTGTTCTCCAAGGACCAGATCGACAGCTATCTCGAGCTGAAGCAGGAAGAGCAAGACCGCTACCGCATGACCCCCCACCCGGTGGAATACGACATGTACTACAGCTGCTAACGCGTTCTGGCCTTCCGCTGGGAAGGCCAGAGCCTGCAGCGTGTTTCCCAATCTGTTGAGGCCGGGGGAAATCCCGGCCTTTTCTTTTCACCAGAATGGCCATTCCCCCGCCGCTGCCGCCCGGCTAAACCCCGCTGCAATCGGAGTTTGAGCATGAGCAGGATCCTCATCATCGGCGGCGGCCACAACGGGCTGGTTTGCGCTTTCTATCTCGCGAAGGCGGGCCACAAGGTCACCGTTCTGGAAAAGCGCGACGTGGTGGGCGGTGCCGCCGTCACCGAGGAGTTCCACCCCGGCTTCCGCAATTCGGCGGCGTCCTACACTGTTTCGCTGCTGAACCCGAAAGTGATTGCCGATCTTGACCTGCACCGCCACGGGCTGAAGATCGTGGAGCGCGAAATCTCCAACTTCCTGCCCACCGAGGATGGCCGTTATCTCAAGGTGGGCCACGGCCTCACCAAATCCGAAATCGCCAAATTCTCGAACCGTGACGCCGAGGCCTATGACGCCTATGCCGCGGAGCTGGACATGCTGGCCGATCTGCTGCGCGGCGAAATCCTCGAAACGCCGCCCAACGCCACATCTGGCCGCGGCCTCTTTGCCGCCCTGCCAGAGCTGTGGCGCGCCGGCAAGCTAGGTCGCAAGATTGCCAAGCTGCCGCTGGCCCAACAGCAGAAGGTGATCGACATCTTCACCAAGTCAGCCGGCGACTATCTCGATGGCTGGTTTGAGAGCGCGCCGATCAAGGCCATCCTGGGCTTTGATGGCGTGGTAGGCAACTATGCCTCGCCCTATGCGCCGGGCAGCGCCTATGTGCTGCTGCACCACTGCTTTGGAGAGGTGAATGGCAAGAAGGGCATCTGGGGCCATGCCATCGGCGGTATGGGCGCCATCACCCAGGCCATGGCAAAGGCCGCCGTTGAGGCGGGTGCCACCATCCGCACCGGCACAGGCATCAAGCGGCTGCTCACGGGCAAGTTCGGCGTCACCGGTGTCGAGACCGAGACAGGCGAAGTGATTGAGGCTGATGCCATCGCCTCCAGCCTGAACCCGCATTTGCTGTTCACGCGGCTGGTGGCGCCTGAGGCCCTGCCCCCGGAATTCCTCACCCACATGCAGAACTGGAAATCCGGCTCCGGCACCTTCCGCATGAATGTGGCGCTGAAGGAGCTGCCAAGTTTCACCTGCCTGCCCGGCAAGGAGCGCGCGCAACATCACACCGGCGGCATCGTCATTGCCCCCAGCCTCCAATACATGGAGCAGGCCTATTTCGATGCGCGGATGCAGGGCTGGTCCAACAACCCGATTGTGGAAGTGCTGATCCCCTCCACGCTGGATGACTCGCTCGCCCCCAAGGGCCAGCATGTGGCCAGCCTTTTCTGCCAGCATGTCGCCCCCACCTTGCCCGATGGCAAGAGCTGGGATGACTACCGCGAGAAGGTGGCCGATGTGATGATCGCCACGGTGGACAAACATGCCCCCGGCTTCAAGAAATCGGTGATCGCCCGGCAGATCCATTCGCCGCTCGATCTTGAACGCAAGTTCGGCCTCATTGGTGGCGATATTTTCCATGGCGCCCTGGGCCTGGACCAGATCTACTCGGCCCGCCCCATGCTGGGCTTTGCCAATTACCGCGCCCCCATCAAGGGCCTCTACATGTGCGGCTCCGGCACCCACCCCGGCGGTGGTGTCACCGGCGCGCCCGGCCACAATGCGGCGCGCGAAATGCTGAAGGATTTGCCCTAAAAAGTTTCGGCAACGGCAGGTTGTTAACCGTTTGACTACCCACGATCATTACAAATCCGTCATTCAGGGTAGATCATGGTCTCAGACGTTACCGTTCACGAAAGCCAAAAGCGCCGCCGTTTCATTGATCCTTCCGCCATCATCAGCGGCGTGAGCTATTTCACCGGCTGTGCCATGGCCGGCGCCGACAGCATCGCCGAGGACCTGCTGGCCGACAGCCTCAGCCCCGTCGCCCTGCCGCTATCCTATTTCGCCTTCTTCGCCAGCGTGATGGGCATCCAGCGCTACATGAAGAAATCCCTGCTGGCCGCCAGCTTCGGCCGGCCCCAGCAACTCGTGACAACGGGTGTCTTCGCCTGGTCGCGGCACCCGATCTATGCCGCCTTTTTCATTCCCCTGCTGGCGCTGGCCACGGTGTCCTGGACGGCTTCAGCCGCTGGCATCGTGATCTACCTCCTGCTCATGGAAGCCTTCGTCATCCGCCGCGAGGAGGCCGAACTGGCCGAGCTGTTCGGCGAAGAATTCATCCACTGGAAAGCCCGGACACGGCGCTGGCTCTAGCCTTCTGAACGAAAAACCCCGCACGCAAGGCACGCGGGGTTTTCAATTTCAATGTTCTGACTGAAGGTCAGTGCGCCGTGGCGCCTTCGCCGTCCTTGGCCTTGGCGGCGCGGGCTGCGGCGGCGGCTTCTTCCGCCTCCTCATCCCACACAATGGGCTCCGGCTGGCGCACCAGGGCGTGCTTCAGCACATCATCCATCCGCGACACAGGCACGATCTCCATGCCGTTCTTGACGCTGTCCGGTACGTCCGCGAGGTCTTTCACATTCTCCTCGGGGATCATCACCAACTTGATGCCGCCGCGCAGTGCGGCGAGCAGCTTTTCTTTCAGGCCACCGATGGGCAGCACGCGGCCACGCAAGGTGATCTCGCCCGTCATGGCCACATCCTTGCGCACGGCAATGCCTGTCATCACCGAGACGACGGCCGTGGCCATGGCAATGCCGGCCGAGGGGCCATCCTTGGGTGTCGCACCTTCCGGCACGTGCACGTGAATGTCGCGCTTGTCGAACACCGGCGGTTTCACGCCAATGGCCGGGGCGCGGCTGCGCACATAGGACGAGGCGGCGGAGATGGACTCCTTCATCACGTCCTTCAGGTTACCAGTCACCGTCATGCGGCCCTTGCCCGGCATCATCAGGGCTTCAATGGTCAGCAATTCGCCGCCCACTTCCGTCCAGGCCAGGCCGGTGACAACACCCACCTGGTCCTCGCCCTCGGCAATGCCGTGCTTGTATTTGGGCACGCCGAGATAGTGCTTCACCAGCTCGCCATCCACCTTGATCTTCTTTTTCTTGCCCATCATCAGGTCCTTGGTGACCTTGCGGGCAACATTGTTGATCTCGCGCTCCAGCGAACGGACGCCAGCCTCGCGGGTGTAATTTTCGATGACAACCTTCAAGGCATCCGGCGTCAGCTCAAATTCCTTCTTCTCAAGGCCGTGGTTTTCCATGGCCTTGGGCGTCAGGTGGCGGCGTGCGATCTCGGCCTTTTCCTCTTCGGTGTAACCGGCGAGGCGGATGATCTCCATGCGGTCAAGCAGCGCTGGCGGAATGTTCAGCGTGTTGGACGTGGTGACAAACATCACGTTCGACAGGTCATATTCCACCTCGAGATAGTGGTCCATGAAGGTCGAGTTCTGTTCCGGGTCCAGCACTTCGAGAAGTGCTGCCGAAGGGTCGCCACGGAAATCCATGCCCATCTTGTCGATTTCGTCGAGCAGGAAAAGCGGGTTGCTCTTCTTGGCCTTCTTCATCGACTGGATGATCTTGCCGGGCATCGAGCCGATATAGGTGCGGCGGTGGCCGCGGATCTCGGACTCGTCGCGCACACCACCCAGCGACATGCGCACGAATTCGCGCCCCGTCGCCTTGGCGATGGACTTGGCCAGCGAGGTCTTGCCCACGCCGGGCGGCCCAACGAGGCACAGGATCGGCCCGCGCAGCTTCTTGGTGCGGCCCTGCACGGCGAGATATTCGACAATGCGCTCCTTCACCTTTTCAAGGCCGAAGTGGTCGGCATCCAGCACGCCCTGGGCAAAGTCGAGGTCAGACTTCACCTTCGAAGGCTGGTTCCACGGGATGTTCAAGAGCCAGTCGAGATAGTTGCGCACCACAGTGGCCTCGGCCGACATCGGGCTCATGGTCTTGAGCTTCTTGATCTCTGCATCGGCGCGCTCGCGCGCCTCCTTGGAGAACTTGGTGGCGGCAATGCGCTTTTCCAGTTCCTCGATTTCGTTCTTCTCGCCACCCTCGCCGTCGCCGAGTTCCTTCTGAATGGCCTTCATCTGCTCATTCAGGTAATACTCGCGCTGCGTCTTCTCCATCTGGCGCTTGACGCGGCCACGGATGCGCTTCTCCACCTGCAGGACGGAGATTTCCCCTTCCATCAGGCCAAAGCACTTCTCAAGGCGCTCCTCAACCGAGGCGGCCTCCAGCAATTCCTGCTTTTCCGGCAGCTTGCAGGAAAGATGCGCGGCGATGGTGTCGGCCAGCTTGGACTGGTCGGTGATCTGGCCCAGCGTGGCCAGAACTTCCTGCGGCACCTTCTTGTTCAGCTTCACATAGGATTCAAACTGCGTCACCGCCGTGCGCGCCAGCGCGTCGGCATCCGGCCCCGTCTGCACGATGGACGGCAGCAGGCTGATTTCGGCCTCGAAGAACTCGGGGCGGGCGGTGAACTTCTGCACCTTGGCGCGGTCAGTGCCTTCCACCAGCACCTTCACCGTGCCGTCCGGCAGCTTCAGGAGCTGCAGCACCTGGGCCAGCGTGCCCACATCATAAATCGTCTCGGCGGTGGGTTCGTCATCGCCGGCATTGCGCTGCGCAACGAGCAGGATGCGCTTGTCCTCGCGCATCACTTCTTCCAGCGCCTTGATGGATTTTTCGCGGCCCACAAAAAGCGGCACCACCATGTGCGGGAACACCACGATGTCGCGCAAAGGCAGCACGGGCAGGATTTCGGTTTGGGCGGTTGTCTTGGTCATTTGTTTTCCTTTCGCGGAACACCGCCCTGAATGCAGCAGCAGCCTTCCGCCTGTGTTGAAAGACATGTGGTTCTCACCCACACGTCTTTCAAGGCCCGGTTATCAGGCCGAAGCGGGAACCACCTTGGCATTGCCGGCCTTTTCACGGTCGGCATAAATCAGCAGCGGCTTGGCATCGCCAGCCACCACTTCCTTGGAGATCACAACTTCTTCAACGCCGGTCATTCCCGGCAGGTCATACATCGTGTCGAGCAGAATGCCTTCCATGATCGAGCGCAGGCCGCGCGCGCCGGTCTTGCGCTCGATGGCCTTGCGGGCAATGGCTTTCAGGCTCTCTTCCGGAATGGTGAGCTTCACACCCTCCATCTCGAACAGGCGCTGATACTGCTTGACGATGGCGTTCTTCGGCTCAGCCAAAATCTGCACCAGCGCCGTCTCGTCCAGATCCTCCAGCGTGGCGACAACCGGCAGGCGGCCGACGAATTCCGGAATCAGGCCGAAACGCAGCAAGTCTTCCGGCTCCAGCTCGCGCAGCACAGCACCCGTGCGCCGGTCATCCGGCCCGCGCACCGTGGCGCCAAAGCCGATGCCCGTGCCCTTCGAGCGCTGCGAAATGATGCGCTCAAGGCCGGCAAACGCGCCGCCACAGATGAACAGGATGTTCGAGGTGTCCACCTGCAGGAATTCCTGCTGCGGATGCTTGCGCCCGCCCTGCGGCGGCACCGAGGCAACCGTGCCTTCCATGATCTTCAGCAGCGCCTGCTGCACGCCTTCGCCCGAAACGTCACGGGTGATCGACGGGTTGTCAGACTTGCGGCTGATCTTGTCGATTTCGTCGATGTAGACAATGCCGCGCTGCGCCTTCTCGACGTTATAGTCCGCCGCCTGCAACAGCTTGAGAATGATGTTCTCGACATCTTCGCCCACATAGCCCGCTTCGGTCAGCGTGGTGGCGTCAGCCATCGTGAAGGGCACATCGAGAATGCGCGCGAGAGTTTGCGCCAGCAGCGTCTTGCCGGAGCCGGTGGGGCCGACAAGCAGGATGTTGGACTTGGCGAGCTCAACATCGCCATTGTTCTTGGTGCCGTGGTTCAGGCGCTTGTAGTGGTTATGCACCGCCACCGAGAGCACGCGCTTGGCGTGGTCTTGGCCGATGACATAGTCATCCAGCACCTTGCGGATTTCATGCGGTGTCGGCACACCGTCTTTCGATTTGGTCAGCGAGGTCTTGTTCTCCTCGCGGATGATGTCCATGCACAGCTCAACGCATTCATCGCAAATGAACACGGTTGGCCCCGCAATGAGCTTGCGCACCTCATGCTGGCTCTTGCCGCAGAACGAGCAATACAGCGTGTTCTTGCTGTCAGTTGCCGGGCTCTTGCTCATGTATTCCTCACTTTCCAGACTCATGTCCTGGGACGCTAACGCCCAAGAATAGCCCATTCATGCGACTCGAATCCAGCTTGCACCGATAGCGTTAAGCAATTCTTGCCCAACGCCCCCGCAACCCGGCCGCCGCACCTGCTTCCAAACTTGAGACTTTTCTTGCAACTACTTGGAATCGCTCACATCCGCGCGCTTTTCCAGCACCTTGTCGATCAACCCAAAGTCGCGGGCCTGCTCGGCAGTCATGAAATTGTCACGCTCAAGGGCGTCTTCAATCTCCCGGTAGTTGCGGCCGGTGTGCCTAACATAAATTTCATTCAGGCGGCGCTTCAGCGCTTCCACGTTGCGGGCATGGATCAGGATGTCGGTCACCTGGCCCTGATAGCCGCCCGAAGGCTGGTGCACCATCACCGTGGCGTGCGGCAGGGCAAAACGCATGTCCTTGTGGCCAGCGCAGAGCAGCAGCGAGCCCATCGAGGCCGCCTGCCCCATCACCGTCGTCGAGATCGCCGGGCGGATGAATTGCATCGTGTCATAGATCGCCAGGCCCGCCGTCACCACGCCGCCGGGCGAGTTGATGTAGATCGAGATTTCCTTCTTGGGGTTTTCCGCCTCAAGGAACAACAGCTGCATGCAGATCGAGGCGGCCACCTGGTCGTCAATCGCCGAATTGATGAAGATGATGCGCTCGCGCAGCAGCCGCGAAGGCAGGTCATACACCCGTTCGCCGCGGCTTTCCTGCTGGATAACGGAAGGCCAGAAGCTGGCGTGCGGGGTATTGTTGAACGGATCGTGCATGGGCGTGCCTTTCGGATGAATCACTGGTTTCCAGCCACCATAGATAGGGGTGCTTACCCAGAAGTGAAAGGGGGGCGGGGAAGAGCCTTAATGCAGCGTCTTGCCATCCCTTGCCGCCTGGGCGGCGTCAGCCAGCTTTTCCATGTTCTCGTTGTTGCGCCGGGTGGCGGCTTCGAAGCGGTCTTCGAACGAGGCCAGGTTCTTCTTCGGCTCCTGATAAAAGGCCGTGAACTTCATGATGCGGATGAAGAAGCGCAACAGCGCCCGGCCCGGCCATTTCATGGGGCGGTCAAAATCAAAAATCAGGATGACGCGTTCTTCCTCGGTGTCGTTCCACACCTCATGGTCAAAGGTGTCATCGATCACGAAGATCTTGCCGGGTTCCCAGTGCTGGATTTGCTGGTCCACCCGGATGCGGCAGGCTTCCTTGTTCTTGGGAATGATCAGGCCAAGATGGGCGCGCAGGATGCCCTTGGTGACGCCCTGGTGCGGCGGAATGTGATAGCCGGGCGAGAGAATCGAGAACCAAGAAATCTCGATGTTTGGCACCTTCTCAAGCAGCGCGGTGGTGAAAGGCGCCTGTGCGCAATTCTTCTTCAGCTGTTCGCCGAAACCATAGAGGAAGAAGGTGCGCCAGTTCTTGCCCTTGGAAATCAGGTGCTGGTCCGGAGACACTTCCTGGAAAGCGGGAATGGCCTCGCGGTTCTTGAGGATTTCGCGCACCTCATCGCGGATCTGCTCCCAGTTCTCGGTAAACATCTTGAGGAAGGGGAAATCATCATTCTTGAGGAAGGGCTGGTCCTCCACCAGCGATTGGCGCGAGAAAAAGGCGGTCACCGCACGGGTGAATCTTTCGCCCTGTTCATAGACAAACTTCCGCCGCCACACGCGGTAGCGCGCGGACAAGGATGTCTCGGGAGCCGAAGGTACAGTCATGGGCCTCAATCCGTGCGCTACCCATCGCATCAAGGGCAGCAATTGAGCCCGCCTTTTACAGCGATCACGCCCTGTAACCAACATGAAATGTTGTGAACGTATCCCGGCTGGCGACGGAAAGGTGCAAATGCCGCCGTCTAGCCTCAATCAATGGGAGGTGCCGATGTCTTTGCCGCCAGAGGCTGTGAATGCCGCAACCGCCTTGCGCCGCTTTGGCCTTGGCCCGCGTTTTGATCTGGGCGAGGCCGATCAGGCCGCCATCGCCGCCGATGCGCGCAGCTACCTCAAGACCCAGTTGAAGCCGCAAGCCGCGCTGCTGCATGGCGAAGGCCTGGAAGACAGCAAGGCCAACCTCATCGCCGCCTTTGAGGAACAGCAGCAAAAGAAGATGCTGCGCGATCAGGCCGCACAAATGCCGGCGGCAGCTGCGGCCCCCATGCAATCCATGGAAATGGCTGGCCAGCCCCAGCCGGAAAAGCCCATGCCCGTGCAGCGCGATGTGCTGCTCACTGAGGTCCAGGCCCGTTACCAGAAGGCATTTGATGACCAGAGCGGCCTCATCGAGCGCCTTGTCTGGTTCTGGTCAAACCACTTCGCCATCTCGATCGCCAAGGGCACGCTTTCAACCATCACGGCGGGAAGCTTTGAGCGCGAGGCCATCCGCCCGCATGTGCTGGGCCGATTTGCCGACATGCTCAAGGCGGTGGAGCAACACCCCACCATGCTGTTCTTCCTCGACAACCGCGACTCCATCGGCCCCAATTCCAAGGCCGGCCAGCGCCGCCAGAAAGGCCTGAACGAAAACCTTGCCCGCGAGATCATGGAACTGCACACACTGGGTGTGAACGGTGGCTACACGCAGGCTGATGTCACCGCCCTGGCCCGCATCATCACCGGCTGGACCTTTGCTGGCCTCAACAACACCAATTTCGACCCAGGCATTTTTGTCTTCAATCCCAACACCCATGAACCCGGTGCAAGCAAGGTGCTCGGCAAGGCTTATGCGCAGCAGGGCCAGGCCCAGGGCGAAGCCGTGCTGGCCGATCTCGCCCGCCACCCGGCCACGGCCCAACACATCGCCTTCAAGTTCGCCCGCCATTTTGTCGCCGATGCGCCGCCGCCTGGGCTGGTGGACAAGCTGGCGGCCAGCTTCAGATCCAGCGATGGAGATCTCCTCGCGCTCACTCAGACCCTGCTGGATGACGATGGCGCCTGGGCAACACCCGCCGCCAAGCTGCGCACGCCGCAGGAATTCCTGCTGGCTGCCAGCCGCGCCCTGAACCTGCCGCCAGACAGGCCCCAGCCCTTGATTCGCGCGCTGAATGAGTTGGGCCAGCCCTTGTGGAAGCCCGCCGGCCCCAACGGCTTTGGCGACACCGCGCAGGATTGGGCCTCGCCCGAAGGCATGAAGGTGCGCTTGTCCTATGCCTCTTTGATGGCAAGCCAATCGAAGCTCGCCACCAACCCAGGAGACCTCGCCGCCAGCCTGTTCGGCGCCAGTCTCTCACAAGACACGCGCCAAACCGTATCCCGCGCGGAATCCAAGCCGCAAGGCCTGGCTCTGCTGCTCATGTCCCCCGAATTCCAGCGCCGCTGAAATGGAGTTGCCCATGTCCCTGCTCTGCGAAACTGCCTCTCTTTCCCGCCGTCGCCTGCTCGGCCTCTCCGGCAGCCTTGTGGCCTCCGCCTTCATCCCCAAATTCGCGCGCGCCGCCGATGGGCGTGACCCGCGCTTCATCGCCATCATCCTGCGTGGTGCGATGGACGGCCTCTCCGCCGTGGCCCCGGTGGGAGACCCCACCTATGCCGCCCTCCATGGAGACCTGGCACTGGCCACCAGCGGCGAAAACGCCGGCCTGCCTCTCGATTCATTCTTCAGCCTCAACCCGGCCATGACGAATTTCGCCCGCCTCTTCGGCAAGGGCCAAGCGGCCGTCATTCACGCCACTGCCACCGGATACCGTGACCGCAGCCATTTCGACGGACAAGACGTGCTCGAAAGCGGCTATGCCGGGCCGGGCAAAACCGATTCCGGCTGGCTCAACCGCGCCATTGCCGCCCTGCCCGCAGGCCAGCGCATCGCCCCACCGGGCAACGGGCTGGCGGTTGGCGCCATCGCCCCTTTGGTGATCCGCGGCCCGGCCGAGACCTTGGGCTGGGCGCCAGCCAATCTGCCCAAGCCGGGGGATGACCTCACCCGCCGCCTGCTTGATCTCTACACCCACACCGACCCGAAGCTGGCCGAACTTCTGCGCGCCGGTGTGGACACGCAAAAGCTGGCCAGTGGCGCCATGGCGGGCATGGATAATTCCGATCATCCCAATGACATGGTGTTGCAGGCCCGGGGTGCTGCCCGCCTGATGGCCACCGATGACGGGCCGCGCATCGCCGCCATGGCCTTCGATGGCTGGGATACGCATGAGAATGAAGGCGGCGCAAAGGGCCGCCTGTTCAACCTGCTCACCGGCCTCGATGGCGCGCTGGCAGAGTTTGAGAAAACCTTGGGCGCCGCCTGGGGGCAAACGGCCATCGTGGTAATGACGGAGTTCGGCCGCACGGCGCAGGTGAACGGCACCGTGGGCACCGACCATGGCACCGGCACGCTGGCCTTCCTGGCCGGTGGCGCCATCAAGGGCGGCAGGGTCATTGCAGATTGGCCGGGCCTCAAGCCCGCCAACCTCTACCAGAACCGCGACCTGAACCCGACGACGGACCTGCGCGCCGTGCTGAAGGGCCTGCTGGCCGATCAGTTCGGCCTCAGCGCGCAACGCTTGGAGAAGGACATCTTCCCCGATTCAGGCTCGGCCAAGCCCATGCAGGGCCTGATCCGCACCTGAACCCACCGCAAAGAAAAAGGGGCGGCTTGCGCCACCCCTTGCAAATTCATCCGTGAACGGAAGATCAGGCGTCGCTGCCCATCTCTTCCTCTTCAACCAGCTTCTTCAGCTCGTCGCGCGAAACGGCCTTGTCTGAAACCTTGGCCTTGCTCACGATCAGGTCCACAACCTTCTGTTCGAAGATCGGGCCGCGCAGCTCGAGAAGCGCGCCCTGGTTCTTGCGGTAGAAGTCGAACACCTGCTTTTCCTGGCCGGGGAACTGGCGGGCGCGGCCAATCAGGGCCTGCTGCAGTTCCTGCTCGGTGATGGTGACACCTTCCTTTTCGCCGATGGTGCCCAGCACCAGGCCAAGGCGCACGCGGCGCTCGGCGATCTTGCGATAATCAGTGCGGGCCTGGTCTTCCGTGGTGTTTTCGTCAGCGAAGGTCTTGCCAGCCTTCTGCATTTCGTTGCTGAGGGCGGCCCAGATCGAGTCAAACTCGCCGTCCACCAGCTTCTGCGGAAGCTCGAAGGCATATTGCTTGTCCATCGCGTCGAGCACATCGCGCTTCAGCTTCATCGCCGTCATCTGGGCGAATTCACGCTCGATGCCAGACTTCACCATCTCTTTGAGCTTGGCGAGATCTTCAAAGCCGATGCGCTTGGCAAAATCTTCGTCGATCTTGGTTTCCGACGGCGCTTCCACCGCATTCACCTTCACTGCGAAGGAGGCTTCCTTGCCAGCAAGATGGGCAGCGCCGTAATCGGCCGGGAAGGTCACCTTCACGGTCACGTCGTCGCCGGCCTTGGTGCCAACCAGCTGGTCTTCAAAGCCGGGGATGAACTGGTTCGAACCCAGTTCCAGCGGAATGTCGTCACCCTTGCCGCCTTCAAATTCAGTGCCGTCAATCGAGCCGACGAAGTTGATGGTCACGCGGTCGCCCTTCTCGGCCTTGGCGCCTTCCTTCTTGGCCTCATAGCCCTTGTACTGGGTGGCGAGGCTCTTGAGCGATTCATCAAGGTGTTCATCAGCGACAGCCACGACATGCTTGTGCAGTTCGAGGCCGGCAAAATCCTTCACTTCAAAATCGGGAACCACTTCCGAAGCCACGGTGAAGGCGAGGTCGGCCTTGCCGTCCATCACCGCCGTCACTTCCTTCTCGTCTTCCGGCAGCTTCACTTCTGGCTGATAGGCGGGCTTCAGGTTGCGGTCAGCAAACACCTGGCGGGACTGCGCGTCCACCTTCTCCTGGATCACTTCAGCCATGGCAGACTTGCCATAGAGATTCTTGAGATGCTGCACCGGCACCTTGCCCGGGCGGAAGCCCTTGATTTGCGCCCGGCCAGCCAGATCCTTCAGCTTGGCGTCGAGTTCCTTGTTCAGGTCGGCGGCATTCACAACCACCTTGAATTCACGCTTCAGGCCCGCGTTCAACGTCTCAGTAACTTGCATTTTCTCTCTCACTACAAATGTCGCCTAGAACAGAAGGCTTGGTGCGGGCGGAGGGACTTGAACCCCCACGGGTTTCCCCACAGGAACCTAAATCCTGCGTGTCTGCCAATTTCACCACGCCCGCCTGTTTGCTGGCATCAAAGCCCGGGTGGGCCATGGGTTGGCGCGCCTATAGCAGAGGGTTTTTGCGATTGGAAACGGAAAACAGGGCTTGCAAACTGTAATTTATTAAGTTACATAATAACCATCGTAACGAAAACCCAAGGACTAAGACTATGCTTACTGGCGTTATCCCCACCACCTGGACCCCCTCGCTGCAGGCCGCCCTGCGCGTCATCACCGGCTTGATGTTCCTCGAACATGGCACTTCTAAGATGCTGCATTTCCCGATCAACGACAGCTGGGCCGGCATGTATGCCCAGATGGGCGGCATGACCACCTTCACCGGCGTTGTCGAACTGATCGGCGGCGTGCTGTTCCTGCTCGGCGCTTTCACGCGCATCACCTCTTTCGTGCTCGCCGGCTTCATGGCCGTGGCCTTCTGGATGGTGCATTTCGGCATGTCCGGCAGCATTTTCCCGATGATCAACCAGGGCGAAGCCGCCGTGTTCTTCTGCTTCGTGTTCCTCTATTTCGCCGCCGCCGGCGCTGGCCCCTTCAGCGTTGACGCGTCGCGCGCCGCCTGAACCATAACCACCCCTGCAAACAACAAGGCCGGATCATTCCTGATCCGGCCTTTTCTGTTTTTCCCGCCGCAGCTTTGCCCAATAATCCAGCCGCTTCTGGATTTCCCGTTCGAAACCGCGTTCCACCGGTTCGTAGAATTTCTGCCGGCCCATCTCGGTTGGGAAATAGTCCTGGCCTGAAAACGCATCCGGCTGGTCATGGTCATATTGATAGCCGGAGCCATAGTCCTGCGCCTTCATCAGCTTGGTGGGCGCGTTCAGGATGTGCTTGGGCGGCATCAGCGAGCCTGTTTCCCGCGCCTTGGCCATGGCGGCGCCAAAGGCCGTGGTGATGGCGTTGGATTTGGGCGCGGTGGCCACATAGACAACCGCCTGCGCCAGCGCCAATTCCCCTTCGGGTGATCCCAGGAATTCAAACGTGTCCTTGGCCGCCAGCGCCTGCTGCACAGCCTGCGGGTCGGCCAGCCCCACATCTTCAATGGCCATGCGAACAATGCGCCGCGCCAGGAACAGCGGGTCTTCGCCCGCCGCCAGCATGCGCGCGAGATAATAAAGCGCCGCATCAGGGTCTGAGCCACGAACCGACTTGTGCAAGGCCGAAATCAGGTTGTAATGCCCATCCGCCGCCTTGTCATAAAGCGGCATGCGCTTGGAAATCAGCTTGCTCAGCGCCTCTGGCCCAATCGCCGCCGCCCCTTCCGGCACGCCAGCAAACACCTCTTCCACGAGGTTCAGGAAATAACGGCCATCACCGTCCGCCATCTCAAGCAGCGCATCCTTGGCTTCTGCATCGAGTGGCAGAACCCGCTTCTCAAACATCGCCGCGCGCGACAACAGCGAATCCAACGCCGCCTTGTCCAGCCGGTTCAGCACCAGCACTTGCGCACGCGAAAGAAGCGCGCTGTTCAGCTCAAAGGAAGGGTTCTCGGTGGTGGCCCCCACCAGCGTGATCGTGCCATCCTCCACGTAAGGCAGGAACGAATCCTGTTGCGCCTTGTTGAAGCGGTGGATCTCATCGACAAACAGCAGCGTGGTGCGCCCCTGCATGCGCCGCATCCGCGCCTGCTCAAAGGCCTTCTTGAGTTCGGCAACGCCGGAAAAAATCGCCGACATTTGCTCGAACACCAGCCCTGCGTCTCCCGCCAGAAGCCGCGCGATCGTCGTCTTGCCTGTGCCCGGCGGCCCCCACAAGATGATTGAAGGAAGCCGCGCCGCCGCCAGCATTTTGGTGAGCGAACCCTCCGGCCCCACCAGATGGTCCTGCCCCACCACATCGGCAAGGCGCGTGGGCCGCATGCGGTCAGCCAGAGGCCGCGGCCCCTGCCTGTCCAGCGCTGCGGCCTCGAAAAGGGTAGTCATCAGCCCAGCCGCAAATAGACTTTTTGGCCGCCGCGCTCAAAGCCAATGAGCCAGCCGCGCGGGTTCTGCTGCAACACCTTGCGAAGCGTATCCACCTGGTCGATGGAAACGCCGTTCACATCGCGCAGGATATCGCCCTTGGCGAGGAACTGGCGCGCCGGCCCCGCTTTCACATCAGTCACCACCACGCCCTTGGCTTCGGTCGCAATGCCAAGCTCATCCGCCACGGCCGGCGATAGATTGGCCACCACCAGCCCCGCCAGCGGCGTGTTGCCCGAAATGGTGAGTTCCTGCCTGCTCACAGTCTCGGGGGCCGCCATCAGGGTGATCGAAACCTGTTGTGATTGGCTGCCCCGGCGGTATTCGATCAGCTTTGCATCCCCGATGTGAGAAATGCCAAGCAAGTAATTGAGTTCCTGTGCATTTTCGATGGATTTTCCATCCATCGCCATGATCACGTCGCCGCGCTTGAGGCCCGCCTTGGCCAGCGGGCTGGCGTCATTCAGGCTGATGATCAACACGCCTTCAGGCCGCGCCAGGCCCAGCGAATCGGCAATATCCTGCGAGACATTCTGGAACTCGCCGCCGAGCCACGGCCGCACGATCTTTTTCTGCCCCGTTTCAGCTGATTGCACCACCGTGGCCACCAGATTGGCAGGGATCGAAAAGCCAAGCCCGACCGACCCGCCCGTCTTGGAGAAGATCATCGAGTTGATGCCGATCAGTTCACCCTTCATGTTTACCAGCGCGCCACCGGAATTGCCGGGGTTGATGGCCGCATCGGTCTGGATGAAGGATTGATAGTCGGAGGCGCCCACATCGGTGCGCGCCAATGCCGAAATGATGCCGCTCGTCACCGTCTGGCCAACGCCAAACGGGTTGCCGATGGCCAGCACCAGATCGCCCACTTCAAGATTGTCCGAATTCGCAAGCGGCAAAACCGGAAGCTGCTCCTCGCCCACGTCAATGCGCAGCACGGCCAAGTCGGTCCGTTCATCTGCCAGCACCAGCTTGGCGGGGAATTCGCGCTTGTCCGCAAGCGCCACGCGGATGTCGGTCGCACCCTTGATCACATGGTTGTTGGTGACGATGATGCCCTTGGCCGCCACGATCACGCCTGAACCCAGCGAATTGGCCACCCGCTCCCGCGGCGGCCCCGCCAGCCCATCGCCAAAGAACTGCCGGAAGAACGGATCATCAAACGGCCCCGCCTGCTGCTCGCGCTGGATGGTCTTGGCATAGACATTGACCACGGCGGGCGCGGTGCGTTTGACCAGCGGCGCGAAAGACAGCAGCATTTGCGGCCGGTCTTGCGGCACTTGCGCCTGCTGGGCCAGCGCGGGCTGCAAAGCGCCCCCCACCAGCAGCACCAGGGCCAGGCCCAAACTCGCAATCCGAATCTTCATCAGGAAATCTCCACTCACTGTCTCAGGACGGCAGGGTTCTGCGGTCAAGTTTTGTCGACAAAATGACCGCTGTTTCAATCGCCGTCACCCCCGGCAGCAGGGTTATCGCATCAAGCACCTGATCCATCTCCCCCGCCGTCGGCGCCGTCACCAGCGCCACGAAATCCACCTTGCCGGAAACCGCCTGCAAAAGCTCTATCCCCTGCATATGGGAAAGGGCCTTGGCCACCGCAAGCTGCTGCCTTGCCTCAACGCTCACCGAAACCCAAGCGGAAAGCCCGGCCTCGGCGGCCTTCGCCAGCCGCAGGCCATAACCTGCAATCACGCCCTGCTCCTCCAGCCGCCGCAGCCGGTCTTGCACCGTGGTGCGCGAGAGGCCAAGCTTGCGGGCCAGCTCCGCCACTGGCGCGCGCGCGTTCGCTTGCAAAAGCTGCAACAAGTCCTTGTCCTTGGCGGTGGGGGCGGGTTTCGTCATTCTGTCAGGCCGTTCCGTCATTATGACGGGTCATTTCTGCTTCGGCAACAGTTTGCCGTCTCGTTTC
>JAGWTZ010000081.1 GCA_028868695.1 Alphaproteobacteria bacterium | reverse complement strand
CCGCGCGCGACCCCAAGGACCCTTCAACCTGGGGCAAGGTGGCGCGCAACGATGATTGCCCCTGCGGCTCCGGCAAGAAATACAAGCATTGCCACGGGGCGTTTGTGTAAGTGCAGGCGGCGGAGCGATCCTGGGCGATCGTAACGCCGAGTTACTGGCGGGATGCCAAGCGCTGCGAGCTTTTGTGCCGGAGTGTTGATGCGCATGTCAAAGGCAACTGGCATCACTATGTGATCGCCGCTGAGGCGGACTTGCATCTGTTCCGGCACTTGGCCAGCTTGCGCCGGACAGTGTTGACTTACCGCGATTTGCTGCCGCATTGGAAAATCCAGACTACCGCAAACAGATTTGGGGCAGAACGGCGGATCTGGTGGACTTGGCGGCACGGGCCGATTGCGGGCTGGCAAGTGCAGCAGATCATCAAGATGGCGGCAGCGGAATGGGCCAAAGAAGAAGCGCTGCTCTATTGTGACTCCGACATGTTCTTTGTGCGTGGAGTTGATTTGAATGGCTTTTGGCGCGGCCCAAATCTCCGGATGCTCCGAAGTTCAGAAGCAGGCGTGCCTGAAGGCCCGCCTCATTCGGATTTTGTCACCACCAGTTTGGCCGCGCTGAAGATATCGCCTGTACCTGAAAAGACGCATGGCTATATCGACAACGCGGTTACTTGGCATGGCTCACTCGTCAAGCAAATGCTGAACCACGTAACCGAAACGCATGGCCGTCACTGGTGCGAATATCTCTCCAAGCCCGCGGGTATTTCTGAATACACACTTTACGGCTACTTTGCCGACTATGTGGCAGGGGAAGCTGCGCCGGTTTTTCACGACAGCCAGTCCCTGTGCAAGACGCGCTGGAACAAGGATGACAGCGAGACAGTGGCCGCGTTTTGCAGCAAACTTGATCCGGGCCATGTTGCGCTGGCATTTCAATCGTTCCTGGACGCAGATCAGGCAACCCTGAACAGGGTTTTCGAAGCTTCTGTTTGAATTTTCAAATTGGCCGCTGTGCCTTGAAGCCTTGTCGCAATCCGCCTGTGCGCCATATTCCAGATGGGCAAACATGTTGGCGAACAAGGATCGCACAGGACTTGCCCCTGCCATTTTATCCGCCATCCCGGGCCGCATGGGTTCGGCATCCCTTGGCCTTCGCCGGGCTGGCGGTTGTGCTTGTCTTGGGCTGGAGTTCCGGCTTTGTGGGCATCCGGCTGGCCACAGAACACGCCTCGCCCATTCTGGTTCTCCTGTGGCGCAACCTGGTGGCTGGGTTGCTGCTGTTGCCCTTCGCGTTGCTCATTGGGCCGCGCATCAGCTTTCGCGCCCTGGGCCAACAAATGGCTTTCGGCTTCGTTGGCATGTTTCTCTATCTCGCCAGCTTTGCGCTGGCCATCGGCTGGCGGGTGCCTACCGGGCTTGTGGCGCTGATTTCCGATCTGGTGCCGCTGGCCATTGCGGTGCTGTCGCAGCCGTTGCTGGGGCAGGCGCTGGGCGCGCGGCAATGGCTGGGCACGGCAATTGGCGTTCTGGGCGTTGTCATTGTTTCGGCCGATAGTCTGAGCCTGGGTGCCGCGCCGCTCTTTGCCTATGCGCTGCCGGTGGCGGGCATGCTGCTGTTTGCGGGCATGACGGTGATGCAGAAGAAGCTGCACGCCATTCACATGCCCATTCACCAGAGCCTGGCCATCCAATGCCTTACGGCGGCTGGGCTGTTTGCGCTGTGGCGTTTGGGTGATGGCGGGCTGATGCCGCCGATGGAGGCGAGCTTTGTTCTCGGCATTGCCTGGCTGGTGATTGCCGCCACCTTCATTTGCTATGCCGTCTACTACTATCTGCTGCGGCATCATCCGCCGGCACGGGTAAGTGCGGTGGTGTTCCTCAGTCCGCCTGTCACCATGCTGTGGGCCTTCGCGATGTTTGGCGAACCGCTGACCCTGACGATGGGCCTTGGCCTTGGCGTGACCCTCGCCGGGGTTTATCTGGCGGCGCTGAAGGCCTGATCAGCGCTTGCCGTTGATGGCGAGATAGACTGAATAAAGCGACGTGGTGCCGCAGATGAACAGGCGGTTGAGCTTGGGCCCGCCCCAGCAGACATTGGAAACCAGTTCGGGAATCTTCACCTTGCCGATCAGCGAGCCATCCGGCAGGTAGCAATGCACGCCGTCGGCGGCGCTGGTCCAGATGCGGCCATCTTCGTCAATGCGGAAGCCGTCAAAGACGCCATTGGTGCAGGTGGCGAAGACTTCGCCGCCGCTGATTTTCGCCCCATTCACCTTGAAGCGGCGGATGTGCCTTGGGCCGTTTTCCTTGTGGCTGACGCCGGTGTCGGCAATGTAGAGCAGGCTTTCATCGGGCGAGAAGGCAAGTCCATTGGGCTTCTCAAAATCATTGGCCACGATGGTGATTTCACCGCTGTTGCCGTCCACGCGGTAGACATGGCAGGCGCCGATCTCGCTTTCGGCCTTGCCGCCTTCATAGTCGAAGAGAATGCCGTAGCTGGGGTCCGTGAACCAGATGGAGCCATCATTCTTCACCACCACATCATTGGGTGAGTTGAAGCGCTTGCCATTGTGCCTTTCGGCCAGAATGGTGATGGCGCCATCATGCTCGGTGCGGGTGACGCGGCGGGCCAGATGCTCGCAGGAGACCAGCCGGCCCTGCGTGTCGCGGGTGTTGCCGTTGGAATTGTTGGAAGGCTGGCGGAATACGGAAACCGTGCCGCCCGCCTCGTCAAAGCGCATCATCCGGTTGTTGGGGATGTCGGAAAAGATCAGCGAGCGGCTGGCCGGAAACCAGGCCGGGCCTTCCAGCCAGCGGGCGCCCGTCCACAGCCGCTCCACCCGCGCATGGCCGATGAGGCAGGCGCCGAAGCGTGGGTCGAGAATTTCATAACCTGTGCCTTCCGGCTCCCCGTAAAACATTCTTGCGCTCCTAGTTCAAAGGCACCCATGTGAAGGATGATGCGGCACTTTCCTTGGCTTCGATCAGGCTGTCAAAGGGTTCCGACTGGTAAGTCTCGCGCCATTGCCGCACCGAGAGGTCCTTTTCCGGCTGGGCGGTGGCGTCGAACTTTTCCACGGTGAATTCAAAGCGCCTGTCGCGCCGCAGGAAGAAGGTGATGCGGCGGTCTCCCAATTGCGAGTGGATGCGCCGGATCTCACGGCGGGGCGAGAAGCCCTGGAACAGGCCGGCCAAAGTGTTGAGAAGTGCCATGTCAACCACAGCTTGACTTGATTGCAAGAGCTTCTATCATTCCCTGTGTTATGCGTCACCACTGATGCGGGAGAGGCCGGTGAAAATCCGGCGCCGAAGGAGCAACCGCCCCGGAAACTCTCAGGCAAAAGGACCGCGAAGTGGACCAGACTCTGGAGAGCAGGGGCGCCCAAGGCGCCGCTCACCGAAGGAGAAAGCTGAAGGGTGTCGGAGTGACCCAGAGGCGAAAACTCTCAGGTTCCTGACAGAGGGGGCAACGTGGCTTGAGGCTGCGTTTGCCCAATTGTCAGGAGAGAAGAGATGGACGAAACCGCGCTGAGGCGCACCCCCCTTTATGAAACGCATGTGGCCCTTGGCGCCAAGATGGTGCCTTTTGCGGGCTATGACATGCCTGTGCAATACCCCACCGGCATCATGGCCGAGCACAAATGGACGCGCGAGAGCGCCGGGCTGTTTGAAGTCTCGCACATGGGCCAATGCTCGATCATCGGGCCGGATTTTGAAACCGTGGCCAAGGCCATGGAGGCGCTTGTGCCTGCTGATATTTTGAGCCTGAAGCCAGGGCAGCAGCGCTATTCGCAGCTTCTGAACATCCAGGGCGGCATCAGCGATGACCTGATGATCACGCACTCCAACTGGAAGGGCCTCGAAGGCTCGCTCTATGTGGTGGTCAACGCCTCGCGCAAGGGTTTTGATTTCGCCCATATCGAAGAAAACCTGCCTCCGGGGCTGGTGTTCAGGCGCTATGACAGCCTGGCGCTGATGGCGCTGCAGGGACCAAAGGCGGAAGAGGCCTTGGCAAAGCTGAACCCCGCCGTGAAGGCCCTGCCCTTCATGAATTCAGGCCGGTTTGATCTGGCCGGTGTCGAGGCGCATGTCTCGCGCTCGGGCTATACTGGCGAAGACGGCTTTGAAATTTCCGTGGAAGGCGGCAATGCGGCCAGGCTGTGGAACAGGCTCTTGGAAGATGCCACGGTGAAGCCTATCGGCCTTGGCGCGCGTGATTCACTGCGGCTTGAGGCAGGCCTTTGCCTTTATGGCCATGACATTGACCGCACCACGTCGCCCATCGAGGCGCAGCTGCAATGGTCCATCGCCAAGCGCCGCCGCGCTGACGGCGGCTTCGTCGGGGCGCACCGCGTGCAGCGCGAATTGCTGGGCGGTGTATCGCGCAAGCGCGTGGGCATCAAGCCGGATGGCCGGGCGCCAGCACGCGACGGCACGGAAATCCAGGATGAAAGCGGCCGCAAGATCGGCGTGATCACCTCGGGCGGCTTTGGCCCGACGGTGAACGGGCCCATCGCCATGGGCTATGTGGAAACCGCCTATGCCAGCGCCGGCACGCCTATCCAGCTCATCGTGCGCGGGCAGGCCATGCCCGCCCAAGTCGTCAATCTGCCCTTCGTTCCCAACCGTTTCAAAAGATAAGAGAGGAAATTGCCATGAAGTTTTCAAAGGATCATGAGTGGGTGACTGTTGCCGGCGGCATCGCCACCATCGGCATCAGCAATCACGCACAGGGCCAGTTGGGCGATGTGGTGTTCGTGGACCTGCCCAAGGTGGGCCGGGTGGTGAAGGCGCATGAGAGCGTGGCCGTTGTCGAAAGCGTCAAGGCCGCTTCAGACGTTTATGTGCCGGTATCCGGCGAGGTTGTCGAAGTGAATGGCGATCTGGCGGGTGATCCCTCCCTGGTGAACCGCGCGCCGGAAAGCGAAGGCTGGTTCATGAAAGTGAAGCTCTCGAATGAGGCTGAATTGTCCGAGCTGATGGACAAGGCCGCTTACGACAAGTTTGTGGGATAAGCATCATGACGGCACCATTCACCTCACGCCACATCGGGCCCGATGCGGGCGAAACCTCTGCCATGCTCAAGGCGCTAGGCGCCTCTTCGCTGGATAACTTCATCGACAAGGCCGTGCCCACCAAGCTGCGCTCCAAGCGCGCGCTGGACATGGAGCCTGCGCTTTCGGAACACGAAGCGCTGGCCAAGCTCAAGGCCATGATCGGCAAAAACAAGATCGCAACCTCGCTCATTGGCATGAGCTATTCCGGCACGCACACGCCGCCGGTGATCCTGCGCAATGTGCTGGAGAACCCGGGCTGGTACACGGCCTATACGCCTTATCAGGCCGAGGTTTCACAAGGCCGGCTTGAGGCGCTGCTCAACTATCAGCAGATGGTGATGGACCTGACGGGCATGGATATCGCCAATGCCTCGCTGCTGGATGAGGCGACAGCCGCTGCCGAGGCCATGGCCATGTGCAAGCGCGCGGCGAAATCACAGGCCAATGTGTTCTTCGTGGATGAGGACACGCATCCCCAGACGATTGGCGTGCTGCAAACCCGCGCGGCGGGCTTTGGCATTGAAGTGAAAGTGGGCGCGGTTTCGGCGCTGGATGCCGGCAAGGTGTTTGGCGCGCTGCTGTCCTACCCCGGCTCGTCGGGTGCTGTGCATGATTATTCCGCGGTGATTGGCCGCCTGCATGAGGCAGGCGCATTGGCCGTGCTGGCCACAGACCTGCTGGCGCTGACACTGCTCAAGACACCGGGTGAATTGGGTGCCGACATTGCCTTGGGCAATTCGCAGCGCTTTGGCGTGCCCATGGGCTATGGCGGGCCGCATGCCGCTTTCTTCGCCGTGAAGGATGAGTTGAAGCGCGTGATGCCGGGCCGCCTGATCGGCGTTTCGGTGGACGCGGCTGGTGGGCGAGCGTTGCGCATGGCGCTGCAAACGCGTGAGCAGCACATCCGCCGCGACAAGGCCACCAGCAACATCTGCACGGCGCAGGTTCTGCTGGCAGTCATGGCGGGTTTCTATGCCTGCTGGCACGGGCCTGAAGGGCTTAAAGCACTGGCTGAAGAGGTTCACGCAAAGGCCAAGGCCGTTGCGGGCGCACTCAAGAGCGCGGGGCATGCCCTTGTTTCTGAATCATTTTTTGACACTTTAACAGTGCGTGTCAAAGGCGGTGCCAAGGGTGTTTTGGCGGCTGCCGCGAAAGCCGGCATCAACCTGCGCAGCGTGGACAAGGACCATGTGGGCATTGCGCTGGATGAGACCACGACGGACGAGGTGGTGGCCAGGCTGCTGGCGGCCTTCGGCGCCAAGGCGGGCGGGCAGGCAGGCGGCATTCCGCTGAACCTGCAGCGCCATTCCAAGTTCCTCACTCATCCGGTGTTCCACCGCTATCGCACCGAGACCGAGATGATGCGCTACATGCGTTTGCTTCAGGGCAAGGACCTGGCGCTGGACCAGGCGATGATTCCGCTCGGCTCCTGCACCATGAAGCTGAATGCGGCGGCGGAGATGATCCCCGTCACCTGGCCGGAATTTGGCGCGCTTCATCCCTTTGCGCCCACCGCACAGGCCAAGGGCTATGCCGAAATGTTTGCCAGCCTCGAGAAGATGCTGTGCGAGATCACCGGTTTTGATGCCGTTTCGCTGCAGCCCAATGCCGGCAGCCAGGGTGAATATGCCGGGCTCTTGGCCATCCGCCGCTATCATGACGCAACGGGTGGAAAGGGGCGCGATGTGTGCCTCATTCCCATCTCGGCGCATGGCACCAACCCGGCCTCGGCTGCCATGTGCGGCATGAAGATCGTGGTGGTGGCTTGCGATGCCAAGGGCAATGTGGATGTGGCTGACCTTGAGGCCAAGGCGAAGCAACATTCCGCCAACCTCGCGGCACTGATGATCACCTATCCCTCCACGCATGGTGTTTATGAGGACAGCATCATCGACATCTGCCGCATCATCCATGAGCATGGCGGGCAGGTCTATCTCGATGGCGCCAACCTCAACGCCCAAGTGGGCCTGATGCGGCCTGCCGAATTGGGCGCTGATGTCTGCCACATGAACCTGCACAAGACCTTCTGCATTCCGCATGGCGGTGGCGGCCCGGGCATGGGGCCGATTGGCGTGCGCGCCCATCTTGCCCCGCATTTGCCGGGGCATGATGTGGTGAAGCTGCCTTCGGGCAAGCGGGGTGCGGTTTCTGCGGCACCCTATGGTTCTGCTTCCATCCTTCCCATCTCATGGATGTATATCGCCATGATGGGCGGGCCGGGGTTGACGGAGGCCACCAAGATGGCGGTGCTCAATGCCAACTATATTGCGCATCGTTTGAAGGACGCCTTCCCCATTCTTTACACCGGCCCCAACGGCACGGTGGCGCATGAATGCATTCTGGACCTGCGCTGGGTGAAGGAGAAATCCGGCATCACGGTGGAAGATGTGGCCAAGCGGTTGGGGGATTATGGCTTCCACGCGCCCACCATGTCCTTCCCGGTGGTTGATACGCTGATGGTGGAGCCCACCGAGAGCGAATCCAAGCGTGAGCTGGACCGCTTCTGCGACGCCATGATCGCCATCCGCAAGGAGATTGCCGATGTTGAGGCGGGCCGCGCCGACAAGCAGGACAACCCGCTCAAGAACGCGCCGCACACGGCGAAGGAATTGATGGGCGAGTGGAAGCATGGCTATTCCAAGGAGCAAGCTTTCTTCCCGATGGGCGACCATGGCTTCAAGTTCTGGCCGCCGGTCAAGCGGGTGGACAATGTTTACGGAGACCGCAACCTGGTCTGCGCCTGCCCGCCGATGGAAGATTATCTGCAGGCGGCTGAATAGGGAGAAAACACCATGGCTGGCACACGGCGGGAAGCGGATTCACTGGGTGAATGGGAACTTCCCGCCGAGGCGCTTTATGGCGTGCACACGGCGCGGGCGGCGGCGAATTTCCCCATCACGGGCACCTATCTGCGCCACTACCCGGAGCTTATCCAAACCCTGGGCATGGTGAAAAAGGCGGCAGCACTGGCGAACATGGAGCTTGGCGCGCTGGAGCCGCGTGTGGGCCAGGCTATTGTGAGAGCCTGTGACCGGGTGATTGCCGGTGAGGCGGACCAGGCTTTCATCGTGGACATGGTGCAAGGCGGGGCTGGCACTTCCACCAACATGAATGCCAATGAGGTTGTTGCCAATCTGGCCCTGCGCGAGTTGCAGCAACCGGCGGGGCGCTATAGCGTCATCCACCCCAATGACCATGTGAACCTGTCGCAATCCACCAATGATGCCTATCCATCGGCTGTGCGCCTCACCATGGTGCGGATGTGCCCGCCGCTGGTTGAGCAGTTGCGCGGCTTGAAGGCGGCCCTCACGGCCAAGGGCGTTGAATTCCATGCCATCATCAAGGTGGGGCGCACGCAGTTGATGGACGCCGTGCCGATGCGGCTAGGTGATGAGTTCCGCGCCTTTGGCGTGACCATTGGCGAGGACATTGACCGCCTCACCGAGGTGGCCAACCTGCTGCGCGAGATCAACCTGGGCGGCACGGCGATCGGCACCGGCATCAACA
>JAGWTZ010000032.1 GCA_028868695.1 Alphaproteobacteria bacterium | reverse complement strand
CCGCCTTCGACGTAAACCAGGCTATCCTGGCCCATCACAAAGCCGGCGCGTGCATCAAGCGCAGCCAAGCCCTTCACGCCGAATGACAGGTGCGGCTGGCCGTTTGCGCCAGTGTCGCAATTGCTCAGCGACGAGCACTTGGCGTCTTCGCCGAGGAGCGCCTGCACATCGGCAGAAAGACCCAGGACAACATTGCTGCCGGTATCGAAATCATAGCCAACCTTGCCGCCGAGCAGCATGTTGTTGCCCGAGGAGGAATTGAGCCAGCCGACAGAACCGTTGTCGTACTGGTAGTAGCCGTTGTAGTCGTTGATCTGGCCGCCAGCGCTGGCATAGCCAAGCTGCATGCCGGAATAGAAGCCGGTCCAGCCATGCGGTGCAGCGGCATCAGCCGCCTGAGCCACCTGAGCGCCCAGCACCAAAGCCCCGACAGCTGCCCCAACCATCACAAATTTTTTCATCGTTCAGTCCCTTTATTTAATTCTTCAGTTCACCACCAAGCCGCATGCCCACTGACAGCCCGTGGCCTCATCGCGTTTAACGGAGCTTCATTCACAGCGCAGCACGAATATTTTCATTTCTTCTTTTTGATGTGCATATGTTGCGCAAAAACCACTCATTTTAAACAGTTTATACGCTTATAAACACGAAATAAAAGCTATAGATTGTATTTTTTGAATATCCTGAAATCTGCTGGTTGCAGCATTTCACGCCGGCGCAAAGGCCTCGCGATGAGGGCGTCCATTGCCCGCAAAATTTGCACGGCTTGCGCGGGCCAAGGCCGAATCTCTTCAATGCGGTTCAGCTGCGTGAATTCGACACCCACACCATCTGCCAATCAAAAGGCAGTTGAGACCATTGGCATCCCGAACGGGACGCACGCCAACAACGCACCCTTCAACCTTCGCCGAGAACAATCATCCGGATTGCGCAAAGCCATGAGCGTGCCGGCAAGCAGGGTTGCGCCACACACGCGTTGTTCGCTTACCCTTGGGCACAAATTGTTTGATGAGTATTTTTACCGAGGCGGCGCCAGCGCGGATTTTGCCGACGTCTTGTTTCGTGCCAGGCCAAGAAATGTGCGCGTTGATTTCATTGCAATGCAACGGCGCTGCAGGCTTTCAACCAGAAATGCAGGTGAGTTTGGAACTCAACCAAAGTCACCGCAAGATTTCGGCTTCTCTCCTGGCGCACGGCAAAACCCATGGTGGCCTTAGCTACTCCGAGCATCGCCAGGCCAGGAAGACCAGAAAACTGCGGAGGCGCCTGACTACACAAACGCCCCGTGGCAATGCTTGTATTTCTTGCCGGAGCCGCAGGGGCAATCATCGTTGCGCGCCACCTTGCCCCAGGTTGAAGGGTCCTTGGGGTCGCGCGCGGCGGCAGGCTTGGCGGTGTCGCCAAAGCTCAGCGAGGCGCTGATGGTCGGCGCGCTGTCGGCCGTTTCGTCCTGGCCGGTGGTGGCGTCGATGTGGTGCAATTCCATCGGCGGCAGCGGCGTCTGCGCCGGAAGATCGGCATCCTGCGGCTGCATCTGGATTTGCACGCGCATCAGCTGGCTGGTGACAGCTTCCTTGAGCTGGCTCACCATGGCCTGGAACATGTTGAAGCCTTCGGTCTTGTATTCATTGAGCGGGTCGCGCTGGCCATAGCCCCGCAGGTGAATCACCTGGCGCAGATAGTCGTTGCTGATGATGTGCTCGCGCCACAGCCGGTCCAGCGTTTGCAGGAGAACCGATTTCTCGATCTGCTGGGCAATGTCCTGGCCCGGAACGGCATTGCGCCATTCCTCGCGCTTGGAATTGTAGAAATGGTCGGCCGCCTCACTCACCCGCGTGCGGATCTGCTCATCGGCAATGCCTTCTTCCTTGGCCCAGTCCTCCACCGGGAAATCAACCGCGATGGCTTCGCGCAAACGCTCGCGCAGGCCAGCAGCGTCCCACTGCTCCGCATAGGCGTTTTCGGGGATGTGCTTGCTCACCAGTTCGTTGATCACGTCATGGCGCATGTCATCGACGGTTTCGGCGATCTCCTCGCCCTTCATGATGCCGATGCGCTGGTCAAAGATCACCTTGCGCTGGTCATTCATCACGTTGTCGAATTTCAGCAGGTTCTTGCGGATGTCGAAGTTGCGCGCCTCAACCTTCTTCTGCGCCGTTTCCAGCGCCTTGTTGATCCAGGTGGAAACGATGGCCTCGCCGTCCTTCAGGCCCAGCTTTTGCAGCATGCCGTCCAGCCGGTCGGTGCCGAAGATGCGCATCAGGTCGTCCTGCAGCGAAAGATAGAAGCGCGAGCGGCCAGGATCGCCCTGCCGGCCCGAGCGGCCACGCAGCTGGTTGTCGATGCGGCGGCTTTCATGCCGCTCAGTGCCAATCACGAAAAGCCCGCCCGCATCCAGCACGATGCGCTTGTAGGATTCGATCTCGTCCTTGATCTTCTGGATGGCGCGTTCCCGCTCCGGCCCCTCGGCAATGGCCGAAAGCTCCTGCTCCACGCGCATGTCGAGATTGCCGCCCAGCTTGATGTCGGTGCCGCGGCCCGCCATGTTGGTGGCGATGGTGACAGCGCCCGGCGCACCGGCCTGTGCGATAATCTGCGCTTCCTGTTCGTGGTAGCGCGCGTTCAGCACATTGTGGGCGATGTTCGCCGCCGTCAGGGCGCGCGAAAGCGCCTCGGACTTTTCAATCGAAACCGTGCCCACCAGAACCGGCTGCTTCCTTGCCTGCGCGTCCTTGATGGTGGTGATGATGGCGTCGAACTTCTCGCGCTCGGTGCGGTAAACCTCGTCGTTTTCGTCCTTGCGGGCCACGGCGACATTGGTCGGCACTTCGATCACATCGAGGCCGTAGATGTCCATGAACTCATCCACCTCGGTCAGCGCCGTGCCGGTCATGCCCGCAAGCTTCTTGTACATGCGGAAATAGTTCTGGAAGGTGATCGAGGCCATCGTCACATTTTCCGGCTGAACCTGCACATGCTCCTTGGCTTCGATGGCCTGGTGCAGGCCTTCGGAATAGCGCCGCCCGGGCATCATGCGGCCGGTGAATTCGTCGATGATCACCACCTCGCCGTCCTTGACGATGTAGTCCTTGTCGCGCGTGAACAGCTTGTGGGCGCGCAGCGCGTTCTGAATGTGGTGCACGACAGTGACGTTGGCCGCGTCATAGAGCGTGCCACCCTTGAGGATGCCGGCGGCAGTGAGCAATTGCTCAAGATGTTCGTTGCCCGCTTCCGTCAGCGTCACCTGGCGCTGCTTTTCATCGAGCTCATAATCCTCGGCAACAAGTTGCGGGATGAAGCGGTCGAGAGAGTTGTAGAGGTCGGACTTGTCGTCCACCGGGCCCGAGATGATCAGCGGCGTACGCGCCTCGTCGATCAGGATCGAGTCCACTTCGTCAACGATGGCATAGTGATGCTCGCGCTGCACCATCTCCTCGAGATGATACTTCATGTTGTCGCGCAGATAGTCGAAGCCCAGCTCGTTGTTGGTGCCATAGGTGATGTCGCAGGCGTAAGCCGCGCGGCGCTGGTTGTCGTCCAGCCCATGGACGATCACGCCGGTCGTCATGCCCAGCGCGGCATAGACCTTGCCCATCCACGCCGCGTCGCGCTTGGCGAGATAGTCGTTCACGGTGACGACATGCACGCCCTTGCCTTCCAGCGCATTAAGGTAAACTGCCAGCGTGGCCACCAGCGTCTTGCCTTCGCCGGTCTTCATTTCAGAGATCATGCCGGAGTTGAGAACCATGCCGCCCAGCATCTGCACGTCAAAGTGGCGCAGGCCCAGGGCGCGTTTGGCCGCCTCGCGCACCGCCGCAAAGGCCGGCACCAAAAGCTCCTCGATGCTCTTGCCCGCCGCAAGCTCGGCCTTGAACTGGGGGGTGAGGTCTTTCAGCTCGGAATCGCTCAGCGCCGCATATTTGGGCTCCAGCGCGTTGATGGCAGGCACTTTTTTCTCAAAACCAGCCAACTTGCGGCTGTTGGTCGTGCCAAGCACTTTTGCGGCAATTCCGCGCAATCCGAACATGTGATTCGCAATCCTGAAAGGGGTAAACCCCGGGTGGTTAAAACGATTTGGCCCGCTATAGCCCAGAGACAAGGGTTGGGGAAACCCTCAAATCCGCCAACTGGAGATAAGCGCCGCCAGGACCGCTTTCAACCTGTTGCAGCGCGGCAACATAATGCTGAAAAGGCATATTCTTGCCTTGTTTCAAGGCCAATGCCTCAATATACGCTCAAGCCCACGGGGCATTAATTGATGGATTCCATGACGCACGCTCACTTTTCTTTGAAATCAGCCCTTCTTGCCGGTGTCTTCGGCCTGTCGCTTCTGGCCACGCCCGCCCTGGCCCAAACCGCCACCACCGACACCTTGGCCGGCGATGACAAGACCGTGGCAACTGTCAACGGCTACGAGATCAAGACCTCCGAAGTCCGCATGGCGTTTGATGACGTGATCGGCCAATTGCCCAACATGCCCGCCAAGCTGCGCTTCCCCTTCGTGGTGGAGTTCCTGGTGGAGCGCCACCTGCTGGCCCAGCTGGCCGCCAAGGAAGGTGTTGCTGAAACCGACGATTACAAGCGCCGCCTTGCCGCCTATCAGGCCAAGGCGCTGCGTGACTCCTACCTCGCCGAGAAGATCGCCCCGTCGGTGACGGAAGCCGAAATCAAGGCCGCCTATGACAAGGAGGCCGCCAAGGTCCAGCAGACCGAGCGCATCCGCGCCCGCCACATCCTCGTGGCCACGGAAAAAGAAGCCAACGACATCGAGGCCAAGCTGAAAGGCGGCGCCAAGTTCGAGGATCTGGCCAAGCAATACAGCCTCGACGGCTCGAAGGATTATGGTGGCGACCTCGGTTACTTCACCGCCCCGGAAATGGTGCCCGAATTCTCCAAGGCTGCCTTTGCCCTCAAGGTGGGCGAAGTTTCCCCTCCGGTGAAAACCGATTACGGCTGGCACGTCATCCGCCTTGATGACCGCAAGATGGGCTCAGCCCAGCCTTATGACCAGGTGAAGGGCGCCATCAAGAACGTGCTGGTGCGTGACAAGGTGCAGGCCAAGCTGGCCTCGCTGCAGGGCACGGCCAAGGTGGAAATCCTCGATCCGGACCTGAAGAAGGCCCAGGAAGAGGCCCAGGCCCAGCAGAAGGCGCTGCAAGACAAGCAGCAGCAGAAGGGCGCGGCCGATGCTGTCCAGGGCCTTGGCGATGGGTCGGCAACCGATAGCAACGGCAAGGGCGATCTCTCCCTGCCGGACAACGGCCAGCAGCAACAGTAACCAGCAGCAATCATAAGGGGCCGGCGATGGCACATGTGGTTTCACCTTTGGCCCCTGTGAACGTTCCGGCCTTGCCGGAAATCGCAGGCGTCACCCTGGCCCCGGCGGCCACGGGCATCCGCTACAAGAACCGCACCGATGTGCTCCTTGCGCTGCTCAGCGCCGGAACCACCGTTGCCGGCTGCCTCACCCGCTCCAAATCCCCCTCAGCACCCGTTGATTGGTGCGCGGCCAGCCTCAAGCAAGGCAAGGCCCGCGCCCTCATCGTCAATGCTGGCAATGCCAACGCCTTCACCGGCAAGGCAGGCGTGGCCACCGTCAAAGCCGTGGCCAAGGCCGTGGCGGCCGAAGTGGGCTGCACCCAGGCTGAAGTGTTCCAGGCCTCCACCGGCGTGATCGGCGAGCCGCTGAACCCCGCCCCCATCGTCAATGCCCTGCCGGGCTTGCACCAGTCCGCAACCGCTGATGCCTGGTCCATGGCCGCCCAGGCGATCATGACCACCGACACCTTCGCCAAGGTGGCCACCGCCAAGGTGAAGCTGGGCGGCAAGACTGTCACCATCAATGGCATTGCCAAGGGCTCGGGCATGATCGCGCCGGACATGGCCACCATGCTGGTGTTCATCTTCACTGATGCCAAGATCGCCGCCAAGCCGCTGCAAAAGCTGCTCACCGCGGCGGTGAACCCCTCCTTCAACTGCATCACCGTGGATGGCGACACTTCGACTTCCGACACCGTGCTGCTGTTCGCCACGGGCCAGGGTGCGGCTGTCAAATCACCGGCCGAAACCAAGGCCTTTGCCAAGGCTCTCGATGCCGTGTGCCTCGACCTCGCCCTGCAAGTGGCCAAGGATGGCGAGGGTGCCGAAAAGCTCATCGAAATCAAGATCACCGGCGCCGAGAGCGACAAGGCCGCCCACAAGATTGGCATGACCATCGCCAACTCGCCGCTGGTCAAGACGGCCATTGCCGGTGAAGACGCCAACTGGGGCCGCATCGTCATGGCGGTGGGCAAGTCCGGCGAAAAGGCCATCCGTGACAAGCTGAAGATCAGGATTGGCGGCATCCTCGTGGCCGCCAAGGGCATGAAGGACCAGAACTACAAGGAAGCCGACATCATGCCCCACATGAAGGGCCGCGACATCAAGATCGAGGCCGACATCGGCGTCGGCAAGGGCAAGGCCACGGTCTGGACCTGCGACCTCACCCACCGCTACATCGACATCAACGGATCCTACCGCAGCTAGCGCCATGAAGCGCCTTCTCGTCTCCGCCGTCGCCTTGATCGATCCCGATGGCCGCGTGCTGCTGTCAAAGCGCCCGGCTGGCAAGAATCTGGCTGGCCTTTGGGAGTTTCCCGGTGGCAAGGTCGAGGAAGGCGAAACGCCCGAGGCCGCGCTGATCCGTGAACTGCGTGAAGAGCTGGGCCTCAATGTCGAGCAATCCTGCCTGGCGCCGCTGACTTTCGCCAGCCACCGCTATGATGAGTTCCACCTGTTGATGCCGCTCTATGTCTGCCGCCGCTGGAAAGGCATGGCCCAAGGCCTTGAAGGCCAGGAAATCAAATGGGTGCATCCGCAGGATTTGCGCAACTATCCCATGCCACCGGCAGACTTGCCATTGATCCCGCACCTGCAGGATTTGCTTTAGCGCTTAACGGGCCGCTAACCCTGATTGCAGCCTTTCCCGCTGATTGCAGGCATTCCTAAACTCGATTGCACTTCGTTAAGGCGCGCTCAACCGCTGCAAAAGTAGCTTCGCCGCATTGAGGGAGAGTCATGGGCAGGCTTTTTTCGAAATCCAGTTTCATTGTCTTTTGTGCGGACGATGCCGGTTCAAACGCCATTGAATATTGCATCATGGCCTGCACCCTGGGCCTCGCGCTCTTGCCCATCTTCAATTACCTGACAGGCACCGTTTCAACCCAGTTCAGCAACCTGAGCAGCCACATCGCGTCCGGCAAATAGGCGAACCGGCCTAGAGGTTGCGCCCAAGCCCGAGGAACTTCTCGCGCCGCTGTGTGCGCAACACTTCCGCGCCGAGGCCATTATAGCTCGCCAGCACACGCGACAATGCCTCGCGCGTGGCGCGGATGGCATCCACCGGCAGGCGCTGCGCCCCGCCCAAAGGCTCGGCGATGATTTCATCAATGATGCCGAACTTCTTCAAATCCTGCGCAGTGATTTTCAGCGCAGTGGCCGCATCCTTGTTGCGCGCCGGGTCACGCCACAGGATGGAAGCCGCTCCTTCGGGCGAAATCACGCTGTAAATGGCGTGTTCCAGCATCAGAACCGTGTTGGCGGTGGCAATGGCGATGGCGCCGCCCGAACCGCCTTCCCCGATCACCACCGCAATCAGCGGCACGCCCAGCGAAAGGCAGCAATCGGTGGAACGGGCGATGGCTTCCGCCTGCCCGCGCTCTTCGGCCTCGATGCCGGGGAACGCCCCGGAAGTATCAACAAATGAAATCACCGGCAGGCCGAACTTGTCGGCCATTTCCATCAGGCGCACGGCCTTGCGGTACCCCTCCGGCTTGGCCATGCCGAAATTGTGCTTGAGGCGGCTTTCGGTGTCCGAGCCCTTTTCCTGGCCAATCACCACCACGGGCACGCCATTGAAACGGCCAAGCCCGCCCACCACGGCTTCATCTTCGGCGAACTTGCGGTCTCCCGCCAGCGGCACATAGTCGGTGATCAGCGCGGAAATGTAGTCCAGCGCATGCGGACGCTGCGGGTGGCGCGCCACCTGCGCCTTGTTCCAGGGCGTGAGATTTTGATAGATGTCGGCCAGAAGCTTGTTGGCCTTCTTCTCCAGCGCCTTCACCTCATCAGCGATCGAGACCTTGGCATCCCCCTGGGCCATGGCCTTCAGTTCGGCGATCTTGCCTTCAAGGTCGGCAACCGGAGCTTCAAAATCAAGAAATTGGATCATGGGGCCTCAAAGCGGAACTCTTCCCATGTTACTGGCTTTTGCCAGCGGCAAAGTCAACCCGCCTTGCCTTTGCCCTTGCGGGCGAGCGGGTGGTGGCGTGCCACGGCTTCTTGCAGGCGCTCGGCTTGCACATGGGTATAAATCTGGGTGGTCGAAATATCGGCGTGACCCAGCATCTGCTGCACGGCGCGCAAATCCGCGCCCTTGGCCAGCAGCTCCGAGGCAAACACATGCCTGAGCACATGGGGAGACACTTTGTCAGCATCAAGGCCCGCCGCCCGCGCCAGCGCCTTCAATTCCAGCGCAAAATGCTGCCGCGTGAGAACGCCCTGCGCGCCATGCGATGGGAAAAGGTATTTTGGCTCGCCCTCAACCTGTTCCCGCAGCACTGCCACATAAGTCTTCACCACATCGCGCGCCGCCCGCGACAGCGGCACCAGCCGCTCCCGCCCGCCCTTGCCCTTGACCAGCAGGAACTCATCCCCGCTCATCACCGCGCGGTAGGAGAGCCCGGTCAGTTCTGACACGCGAAGCCCCGTGGCGGCCAGCACGCTGAGCAGGCAGTAAAGCCGCATGGCCTTGAAGCGCTGCGCGCCCTCTGCCGTCTCGGCTTTCTCGCGTGCCTTGGCGATCAGCGCCGCCATGTCGCGCTCACTCAGGATTTTCGGCAGTCTCGGCGCGGCGCGCGGGCCTTCCACGATTGCCGCGGGGTTTTCCCTGGCTTTGCCCTCGCCATGCAGGAAACCGTGAAACTGTTTCAGCGCCGAAAGCCGCCGCGCTGCCGTGGACCGCGCCAGTCCCAGACGTTCCGCCTCGGCCTGGAAGGCGCGCACGTCATCGGTGGACGCGGCCACTGCCGTAACCCCGCGCAATGTGAGAAATTCCAGCCACGCCTCAAGATCGCGGCGATAGGCGGCGATTGAATTGGCCGCCGCCCCGCGCTCAGCACTCATCATTTCCAGAAACCGGTCGCGCAGGCGCCTGTCCGCCTCAATGCTGGCGGAGCTTTTCATGCGGCAAGGGCTTCGAGATTTCTGTCTGCTCCGGCGGGAAAGACGCCAGCGCCAGCGCCCCGCCATAAATCAGGCCGGCCACAACCCCAATCACAAACAGGAACTTCAGCGTATCTGGCATGGCGCCCCTTTAGCGCAATCCTGCCCCGGCTGGAAAGTGCCCATTGCCAGCGCCGTCACATTCCCAAGGTTTCAATTGCGCGGCGCATGCTGTAGAAGCGTGGCCCACATGGCAAGACGTTCAATAAACAAAGACATTTCGAAAATCACGCGCGCGCTGGGCAACCGTGCCATCGTGCTGGTTGGCCTGATGGGGGCCGGAAAAACCAGCGTGGGCCGCAGGCTGGCCGAGAAGCTGGGCATCCCCTTCGTTGATGCCGACCACGAGATCACCCTGGCGGCGGGCAAAACCATCCCCGAAATCTTCGCTGACCATGGCGAAGACTATTTCCGCGAGGGCGAGCGCCGGGTGATTGCCCGCCTGCTGGAAAACGGCAACCAGGTTCTGGCGACTGGCGGCGGCGCCTACATGAACAGCGAAACGCGCGACCGCATCCGCGATCATGGCATTTCCGTCTGGCTCAAGGCTGATCTCGACCTGCTCTTGAAGCGCGTGGCCAAACGCAATGACAGGCCACTGCTGAAGGAGGACGACCCCGCCGCCGTGCTCAAGCGGCTGATGGATTTGCGTTACCCCGTCTATGGTCTTGCCGACGTCACGGTTGAAAGCCGCGATGTGCAGCACGGGCAAATGGTGAATGATGTGATCCGGGCAATAGGCGCCTGGCCAGGCCTTGGGGGCGCGGCAGATGAAGAGTGAAACCGTGCACGTTGATCTGGCGGGCCGCAGCTATGACATTGCGATCGGCCCCGGCCTGCTGGCCGAAGCGCCAGCCAGGGTCAGCCCCTTCCTCAAGCGCCCTTTCGCGGTGATCGTCACCGACGAAAACGTGGCTTCGGCCCAGTTGCCAGCATTGCAAAAGGCGCTGCAGGCGGCCGGCATAAACTGCCCCGCCATCACCCTGCCCGCAGGTGAAGGCACCAAGAGTTTCACCCAGCTTGCAGGTTTGTGTGACCAGCTTTTGGCCGCCGGCGTGGAGCGCAAGGATATTGTCATTGCCCTGGGCGGCGGTGTCATCGGCGATCTCACCGGCTTTGCCGCGGCCATTTTGCGCCGTGGCGTGAATTTCATCCAGATCCCCACCTCCCTGCTGGCCCAGGTGGATAGTTCGGTGGGCGGCAAGACGGGCATCAACTCAAAGCATGGCAAGAACCTGATTGGCGCCTTCCACCAGCCCGTCGCGGTTCTGGCTGATCTCGATGTGCTCAAGACCCTGCCGCAGCGCCAGCGCGCCGCCGGCTATGCCGAGATCGCCAAATATGGCCTGCTGGGCAACGCCGCCTTCTTCAAGTGGCTGGACCAGAATGTCGAGTCCATCATGGCGGGCGATCGGGCGGCCACGGCCCATGCCGTAAAGACCAGCTGCGAAATGAAGGCCCGCATCGTCGCCGAAGACGAAACCGAAACTGGCGTGCGCGCCCTGCTCAACCTTGGCCACACCTTCGGCCACGCGCTGGAGGCCGCCACTGGTTATTCCAGCACCTTGCTGCATGGCGAGGCGGTGGCCATTGGCATGGTGCAGGCCTTTGGTTTCTCTGAAAGCCTGGGCCACTGCCCCCAGGGCCTGAACCGCAAGGTGGCCGCCCACTTGCGCCGCGCCGGGCTGCCTACCCATATGAGTGAGATCAAGGCCACGCTGCCTCCACCCGAAAAACTGCTGCAACTGATGTATCAGGACAAGAAAGCCGAGAGCGGCAAGCTCACCTTCATCCTCGCCAAGGACATTGGCGAGAGCTTCATCGCCAAGGGCGTTGATGAGGCGAAGGTGCTGGCCTTCCTCAAGGAAGACGCCGCCAAACAGGGCCTCGCCAAGCCATGACAGAAGATGTCTGGATGTCCTTGGGCGTTGTCGTCCTGCTGATCTTGATCTCGGCATTCTTTTCAGGCTCCGAAACCGGCCTCACGGCTGCCTCGCGGGCGAGGCTCACTGAAATGGAGCGGCGCGGCTCCAAGCGCGCCGGCATCGTGCTGAAGCTGACCGAAACGCCGGAACGCCTGATCGGCGCGCTGCTGTTGGGCAACAGCCTCGCCAACATCACCGCCTCCGCCGTGGCCACCGTGGCGCTGGTCAAGGCCTTTGGCGACACGGGTGCCTTCATTGCCTCCGCAGTGATGACGGTGTTGATCCTGATCTTTGCCGAAGTGATGCCCAAGACTTACGCCATCGCATATCCGGACCGCTTCGCCACGCTGGTGGCCCCCCTGGTGCGGCTGGTGGTGGCGGTGCTGGGCCCCATCGTCATGATGGTGGAATACATCGTCAAGATCACCCTGAGGCTGTTCGGCGCCGATGTCGAAAACGTGCAGAGCATCCTTTCCGCCCATGAGGAGCTGCGCGGTGCCATCGACCTTCACCACAAGGAAGGCGAAATGGTGAAGAAGGACCGCGACATGCTGGGCGGCATCCTCGACCTCAAAGACCTTGAGGTGCATGACGTGATGATCCACCGCACCAAGATGATCACCTTCGACGCCGGCGAACCCACCGTTGAACTGGTGAATGAGGTTTTGAAAAGCGGCAAGACACGCCTGCCCGTATGGCGCGACAGCCCCGACAACATCATCGGCGTGCTGCATGCCAAGAACCTGTTCAAGGCCTTGCAGGAGCATGATGGCGACGCCAGCAAGATCAAGCTGGAAAACATCCTGACTGATCCGTGGTTCGTGCCCGACACGCGCCCGCTGGAAGACCAGCTCAACGCCTTCCTGCGCCGCAAGTCGCACTTCGCCATCGTGGTGGATGAATATGGCGAGGTGCAGGGCCTGATCACGCTGGAAGACATCATCGAAGAGATCGTCGGCGACATCAAGGATGAGTTCGACGCCGTCTCCAATGGCGTGCGCAAGCAAAAGGACGGCAGCTTCATGATCGACGGCAGCGTCGCCCTGCGCGACCTGAACCGCGCCCTGGAGTGGAGCCTGCCGGATGAGGAAGCTACCACGCTGGCGGGCCTCGTCATCCATGAGGCGCGCATGATCCCGGATGCCGGCCAGGTGTTCAACTTCCACGGCTTCCGCTTCGAGGTGCTGAAAAAGCGCAAACAGCAGATCACCGTGCTGAAGGTGGCAAGGCTGGATGCACCAGGCGCAGCACCTGCCCAGGAAGGCTAAATCACCTCAATCGCCAGCGCATGCACCCGTGTCTTCAGCTCATGGGCCAGCGCGGCATTGATCATCCTGTGCTGCTGCACCCGGCTTTGGCCCTGAAAGGCCGGTGCCGAAATGCGCAGGCGGAAGTGGCTTTCCCCCTGCGGGTGCGCCCCGGCATGGCCCGCATGGCGGTGTGATTCATCAATCACCTCCAGCGCCGTTGGCGAAAACGCCGCCCGCAGCTTGGACTCGAGGATTGCCGCAATTGGCCCCATTTGTTTTTGCATCTTTGAAATCGTTTTTGTTGAATTAAACCGTCCGAAACAGCATAATCCCGCCCCTCATGAAACTCGATTCAAAAATCTTCGACAAGATCCGCATCAAGAAGGAACCTTCTGCCAAGGAGAAGGCCGAGGCGGCCGTGAAACCGTGTGAATGGCCGGGCTGTGACAAGCCTGCCCGCCACCGCGCCCCCAAGGGCCGCGGCAATGACGGCCAATATTGGAATTACTGCACAGCCCATGTTCAGGAATACAACAAGGGCTACAACTATTTCGAAGGCATGGATGACACGGCCCAGGCCTCCTTCCGCAAGGAAGCCCAAACCGGCCACCGCCCCACCTGGAAGCTGGGCCAGAGCGGCGCTGCCTATGTGGGCGCCCAGCGCCGCCAGGCCAAATACATCGAAGACCCGCTGAACATCCTGCTCAAGGCCAAGATCACCACCAACGCCAAGCATGGCAAGGCCCTGCGCCGCAATGAGGTTGAGGCGCTGGGCGTGCTCGGCCTGCCTGAGGATGCCAAGCCCGAAGAGGTGAAATCCAAATACAAGCTGCTGGTCAAGCGCCTGCACCCGGACGCCAACCAGGGCAGCCGCGCCAACGAAGACACCCTCAAGGCCGTCATCAAGGCCTATGACACCCTGCGCTCGACTGGCTTCTGCTGAGCTTGCCCAAGGCCATCCAAACCTCTAGAACCCCCCGAACCGTTCAGTGAAAAGTTAAATCATGTCTCAGTCCTCCACCCTCACCGGCCTTCCCGACACCAAGGTCTCGGTCTCCCAGGTTTTTGGTTTTGAATCCAACATGGAGGTGGCGGCCTTCTCCGAGCGCAGCGAGCATGTGCCGGACGTGGACGAGGACTATCTGTTCAACAAGGAAACCACGCTGGCCATCCTGGCGGGCTTTGCCTTCAACCGCCGCGTGATGGTGACGGGCTATCACGGCACCGGCAAATCCACCCACATTGAGCAAGTGGCGGCCCGCCTCAATTGGCCCTGCATCCGCATCAACCTCGACAGCCACATCAGCCGTATCGACCTGATCGGCAAGGACGCCATCGTCCTCAAGGAAGGCAAGCAGGTCACCGAATTCAAGGAAGGCATCCTGCCCTGGGCCTACCAGCACAATGTTGCCCTGGTGTTCGACGAATACGATGCCGGCCGCCCCGATGTGATGTTCGTGATCCAGCGCATCCTGGAATCCTCCGGCAAGCTCACGCTGCTGGACCAGTCACGCGTCATCCGCCCGCATCAGGCCTTCCGCCTGTTCGCCACCGCCAACACCGTGGGCCTCGGCGACACCACTGGCCTCTATCACGGCACGCAGCAGATCAACCAGGCACAGATGGACCGCTGGTCCATCGTCACCGCGCTGAACTATCTGCCCCATGCCCAGGAGGCGGGCATTGTCCTGGCCAAGAACAAGTCCTACGACAATGACAAGGGCCGCAAGATCATCGCCAACATGGTGCGGGTGGCTGACCTCACGCGCAACGCCTTCATGCAGGGCGATCTCTCCACCGTCATGAGCCCGCGCACCGTGATAACCTGGGCGCAAAACGCCGATATCTTCGGCGGCGACATTGGCTTTGCCTTCCGCCTCACCTTCCTCAACAAGTGTGATGAGCTGGAGCGTTCCATCGTGGCCGAGTTCTATCAGCGCTGCTTTGGCGAAGACCTGCCCGAATCCGCCGCGCGGATTCAGATCGGCTGACCCATGCCCCGCGAGAGTGCCCAGCTCTGCCCTAAGGACATGCGCTGACCATGGCCGCCAAGGAAGACCGCGCTGACCGCTTCAAGGAAGTGCTGGGCACCGCCATGAAGTCCATGGCGCTGGACCCGGAGTTGACGGTCACCTTCGGCAACGACCAGCCACAGCTGGTGGGCCACAAGATCAGGCTGCCGCAAGTCTCTGGCGCGGCCAGCGAGCGCGAGGTGGCCATCACCCGCGGCCTCGCCGACAGCTTCACCCTGAAAAAGGCCAACCATTCGGATGCGGTTCATGGCCGCTATCTGCCGGAGGGCAAGAACGCCCGCGCCGTTTATGAATCAGTGGAACAGGCCCGCATCGAAGCCATCGGCGCGCGCGCCATGCCGGGTGTGGCGGCCAATCTCTCGGCCATGCTGGATGACAAATACACCCGCAGCACCTTCAACCGCCCGTCTTCCAACCGCAAGGACACGCCGTTGGAAGAAGCGGTGGGCCTGATCCTGCGCGAGAAGCTGACAGGCGCTGCCCCTCCCGCCGCCGCCAAGGTCTATGTCGATCTGTGGCGCGACTGGGTGGAGGAAAAGGCCGCCGGCAAATGGGAAACGCTGGAATCGGCCCTGCATGACCAGCAGGCCTATGCCAGGCTGACGCGCGATCTCATCGCCTCGCTCGACATGGCGGATGAACTGGGCGAAGACCCGGATCAGGCCGAGGAAAACGAAGAGCAGGAATCCGAGGATGAGCCCGGCGAAAGCTCACAAACGCCCGAAGGCGAAGAGCAGGAAAGTGAGCAATCCGCCGCCGAGCAGATGGAAAGTGCTGATGGCGAAACTGACGCCACCGACACCGAGGCCCAGCAGACTGATTCCGATGAACTGCCTGAAGACATGGAGGGCGAAGAGCAGGACGATGGCGAAGAGCCATGGCGCCCGCAGCTGCCCTTCTCGTCGCTCAGCAACGAGGATTTCTACCGCGTTCACGCCCATCAGTTCGACGAGGTGATTGGCGCCGAAGACTTGTGTGACGCCGAGGAGCTGACGCGCCTGCGCGCTTATCTCGACAAGCAGCTGGCCAACCTGCAGGGTGTTGTGGCCAGGCTTGCCAACCGCCTGCAGCGCCGCCTGATGGCCCAGCAGAACCGTGGCTGGGATTTCGATCTGGAAGAAGGCGTGCTGGACGCCGCCCGCCTCACCCGCGTGGTGATTGATCCGCTCCACGCCCTTTCATTCAAGCAGGAGCAGGACACCAAGTTCCGCGACACGGTGGTGACACTGCTGCTCGACAACTCCGGCTCGATGCGTGGGCGGCCGATCACCGTGGCCGCCACCTGCGCCGACATTCTGGCCAGAACGCTGGAGCGCTGTGGCGTGAAGGTTGAGATCCTCGGCTTCACCACCAAGGCCTGGAAGGGCGGCCAATCGCGCGAGGCCTGGCTGGCGGCGGGAAAGCCCGCCAACCCCGGCCGCCTCAATGACTTGCGCCACATCATCTACAAATCTGCCGATGAACCGTGGCGCCGCGCCCGCAAGAACCTCGGCCTGATGATGCGCGAAGGCCTGCTCAAGGAAAACATCGACGGCGAAGCGCTGATCTGGGCGCATAATCGCCTGCTGGGCCGGCAGGAACAGCGCCGTATCCTCATGGTGATCTCCGATGGCGCGCCTGTGGATGATTCAACGCTCAGCGTCAACAGTGGCAACTATCTGGAAAAGCACCTGCGCCAGGTGATCAATGACATTGAGGGCCGCTCGCCCGTTGAGCTGATCGCCATCGGCATCGGCCATGACGTGACGCGCTATTACAAGCGCGCCGTGACCATCATTGATGCAGAAGAACTGGGCGGCGCCATGACTGAAAAGCTCGCCGAACTTTTTGAAGAGCATGAGCAGCAAGCCGCCCCGCGCCGCCGCACCCGTCATTAAAACGGCGCGCCTGCGCCTGAGGGGCTTTGAGGCTGGCGATCTTCCCGCCTTCTGCGATTTCTGGAACGAACCAGCGGTCTATCGCTTCATCACCGGCCAGCCATTGCCGCAGGAAGATCATTGGGGCCGCATCATGCGTCTGGTGGGCCACTGGCCGATGCTGGGCTATGGCTCATGGGCCATCACGGAAAAGTCTGGCGGCAGGCTGATCGGCCAATGCGGCTTCATGTTTCTCCACCGGGAAATGACTGCCCCGATGCCGGAGCCGGAACTGGGCTGGGCCCTGCGTGGCAGCTGCCACGGCCAGGGCCTGGGCCTTGAAGCCACCACTGCCGCGCTTGCCTGGTTTGATGGGGAAATTGCCGCCCCCACAACGGCCTGCATCATAGACCCGGCCAACGCGCCTTCACTCAAGCTGGCGCGCAAGCTGGGTTACAAGCTGGCGGCCGAAACAGAATACAAGGGCAAGCCCACGCATCTGTTCCACCGCCAGCGCGCCGTCACTTCACTTCAATGAACATGTCCGCCTTCGGGCGGCGCACCTTCTTGAGGCCCACCAGCCAATCGCCGCTGGCATCGCGGTATCCCAGCGTCATGATCACCACGCTGCGCAGGCCAAGCTCTTTCAGGCCGAGAATGTCGTCAAAGGCCTTGGCGTCAAACCCGCCCATGGGTGTCGCATCCACCTTCAGTTCAGCGGCGGCGGCAAGCCCAAAGCCGAGGCCGATGAAGGCCTGCTGGGCGGCGAACTGGAAATTCTGTTCGGCTGTCTTTCCGGCAAAGCCGGCCAGCGCGCTCTTGCGCCGCTCAGCGAGGCTTTCGCTGGAGCCACGCACTTCAGCCATGCGGTCAAACACCTTGCCCAGATTGTCTTCGGTGATGCTGTCCCAGGCCGCAAACACCACGAGATGCGAGGCATCGGTGACTTGCGGCTGGTTGAAGGCAGCGGCCCGCAACTTCTCGCGAATGGCGGGATTGGTGACAACCAGAACGTCATAGGGCTGATAGCCGTTTGAACTGGGCGCCAGGCTGACGGCTTCAAGAATGTCGTCCAGCACAGGCTGCGGCACCTTCTTGGCCGGGTCATACTTCTTGGTCGCATAGCGCCAGTTCAGGTGGGAAAGCAAAGTCATGGGAGAACCTCGTATAGATTATGTAACGACAGGCGTTACATATGCGTTCCCGCACTGCAAACAAGTCCCAGACTTATGAGTTTTTGGCAGACGTGCCGTTCGCCCAGCGCAAGAGGAAGGCTGCCGGCGTCAGAGCCTTCATGTCTTCCACCGCTTTGGCCAGCGTTTCGTGCGGCCAATCCCACCAGGCCAGCGCCAGCAGGCCTTGGCGGATCTTCTTCTTGAAGCGCCAGCGCAAATGGCGCGCCGGAACACCGGCCACAATGTCATAGGCGGCCACATCCCTGGTGACCACTGCCCCCGCCGCCACCACCGCGCCGTGCCCGATCACCACCCCCGGCATCACCACTGCGCCATGGCCGATCCACACATCATGGCCGATCACCACCTTGGCCTTGCGCCGGCTTTCGCGGAACGCCTTGTCCACCTTGGCAAACAGGAAATACTCATTGGGCCTGTAGGTGATCTTGTGCTGCGAAACCCGCTCGATCGGGTGGCGCAGCGCGTTGAGCCGCACATTGGCGGCAATGGCGCAGAACTTGCCGATCTCGGCGTAAATGGCTTCCGCCTGCCGTTCGACATAGCTGTAGTCACCCACGCTGCATTCAGCCAGCACCACGCGCGGGCCAATGTCTGTGAAGGCCCCCAGCGTGGTTTCCCGCAATTCGGCCGATTGGTGCACGCGCGGGCTGCCGTCGCGCGGCGCGTTGTTGCCATGATTGCCGGGGTTCTTGCTCATTGGCCGCACCATAACAAAAAAGGCCGCTTCGCAGCGGCCCTTTTCAAATCATCATGAAGGAGCTTAGGCCGCCTTCTGGGCTTCCACCTTCTTGGCGATGGAGCGCTTCAGCTTCAGCGCCTTATCCGAGAGCTTCTCGTTCTTGGCCTTGAGCAGGAAGGCATCGAGGCCGCCGGCATGCTCAACGCTCTTGAGGGCGATGGCCGAAATGCGCAGGTTGTAGGAAAGGCCCATGGCATCGCTCATCAGGCTCACTTCGCACAGGTTCGGCATGAAGCGGGTGCGGGTTTTGTTGTTGGCGTGGGAAACCTGGTTGCCCTTGAGCCAGCCCTTGCCAGTCAATTCACAGCGGCGCGACATGAAATACTCCATAAGTAAAGAGAGCCGGAAATGGCTTCCGGCCCCAAAGATTGGGCGTTCGTTAGGGGCAGGCGCGGCCATTGTCAAGCCATGGATGAAGCCACAAGCCGCAATGGCAAAACCCGGCCCTTTCCCGCTTTGGCACGATTGGTTAACGCCGGGCCCCGGCGCGGCAAGGGCAAACCATTTTCCGCGCCCTGCCTTGTGCTGCCCCCTCCCGCCACCCACAACCCATGGCGTGAACAAAGCACGAAAACCGTTCAATCAGCGATTCGGGCCAGTTCCGTTCTCGCCTGGAACGCTTCGTTAATTCCGGCAAGGCGCGGCGGAGGGAGGGTGAACGGATGCGTTAACCGCCTGGCGCCGGAAGTTAACGGCCAGCCCCCATTTTGCCCTGCATGCCAGTCCGCCACGCAAAACTTATCCACAGCACCTGCGGCCTTTCCCTTGGAACAAAGCCTGAATCCCACAGCAACAGCGATTCGGGCGTGTTTCGTTCGCGCTTGAATCCATTGCTTGCCGCCCTGCCCTGTTTTGGCACAGCCAAATTGAGGGTTTGGACTTTTCCAAGCCCATGCTTACCTACATGGCCTGCCACCACTCGGACTTTCATTCCCGCTATGCCCGCCGCCCGCCCCGTCACTGCCATCCTGGGGCCCACGAACACCGGAAAAACCCATCTCGCCGTTGAACGCATGCTGGCCCATGGCAAGGGCATGATCGGCCTGCCGCTGCGCCTCCTGGCCCGCGAGATCTATGACAGGGTGCGCCTGCGCACCGGCGATCATCAGGTGGCGCTGGTGACGGGCGAGGAAAAGATCATCCCGCCCCATCCCAATTACTGGGTCTGCACTGTGGAGGCGATGCCACCCGATATCGAGGTGCCGTTCCTTGCCATTGATGAAGTGCAGCTTTGCGCCGATTTTGAGCGCGGCCACATCTTCACCGACAGGGTGCTGCACCGCCGCGGGCTTGAGGAAACGCTTCTCCTCGGCGCTGCCTCAATGAAGCCCATCCTTGAGCGCCTCTTGCCCGGCGCCCATTTCACTTCGCGGCCACGCCTGTCAAATCTGGTCTATGCCGGGCAGAAGAAGCTTTCGCGCCTGCCGCGGCGCACCGCCATCGTCGCCTTCACGGCCGAGATGGTCTATGCCGTGGCCGAACACATCCGCCGCCAGCGCGGCGGCGCTGCCGTGGTGATGGGGGCACTTTCGCCCCGCACCCGCAACGCCCAGGTGGCGCTCTACCAATCCGGCGATGTTGATTACCTCGTGGCCACCGACGCCATCGGCATGGGCCTCAACATGGATGTCGATCATGTCGCCTTCGCCGCCACCCGCAAGTTTGACGGCTTCCAGTTCCGCGAATTGAACCCGGGCGAGCTTGCGCAAATTGCCGGCCGCGCCGGGCGCTACATGAATGACGGCAGCTTTGGCGTTTCCGCCGATGCCGAACCCTTTGACCAGGAAATCATCGACCGCCTCGAGAACCACAATTTCGATAATGTGCGCGTGCTGCAGTGGCGCAACCCGGAACTGGATTTCCGTTCTCTGGACGGCCTGCGCAAAAGCCTTGGCCATTTGCCCAAACAGGAAGGCCTCACCCGCGCCCAGCCGGCCTCGGACATTTTGGCGCTGGAATCCGTCTGCCGCGATGAAAGCCTGCCCAGCCTGATCAAGACGCCAGCCCAGGTACGCCGCGCCTGGGAGGTCTGCCAGATTCCCGACTACCGCAACATTTCGCCCGCCGAACATGCTCATCTCGTCTCGCGCGTCATCAGGGATTTGCATTCCGGAGATGGCTTCGTCTCGGAAGACTGGTTTGCGCGGCAACTGGCCCACACTGAAAATCTTGAGGGCGGCATAGACGCGCTGGCCACCCGCATTTCGCATGTCCGCTCCTGGAGCTTCATTGCCAACCGTGCCGACTGGCTGGAAGCGCCGGCCTATTGGCAATCCCGCGCCAAGGAGATCGAGGACCGTCTTTCCGACGTCTTGCATGAGCGGTTGACTCAGCGTTTCATTGATCGCAGAACCAGTGTATTGATGCAGCGTTTGGCAAAGAAGGAAGGCTTGATGACGAATGTAGAGGCGGGCGGCGAGGTCCATGTCGAGGGCGAATTCGTCGGCCGTATCCAGGGATTAAGCTTCATTCCCGATGCCGCCGCTGCCGCCACTGAACTGCAGGCCCTGAAAGCCGCCGCACAAACCGCGGTGACTGCTGAATTGCTGGCCAGGGCCCAGGCCCTCACCATGACGGCCGACACCGAGTTGAAGCTTTCCCGCACCGGAGAGATCCTGTGGACAGGCCAGGCCGTGGGCCGCGTGGTGGCTGGCGATCATGCCTACCGCCCGCGCGTTGAAGTGCTGGCCCAGGATGTGCTGCAAGGCCAGGCGCGCGAAGACGTGCGTGAACGCCTGCAGAAATTTGTCCAGCGCCACATCGCCACCTTGCTGGAACCCTTGCTCAAGCTGGAAGAGGCCGAAGGCTTCGAGGGCACGGCCCGCGGCATGGCCTTCCGGCTGGCGGAGTCTTTTGGCGTTCTGCCGCGCGAACAAGTGGCTGAAGAGGTGAAAGCCCTCAGCCAGGATGACCGCGCCAAGCTGCGCAGCCACGGCGCGCGCTTTGGGGCCTTCCACATTTTCCTGCCCGCCCTGCTGAAGCCGGCCGCCACAGATTTGCGCGTGCTTCTGTGGTGGCTTCAACACCACAAGGGCGAGGCAGACATTCCCTTGCCGCCCGCCAATGGCCTCACCTCAACACATGCCGATCTTGGCCTGCCCGAGGGTTTCTACCACATCTGCGGCTACCGTGTGTGCAACACCCGCGCCGTGCGCGTGGACATGCTGGAGCGCCTGTCTGACCTGATCCGCGACCGGGTGTTCTGGAAGCCGCGCATCGACACCGAACAGCGCCCGGCTGGGTCTGTCGAAGGCGGTGGCTTCACCATCGTGCCGGACATGATGTCTCTCGTCGGCTGCTCCGGCGAGGAGTTCGAAGAAATCCTCAAGAGCCTGGGCTTCCGCGCCCAGACGCGCATGGTGCCCAAGCCGACGCCGGCCGTGGCAACGCCAGCACCTGTGGCCGCTGAAACAACAGCCCCGGTCGAAGCTGCAACAGTGGCAGAAGCACCGGATGCGGCCGCCGCACCCGAAGCGGCCCCTGTGGCTGAACCGGCCACAGCGGAGGTTGCCCCTGCCGCGGAAGCTCCAGTTGCCGCTGAGCCTGCTGCCGCGCCTGAAATGGTGGAGATCAAGGTCTGGTGGCCCAAGGATACTGGCCCCTTCCGCCACAAGCCGGAACGGCCTGCCCGCCCGCAGCATGGCAAGGGCCAGCGTGAAGCTGGCCAGCCCGATGGGCGGCCCCAGCACCGCAAGTTTGAAAAGCGCGGCAAACCACATCAGGGCAAGGATGGCCCGGCCAAGGACCAGCGGCCCGAGCGCCCCGCCCGCCCTCCCCGGCCGGAAAAGCCGGTGGACCCGGATTCGCCTTTCGCCAAGCTGGCGGCCCTGAAGGCGCAATTGAAAGGCAACTGACCCTGGCGCAGCGGCTGGACAAATGGCTGGTCTATGCACGTTTTGTGAAGCACCGCGCCTTGGCCACCGCCTTGATTGCCGAAGGCCATATCCGCCTAAACCGCACCCGCGTTGAAAAGCCCGGCCATGCGATCAAGGAAGGCGACGTGCTCACCATGGCGCTGCACGGCCAGGTGCGGGTTGTGAAGGTGCTGGGGGCGGCCGAGCGGCGCGGCAGTGCGCCGGAAGCAAGGCTGCTCTACGAAGACCTCATGCCGCAGCAAAACGCCCCTTCCGAAAGCAAAGAAGTCCGTGCATAAGCCCGCGAGACTTGCTATCAATCGTTCGACATAAAGAACAGCTGGACCGCCATGACCTACATCGTCACCGACAACTGCATCAAGTGCAAATACATGGATTGCGTGGAAGTTTGCCCCGTGGATTGTTTCTATGAGGGTGAAAACATGCTGGTCATCCACCCGGATGAATGCATTGACTGCGGCGTGTGCGAGCCGGAATGCCCTGCCGATGCCATCAAGCCGGATACCGAGCCCGGGCTGGAAAAGTGGCTGCAGGTGAACACCGAATATGCCTCCAAGTGGCCGAACATCACGGTGAAGCGCGATGCCCCCGCCGATGCCAAGGATTTTGATGGCAAGACCGGCAAGTTTGAGGCCTATTTCTCGCCCAAGCCCGGCCAGGGTGACTAAAACCGGCATTTCCGTTGGGCTTGGCTAACGGGAAGGCCTGGTTTTCCGCAGGTTTTGCCGCCCAATCCTTTCCGGCGGTTAACCATGTTTGTGTGCGCGGCCCAAAAATCCGCCGTGTACGGACGACTGCGCCTTTAAAATTCCTTAAAATTGTGCTAGGGTTGCCCATATGTGACAGTGCAACCAATTCTGACAAATCCGGGTCTCACATGGCTCGGATTTTTTAACGCCCGGGTTTGAACCGGGGGTCAGACACAACAGGCGGTGAGTTCAGATGGCAAATTCCAGTGCAAAAAAAGCGGCCAAGACGGTCAAGAAGGTGAAGCTCAAGGTCAAAACCGTGGCCAAGCCAGCCAAGAAGCCGGTGAAGGCTGCCGCCAAGCCTGCGGCCAAGCCAGCCGCCCACAAGCCCGTGGCAGCGGCCCACAAGCCTGCGGCTGTCCACAAGCCCGCCAAGCCGGTTGCCGCCCACAAGCCGGCCGCTGCCCCGGCAAAGCCCGCTTCTCCCGCCCCGGCCCCGGTGGCCAAGGCAGCCCCGGCCGCTGCCCCCAAGAAGGTCAATTTCAAGGTCAATGAGCTGGTGGTCTACCCGGCCCACGGCGTCGGCAAGATCACCGACATCGAAGTGCAGGAAATCGCCGGCCTGAAGCTTGAGCTGTTCGTGGTCTATTTCGAAAAGGAAAAACTGCGCCTCAAGGTGCCGACCGACCGCGCCGAACAAAAGGGCATGCGCCACCTCGCAGACCGCGCCGTGATCGAGCAGGCCATGAAGGTGATCCGCGGCCGCGCCCGCATCAAGCGCACCATGTGGAGCCGCCGCGCCCAGGAATATGATGCAAAGATCAATTCCGGCGACCTCATCTCGGTGGCCGAAGTGGTGCGCGATCTCTACCGCTCGGACCGCCAGCCTGAGCAGAGCTATTCCGAGCGCCAGCTGTTCGAACAGGCGCTTGCCCGCTTCGCGCGCGAGCTTGCTGCCGTGCGCAAGGTCGATGAAGACCAGTGCGTCCGTGAGCTTGAGGAATATCTTGCCCGCAACGCCAAACGCGGTGCGGCTGAAAAGGGCGACGACGACAGCGCCGAAGAAGCGGCATAATATATACAGCACCAAGAGAACCTCGGGCCGGGCCGCAAAGCCCGGCCTTTTTCTTGGGGTGTCGCGGCCTCAACTTGTCTCGGCGCAGCGCTTCCAGGCCACCGGGTCCTCGCCCTTGCCGTCTTTCACGGTGTAGGACGTCATGTCTTCCTCGCCGCGCAGGCGCATGTAGATGAGATCGCCCGCCTGGTCCTCGCCAGCCGGCACCTGATAGAGGAATTCGTGGCGGGCATATTGCCCGTCAATCGCCGGCTTGCCGCCCAATGAAATCTTTGGGCCTTCAATGCTGACATGCGCGCCCTTCTCGCTGCACCAAGAGCCATCGATGGCATCAGCCAGCGCCACTGCCGGTGAAAGCAGGCACAACACAAGGGCAAGTCTCAACATGGCAAACCTCCATGGCAAGCCATGGAGGTTACGCCTGGCGGCTTCAGAAATTCAACAGTTCACTGCTTGCGCATATCAGCGGCGGAAATGCCCGCCACTTCCACAGGCTTCTTCATGGCGTCACGGCGGAAAGGCTCGCCCAGTTCCTGGTTGATCATCGCCTCGATCAGCGTGGTCTTGCCATGCTTCATCTGGTCGTCGATTGCCTTGTGCAGCGCGGCCGTGAGTTCATCCATGGTGCGCGCCACAACGCCTTGCAAGCCGCAGGCCTTGGCGATGCCGGCATAGGACACCTGCTCGTTCAGCTCGGTGCCCACGAAATTGTCATCATACCACAGCGTGGAATTGCGCTTTTCAGCACCCCATTGATAGTTGCGGAACACGATCTGCGTCACCGCCGGCCACTCCTTGCGGCCAATCGCGGTGAGTTCGGTGACGGCGATGCCAAACGCGCCATCGCCGGAGAAGCCGACAACCGGCACATCCGGGCAGGCGATCTTGGCGCCCACCACCGAAGGCAGGCCATAGCCGCAAGGGCCGAACAGGCCGGGCGCCAGATATTTGCGGCCCTCGTCAAATGTCGGATAGGCGTTGCCGATTGCGCAGTTGTTGCCGATGTCGGACGAGATGATCGCCTCGCGCGGCAGGGCGGATTGAATGGCGCGCCAGGCCATGCGCGGGCTCATCCAGTTGGGCTTGGCGGCGCGGGCGCGCTCATTCCAGGTGGTGCCCGGATCATCATTTTCATGATCCATCGACGAAAGCTGCTGCGCCCATTTTGATTTGGTTTCGGCGATCAGTTCCTTGCGCGCCTTGCGGCCATCATCGCCAGCCGAGGGAGAAAGCTTGGCGAGGATCGCCGTGGCCACCTTCTTGGCATCGCCCACAATGCCCACCGCCACCCGCTTGGTGAGGCCGATGCGCGCCGGGTTGATATCCACCTGGATGATCTTGGCCTGCTTGGGCCAATAGTCGAGGCCATAGCCCGGCAGGGTCGAGAACGGGTTGAGGCGCGTGCCAAGGCACAGCACCACATCGGCCTTCTGGATCAGTTCCATGCCGGCCTTCGAGCCATTGTAGCCCAAGGGCCCCGCAAACAGCGGGTGCTTGCCGGGGAAGGCGTCATTGTGCTGATAGCCCACGCAAACGGGCGCATCGAGCTTTTCAGCAAGCTTCATCGAGGCCGGAATGGCCCCGCCGATCACCACGCCAGCGCCATTCAGCATCACCGGGAACTTGGCCTCGGAAAGCAGCTTGGCAGCGGCGGCAATGGCTTCTTCGCCACCGGCGGGCCGCTCGAAATCAACGATGGCCGGAAGCTCAATATCCACCACCTGGGTGTAGTAATCGCGCGGCATGTTGATCTGCGCCGGGGCCGAATGGCGCTTGGCGTTCATGATCACGCGGTTGAGAACCTCGGCCACGCGCGAAGGGTCACGCACTTCTTCCTGATAGCACACCATGTCCTTGAACAGGGCCATCTGCTCCACTTCCTGGAAACCGCCCTGCCCGATCGTCTTGTTGGCGGCCTGCGGTGTCACCAGCAGCAGCGGCGTGTGGTTCCAATAGGCGGTTTTGACGGCGGTAACGAAATTGGTGATGCCGGGGCCGTTCTGGGCGATCATCATCGACATCTTGCCCGAGGCGCGGGTGTAGCCGTCTGCCATCATGCCGCCCGAGCCTTCATGGGCGCAATCCCAGAAGCGGATGCCAGCCTTGGGGAACAGGTCGGAAATCGGCATGAAGGCCGAGCCGATGATGCCGAACACATCGGCGATGCCGTGCATTTGCAGCACTTTCACAAAGGCTTCTTCGGTGGTCATTTTCATGGGGCAGGCTCCAGATTGGGTTTGACGATACCATACCACCAATCTGGCACCACGATAGGGCCAGTTCAGCCCCACTTCACGCCTCAGGCCGTTGCGAACACGCGCAGCCGGTGGCCATCCGGGTCAGCCACACAGAAGGTGTAGCCGAAATCCATTTGCGTGGGGGCCTGCAGCACGGCAGCGCCAACCTGTTTGGCCTCGGCGAAGAACTTCTCCACCGTCGCGTTGCTGTCGACATGGAAGCCCACTTCATTGCTGCCTGATGGGGCGCTCACCTTGGGTTCCACATCGGCCCGCTTCCACAGGCCCAGCATGGTGCCGCCGGTGAGCGCAAACATGGCAAAGCCAGGCGAGGCCTCAAGCGGCTTGGCGTGCAGCAGTTTTTCGTAAAAGGCGGCGGCCTTCAGCGGGTCTTCAACATAGAGCAGGAAGGAATGTTGCATGGTACGTCTCCATTGGGTTGCGAGACACGCGCTTAAGCCAAGCCAGTGTCAGGGCCTGTCAGCAGCGCATGCCACGCCCGCAGACAGCAAGGTTGCGGCGCGTGGCCCCAAGCCTTATGATTTAGCGATAACCGCGAGCCTTCTCCTTGACACAAGTCTCAATTGACCAGCCGGTGTTCTCACCGGAAAGGCGCTCCGCGCTCTATTACTTCACGAGTTTTTTGAGCATAGGGTCCGCCACGGCCTATGCCGGCATTTGGTTTGCCAGCAAGGGCCTCTCGCCAGAGCAGATTGGCTTCATCAACTCCACCCCGGTTTTCGCGCTGCTGCTGATCAACATCTTCGTCGGCAAAGTGGCCGACCGCGCCAGCGATTGGCGCCAGACCATCATCGCCGGCGCCTGGCTGGCGGCCATTTGCGCGCTTGGCCTTTTCTTCGCGCACAGCTTCTGGCCCATCATGGCGGGCTGGGCGCTGGTGTCCATCGCACAAGGCTCCATTGGCCCGGTGATGGACGCGGCCGCCTCGCGCCTCACCTCCCGCCGCGGCTCAAGCTTTGGCTCCCTGCGCGCCTGGGGCACCATCGGATTTGTGTTCGCCATCTTTCTCACCGGCCAATTGGTGACTTTTGCAGGCGGCGATGTCTTCATTCCGCTGTTCATCGCCCTCGGGCTGCTGCGGGCGCTGATCTCCCTCATTCTGCCGCGCTTCAAGGATGCCGGTGGCCCTTCGGTCAAGGCCGAGGGGATGGCCACCCACATCCTGCACATGATGAAGCCTTGGCTGTTTGCGCCGCTTCTGGCCTGGGCCACCATCCAGTCCACCAACATGACGCTGATCGTCTTCCAGTCGCTGATGTGGAAACAGCAGGGCCTTTCAGCCGGCCTGATCAGCAACCTGATTGCGCTGGGCGCCATTGCCGAAGCCGCAATGATGTTTGCCGCCCCTTGGCTGAAACGCCATTTCCGCGCCCGCCAGCTGATCCTGATTGCCGGTTTGACCGCAGCCTTCCGCCTGGCCTGCTTTGCCCTCTCGCCGGGCATGCCATGGTTGATCCCGCTGCAGCTGTTGCACGCGGTCACCTATGCCGTGGGCTATCTCGGCTGCATGCAGTTCATCACGCGCTGGACAGCCGATGAAATGGCCGCCGAGGCGCAAGGCTTCCTCGTGGTCATCCAGCAGGTGGTGGTGATGCTCGCCTATACGGCCTTCGGCTATCTGATGACCAGCTATGGCGCATCGGCCTATTTTGCCTCGGCCGCCATGGCGCTGGTGGGTTCGGCCGTGGTGGTGGGCTCCATGCTGTTCCTGCCGCCGCCCGGCACCGCTAAGGCCTGAGCAGCGCCTGAAAATCATCCCAGTGAAGAACCGCATTCCCGGCCCCCGGCTTGGCCAAGTGGCGGGCCATCGCCTTGCCCAGGTCCTCCACGCGGATGCCACGGTAGCGGCGCGCCGGGCCCAGCATGAGCCGCGAAAGCCCCGGCCACAGCGCCAGCACCACGGCTTGCGACAAACCATAGCGGTTGCGCGGGGTGATCAGCACTGAGGGCTGGAAGCAGCTGAACCGCGCAAAGCCCAGCCCGGCAATAGCCTCGCGCAACTGGCCCTTGCTCCTGAGATAGAACGAGCGCGAGCGCGGATCGGCCGCCACCGATCCCAACAACGTAAACTGTTGCACACCCGCCGCACGGCACGCCTTGGCAAAATCCAGCACGGCATCGTAGTCAATGGCAGTGAATTCCACCTTGGAAACCTTGGTGGGCTGGCCCACGCCGAATGTGCAGAGCGCCACGTCATGCCCTGCCAGCAGCGCGGCATAGCTGGCAGGCTTGGTGACATCCACGCTGTCAACCGCCAGCTTTGGCGAGGAAACACCATCAAGCGGGCGGCGCACCAGCGCCGTCACCTGCGCGATCTCCGGCATCGCCAGAAGCTCGGCCAGGGCAGCGCTTCCCACGGCACCGCTGGCCCCCAGCATCACCACACGCATTGCCTTCATGTCACCGGCCCCCATTGCACTTGCTCTATGCGGCTGGCGCCCGTGGCCAGCATGATCAACCGGTCCATGCCCAGCGCCACGCCGGAAGCCTCCGGCATCATCGTCAGTGCACGGAGCAACTCCTCGTCGATGGGGTAGCGCTCGCCATAAACCCGCGCCTTGATTCCCATTTCTTCCTCGAAGCGGCGGCGCTGCTCGGCGGCATCGGTCAGTTCGCCAAAGCCATTGGCCAGTTCAACTCCCGCTGCGTAAAGCTCAAAGCGTTCCGCCACTCGCGCGTCATGGGCGCAGCCCCGCGCCAGCGCCGCCTCGCATGAGGGATATTCATAGAACACCGTCAGCCGGCCATTGCCCAGCTGCGGCTCAACCTTTTCAACCAGAATGCGGCTGAAGATGTCGCTCCAGCTTTCACCGGGCTGGAAGGCCACCGGGCTTTGCGCCGCCAGCGCATCGCGGTTGGGCCGGTTGCCTTCAAGCGTGGAAAGAAGGTCAACGCCTGCATGGCGCCGGAACCCTTCCGCCACGGTCAGCCATTCCACATCAGCGAAGGGGTCACAGCTCCGTCCTCGCCATGAAAATGGCCCCGAAGCCGCCAGCCGCACCAGCGCCAGCGTGTCTTCAATGATCTGCCGGTAGGGCTCTCTCGCCCGGTAGAACTCCAGCATGGTGAATTCCGGCGCGTGGGTGGCGGTCTGCTCGCGGTTGCGGAACACGTGGCCAAGAAAGAAGATCTTCTCCTCCCCCGCCGCCAGAAGCTTCTTGCAGGCAAATTCCGGCGAGGTGTGCAGATAGCGCGGCCGCGCCACGCCATCAGGCCCAATCAGCCGTGTTTCAAAGCCATGCAGATGCGCCTCATTGCCGGGCGAGACCTGCAAGGCCGGAACATCCACCTCAAGAAACCCGGCTTGCGCAAACCAGCCCCGCGTGGCCGTCACAATGCGGCTGCGCGCCAAAAGGAAGCCGCGCCTGTCTTCGTGCCGGGAAGGGTGAAACCAGGGCAAATCTGGAGGGGTTGGCTTTGTCATGGGGGCCTGCTATGAGCGCCCCAACTTTCCAATTCAATCCCAAAAAATCAGGACATTTACCGTGGTTAAAGTAATCGCCTCCGCCGTGCGCAAGGGCAACGTGATCGAACATGAAGACGGCAAGCTCTATGTGGTGCTGAAGGCCGAATCCATGCACCCCGGCAAGGGCACGCCGACCACCACCATCGACATGCGCCGCATCTCGGACGGCGTCAAAACCGTTGTCCGCTACAAGACAACTGACGCGATGGAGCGCGCCTTCGTTGAAACCATCATGCACACCTATCTCTATCAGGATGGCGACAACTACGTGTTCATGAACCCCACCACCTTCGAGCAGATCAATCTGCCTGCCGACATGGTGGGCGATTTCGCGCCTTACCTGCAGGAAGGCATGGAATGCCAGATCGCCATTTTCAACGAAGCGCCGATCTCCATCGAAATCCCCCAGCGCATCACGCTTGAAATCACCGAGACGGAACCGGCCATCAAGAACCAGACGGCCTCTTCCTCCTTCAAGCCGGCCATGCTGTCGAACGGCGTGCGCACCATGGTGCCGCCGCATGTGACCGCCGGAACCCGGATCGTGGTCGACACGTCTGACGGCTCCTACGTCGAACGCGCCAAGGACTGATCCACACCCATCGGCCCTCGCGCTTCGCCGCTCTGCGGCCCCATGCGCGAGGGCTTTTTGCTGTCTCAGGCTCGGCCCGCCTCGCTTGACAGCATGGCGGATGAAACACCAAGCCGCGCCAGCGCCGCCTCATGCACGCTGGCCCGCGGCACGCCAAACACCAGCTCGGCGTCGGCATCGCAATGCAGCCAGCCATTGCGCATGATCTCGCTTTCCAATTGCCCCGGGCTCCAGCCGGCGTAACCCAGCGCCAGAAGCTTGGCGCTCGGCCCCTTGCCATCGGCGATGGCCTTGAGAATATCGACAGTTCCTGTCAGCGCGAAATCCTTGGAAATAACAAGCGATTCCTCCATCGCATAATCCGTGCTGTGCAGAACGAAGCCCTGGAACTGCTTCACCGGCCCGCCGAACATCACCGGCAGCTGCATGATTTCGGCGCTGGTGTCATCCAGCTTCAGTTTTTCCACCAGGTCGGCAAACACCATGCGCGGCGCAGGCTTGTTGATCACCAGGCCCATGGCGCCATCTTCGCTATGCTCACACAGGAACACCACCGACTTGGCGAAATCATCGCCCTGGATCGACGGCATGGCGATCAGAAGCTTGCCTTTGAGAAAGCCGCGCTTGGTCATGATCGCAGCATAATCCCAAATCAAGGTGACAGGAAGGTGATTGGCACGTGGCCACGCCCATGCGTAAAAGGATTTCATGAACCGCAGATTGTTATTGGCCAGCCTTGCCGCCTTGCCCTTTGCCCGCCCCGCCTTGGCAGCAGGCGAATGGCAGGCCCGGCTGATCCCCGGCGCCTTTGACGGAAAGCTTTACACCTGCGGACTGCACATAGTGCTGGCCCCCGGCTGGAAAACCTATTGGCGCGTGCCGGGAGAGGCGGGCATTCCGCCGGACATCAAGCTGGAAGGCGCCAATATCGCCAGCATTGAGGTGGCCTATCCGCTGCCCACCCGCAGCCAGGACGGCAGCGGCGAGGCGATCGGCTATCACGGTGAGGTGCTGTTCCCCATCGCAATCAAGCCGCAGGATGCGGGCAAGCCGGTTTCCGCAAAGCTTTCCGCGCTGTTCGGAATCTGCCAGCAAATCTGCAAGCCCGCGAAGTTTGAAGGCGCGCTCGATCTTTCGCCAAACAACCAGCCGGGCGCCGATGACGCGCTGATCCACCAATGGCAGATGCGCCTGCCCAGCCCGGCAAGCTTTGTGAAAGCCGCAAGCATCAGCGAAAAGACCCTCACCCTGACGCTGGACCGCGCTGTCGATGACATCTTCATCGAAGGGCCGGACGGGCTTTATTTCCGCAAGCCGGAATTTTCCGGCAACACGGCCACATTGAAGATTGATGGCGATACGCCACTCTCGGGGCTTAACCTCCGCATCACGGCTGCCATGCAAGGCAAAGGCCTTGAACAACAGGTGACTGTTCCATAAGTTCGCCCGCAACAGGAGAACAGCACATGACCATCAAGATTGGCGACAAGCTTCCCGCCGCCGAATTCCTCAGCTTCAACGCCGATGGCCAGATCAAGCTTTCCACCGATCAGGTCTTTGCCGGCAAGAAAGTGGTGCTTTTCGCCGTGCCCGGCGCCTTCACACCCACCTGCTCGATGAACCACATGCCCGGCTTTGTCGAACATGTTGACGCGATCAAGGCCAAGGGCGTGGACACGGTGGCCTGCACCGCCGTGAACGACAACCACGTGATGAAGGCCTGGGCCAAGCATTCCGGCGCCGAAGGCAAGATCCTCATGCTCTCGGATGGCAACGGCGCCTTTGCCAAGGCCATCGGCCTTGATGTCGATCTTTCTGGCCCCGGCATGGGCACACGCTCCAAGCGCTATTCCATGATCGTGGAAAATGGCGTGGTGACGCACCTGAATGTCGAAAGCCAGTCCGGCGTCAATGTCTCGGGCGCCGACACCATCCTCACCCAGCTGTAACACCAGCGCGCCTTAACCTTCTTGTGGATAAGGCGCGGTGCACAAGCCGCAGGATTCGACTCTGCGCTGCCATCCCCCTAGCGTTCTGCGACGGGGAGTGGCGCTGTGTTCAAGTTTGCCGGTGTGTTTGCATGTCTGGTGTCTGGTGCGGCAAGTGCTGCCGAAACCGCGCCGCTTTGCACGGCTGCGCCCAGCAACGCCCAGCAGGTGACCGTGCAGGGCGACTATCAGGGCCAGACCTATGCCTTCACTGTCACCATCGACGGCAAGGCCGCCCCCGGCTTTGATGCGCCGCCCGCCAAGGCGGCAGACGCCAAAAACCTGCCCTGCGCCCTTACGAGCTGATAGCGCCTTTCTTGAACGGCGCCATGCCTTGGCGCGCCAATTCATCGGCGCGCTCATTATCGTCATGGCCCGCGTGGCCCTTCACCCAATGCCATTCAATCTTGTGCCGCGCCACCGCGCCATCCAGCGCCTGCCACAACTCGGCGTTTTTCACCGGCTTCTTGTCAGCGGTTTTCCAGCCATTGCGCTTCCAGCCATGAATCCACTTGCTGATGCCATCCTTCACATATTGTGAATCGACATGCATCTCCACCACGCAGGGCCGCGTGAGCGTGTTCAAAGCTTCGATCGCCGCCATCAATTCCATGCGGTTGTTGGTGGTTTGCGCCTCGCCGCCGCAAAGCTCCTTGCGCTGGCCATTATAATCAAGAATGGCGCCCCAGCCGCCCGGGCCGGGGTTGCCGGAACAGGCACCATCGGTGTGGATCACAACCTTCTTCTGGCTCATGCCGAAGGCTGGCCCTGCGGCCGCAGCTCGCGCGGCAGCTTGAAGGACACATTCTCCTCGCGAAGCACAACCTTCTCCACCGTCACGTCATAGTGGCCGCGGAAGGCCTCTATGATTTCATTAACCAGAATTTCCGGCGCCGAGGCCCCGGCCGACAGGCCAACACAGGTGAGGCCTTTGAGCTGCGACCACGACAACTCATTGGCCCGCTGCACCAGGAAGCCGCGCGGGCAGCCATTCTTCATGCCCACTTCAACAAGGCGTTTCGAGTTGGAAGAGTTTGGCGCCCCCACGACAATCAGCGCCTCAATCTGGCTGGCGATGGATTTCACCGCCTCTTGCCGGTTAGTGGTGGCATAGCAGATGTCTTCGCGCGTTGGCCCCTTGATGTCGGGGAAACGCCGTTGCAGCACCGCAATCACATCCTTCGTGTCGTCAACAGAAAGCGTGGTCTGTGTGACGAAAGCCAGCTTGGCGGGATCACGCGGCGTCAGCTGCTCGGCATCCGCCACCGTCTCGATCAGAGTGATCGCCTTGGCCGGAAGCTGGCCCATGGTGCCCACCACTTCGGGGTGGCCCTTATGCCCGATCAGGATGATCTCAAGCCCCTGCTCATGGTGCCGTTGCGCTTCCATGTGGACCTTGGTGACCAGGGGGCAGGTGGCGTCGATTTGAAATAGGGCGCGCCGCTGCGCTTCGGCCGGAACGGATTTCGGCACGCCATGCGCCGAGAAAATCACCGGATGTTCCCCCGGCGGCACTTCATCCAGCTCATCCACGAAGATCGCACCCTTGGCGCGCAAGTCATCCACCACGAACTTGTTGTGCACGATCTCGTGCCGCACATAGACAGGGGCGCCATAGATTTCGAGGGCCCGCTCGACGATGTCGACGGCACGCACCACGCCGGCGCAGAACCCGCGCGGCGCCACCAGAAGGATTTTCAGGGGTGGGAGGGACATGCCCTTGGAATGTGCGCCAGCGGCCCTTGTGTCAAGGCACAAAACCGCATCTCAGTCCCCACCTTCTTGGCGGAGCGTGGCGCGGAAAACCGGCCTTGATCCATCAGCACCCGCCACCCCTTGCCAATAGAGCGTGGTCAGGCGCCAGGCGCTGGCGGCTGGCTGGGGCGGGCTTTCTTCGGCCATCAGGACAGCACCGGTGCCGCCAGCACCAGATGCGATCACCGTTGCGTCCGACCACGGCCCCCAAGGCGCGCCTGCAACGCGCACCCGCACCTCGCTACCGCAACTGTAGAGCACAAGCCAGCGGCGCAAACCCAGGCTCCAATCCACATCATAGCCGGTGCAACTGCCCGCTGGCTCATCCGCCGCAAACAATGCGGCGCGCTTGCCCGGCGACCACGGCGCGCCATCAGCGCCATGGCTTTGCCAGCGCCCATAGGACACCCAGTTGACGCTGCCGGATAGCCCGCGCCCGGTGAAGAATTCCCAGCTTCGTGCTTCAGAAAGGCCGCCCGCTGGCGCAAAGGCCAGATAAGGCGCTGCACCAGCCAACGGCGCCACGCCGAAAACATAAAAGCCCTCGCCACGCTCATCGCCCTGCGCGGGCAGGATTTCCAGTTTGGCAAAGCCATTGGGCGGCGCGTTGATGTCTTGCCCGGAAGGCGCGGTCCGCTGGGTGGCACAGCCACTCTCGCCCGCGCCAGGCGCTGCACAGGCCAGTTCTGGCTGCCCCACCAGTTCCACCGGCGGCTGCGCGCAGGCTGGCGGCGCAAACACCAAGAGCGCCAGCCACCAAAGGCGTGGATGCATCACACGGCCCTCCCTGCCAAATGCTGCCAGCACGCATGTCACACCAACTGGCACACATCGGCAAGGCGGATTTGCTTCACGGCGTTCTCAAAGCCGCGCCCGGCGCAAGCGAAGCGCATTGCCAATCACGCTGACCGAAGACAACGCCATCGCCGCCGCACCAATCACCGGCGACAGCAGAATGCCCAGGCTGGGGTAGAGAATGCCACCCGCAATCGGTACGCCGGCGGCGTTGTAGATGAATGCAAACAACAGGTTTTGCCGGATGTTGCGGATGGTGGCCTCCGAAAGCGCCCGCGCCGAGGCAAGCCCAGCGAGATCCCCCTTCAGCAGAACCACGCCGGCACTTTCCATCGCTACGTCTGTTCCCGTTCCCATGGCGATGCCCACGTCAGCAGCGGCCAGCGCGGGGGCGTCATTGACACCGTCTCCCACCATGGCCACGTTGCGGCCTTCGCGCTTATACTTCTCAACAACAGCAGATTTCTGTTCCGGCAGCACACCGGCCACCACCTCGGTGATGCCGAGCCTTGCCGCAATCGCCTGGGCCGTGGTGGCGTTGTCACCCGTCACCATCACGATCCGCAAGCCCTTGGCGCGCAAATCCGCCAGCGCCTTGGGCGTGCTGGGCTTGATGGTGTCGGCAATTCCGATGAGGCCTGCCACCGCGCCATTCACCGCCACATGGATCACGGTTGCACCGCCCGCGCGCATCTGGTCGGCCTCCGCACCAAGCGCATCGGCGCTGATGTTCAACTCCTTGAGGAAACTGGCGCTGCCGATGGCCAGCCGCTTGCGCTCCACCATGCCCAGGGCGCCCTTGCCCGCAGGCGCGTTGAAACCCATCACCCGGCCCAGCGCCAGCCCACGCGCCTTCGCGGCCCCCACAATGGCTGCAGCAAGCGGATGCTCGCTCGCCTGTTCCACGCTGGCGGCAAGGCGCAACAGCTCATCCTCGCTGGTTTCGCCAAAGGCCTTTACTGCCGTCACCGCAGGCTTGCCCGCCGTGAGCGTGCCGGTCTTGTCCATCAGCAGCGTATCAACCTTCTGCAGCCGCTCAAGCGCCTCGGCATTGCGGATCAGGATGCCGGATTGCGCGCCGCGCCCCACGCCCACCATGATCGACATCGGCGTGGCCAGCCCCAGCGCGCAGGGGCAGGCGATGATCAACACCGAAACCGCCGCCAGCATGGCATAGGTGAAGCGAGGCTCGGGGCCCCACATGCTCCATGCCGCAAAGGCAATGACGGCGGCCAGCACCACCAGCGGCACAAACCAGCCGGAGACCTGGTCGGCCAGCCGCTGGATGGGCGCGCGGCTGCGCTGCGCCTCGGCCACCATTTGCACAATGCGCGCCAGCATCGTGGCGTTGCCCACGCTTGTCGCCTTCATGGTGAGCGCGCCGCTGGCATTGAGCGTGCCGCCAATCAGCGCCGCACCCGGCGCCTTGGAAACCGGCAGCGATTCCCCCGTCACCATCGATTCATCCACCGCACTCTCGCCATCCAGCACCACGCCATCAACTGGCACTTTCTCGCCGGGGCGGATGCGCAGTTGATCCCCCGCCACAACGGCACTGATCTCCACATCCTCTTCCGATCCATCAGGCAAAATGCGCCGCGCGGTTTTGGGGGCAAGGCCAAGCAGCGCCTTGATCGCGCCGCTCGTCTGGTCCCGCGCGCGCAACTCCAACACCTGCCCAAGCAGGACCAAAACGGTGATCACCGCCGCCGCCTCAAAATACACCGGAACGGCCCCCATTATGCGGAAGGATTCGGGGAAGGCTTCCGGCTTCAGCGTGGCGAGGATGCTGTAGGCCCAGGCCACGCCCGTGCCCAGCGCGATCAGCGTGAACATGTTGAAATGCCGGGTGA
>JAGWTZ010000080.1 GCA_028868695.1 Alphaproteobacteria bacterium | reverse complement strand
ACCGGCTTGGCCGTTGCCGTCACGCGCTCCAGCTCAAGCTTCAGGCCGTGGGCAATTCCGGCGCGCGAGGGCACTTTCAGGGTTTGTTGAAGGCGCCCCTGGCCATGTCTTATGCGCAACGAACAGCCCGCCCGCGCGAGATCAACCCCTGCTGTGTCAAAATAGGTGTTGAGCAATTCCAGCTCGCGCGGCGGGCCAGCCTGTTTCAGCAAAGGCAAATCAAGCAGGCCACTGACTTTCGCCGGATCGATCCTGAACCGCAGTTCATGCTCATGCGCGCCAGCCGGGCTGGCGGCGGGCGGGGGCGCGTTGGCCAGCCTTGCCTCGGCAGACTGCCTCTGTGTGGCCGTCATTGAACTCACTGGAGCAAACTCATGTGACACCAAAGCCCGGCCCCAAGCCAGCCCGTCCCTCTAGTCAGCTTGAGCCATGCCATCGCAGCAAGTCAATGCGCCAGAAAGCCTTCGTGCTGAATTGATGTACGCCCCTCAAATTACTTGTGCGGGCGACGGATTTGCTTTATCGGCAGGCACACAGGTTTCCCAACATCAGAGAGGACGTCATGGCCCGTATCACCCTTCGCCAGCTGCTCGATCATGCTGCCGAGCACAATTATGGTGTGCCCGCTTTCAACATCAACAACATGGAACAGGCCCTGGCCATCATGGTGGCCGCCGACAAGACCGACTCGCCCGTCATCATCCAGGCCAGCCGTGGCGCACGCTCCTATGCCAATGATATCATGCTGAAGCACATGATGGACGCTGTCACCGAGATTTATCCCTACATCCCGGTCTGCGTTCACCTGGACCACGGCAACGAGCCTGGCACCTGCACGACCGCCATTCAGTATGGCTTCACCTCGGTGATGATGGATGGCTCGCTCAAGGCTGACGGCAAGACGCCGGGCGACTGGGCCTATAACGTGGGTGTCACCAAGCGCGTGACCGAAATGGCCCATTCGGGCGGCGTGTCCGTCGAAGGCGAGCTGGGCGTGCTCGGCTCGCTCGAAACCGGTTCGGGCGAAAAGGAAGACGGCCACGGCTTTGAAGGCACGCTGTCGCACGACCAGTTGCTCACCAACCCGGACGAAGCCGTGAAGTTCGTCAAGGAAACCGATGTGGACGCACTGGCCATTGCCATGGGCACCAGCCACGGCGCCTACAAGTTCTCCAAGAAGCCGGACGGCAAGGTTCTCGCCATGAATGTGATCGAAGAGATCCACAAGAAGTTGCCGAACACCCACCTTGTGATGCACGGCTCTTCGTCCGTACCGGAAGACCTGCAGGAAATCATCAACAAGTTCGGCGGCAAGATGAAGCCCACCTGGGGCGTGCCGGTGGAAGAAATCCAGCGCGGCATCAAGAACGGCGTGCGCAAGATCAACATCGATACCGACAACCGCATGGCGCTGACTGGCGCCATCCGCAAGGTGTTCGCCGAAGATCCTTCGGAATTCGACCCGCGCAAATATCTGAAGCCCGGCATGGAAGCCATCACCAAGCTGTGCACCCAGCGCTTCCAGGAATTCGGCACCGCCGGCAACGCCTCGAAGATCAAGCGCGTGATCCCGCTTGGCGACATGGCGAAACTTTATGCCAAGGGCGAGCTGAAGCAGAAGATCGCTGGTTGACGGCGCGGTTCTTTCAACGCAAACCTGCAAGGGAGGCTTACGGCCTCCCTTTTCTTTTTGGCGGAGCGTGGTGATGGCGAAAGTGCGGTATGCGGTGATTGGTGCGGGCTGGATTTCGCAGGAAGCCTTCATGCCTTCTATTGCGCAGACCGGAAACGCAGAAATCGCCGCCATTGTGAGCGGCAATGCCGCCAAGGCGCGGAAACTGGCGGATTTCCACAAGGTGCCGCAAGTGGTGGACTACCGCGATTTTGACGCGCTGGCCAAAAGCGGTGCCATCGACGCGGTTTATGTGGCCACGCCGAATTCCAGCCATGCGGCATGGGCCATCCGTGCTGCCAAGCATGGCTTGCACGCCATGGTGGAAAAGCCCTTGGCCACCACCGTTGCAGAATCCAAGAAGATGATCGCCGCGCACAAGAAGGCAGGCACTTATCTGATGACGGCCTACCGGCTGCACAATGAGGTGGCCACGCAAAAGGTGGCGGAGATCATTGCCTCTGGCGCCATCGGCCGCCCACGCTTCTTCACCAGCGCTTTCGCTTTTCAAAGTGGCACGAGCAACCACCGCCTGCTGGCCGAGCATTGGGGCGGGCCGCTGCAGGATGTTGGCGTCTATTGCGTAAATGCCGCACGCCATTGCTTCGGAACCAATCCCTTTGCAGCCTCTGCCACGCGAAGCTCTGGCCACAAGGACAAGCGATTCAAGGAAGTGGAGGAAGGCATTGCCGCCACGCTGGAGTTCCCGGAGGGATGCATGGCGCAATTCTATGCCGGCTTTGGCTCGGAAGTGGCCGACACTTATACGATCCTCGGCACCAAGGGCACGATCCGGCTGGACAATGCCTACCGTTTTGAGCAGCCGCGCCGTTTGACGCTGGAGATCGCAGGCAAGCCACAGCAGGTTTTTGATTTTGCGCCCACCGACAATTTCAGCGGCATGGCGGCCTATTTCGCCGATTGCATCAAGAAGCGCAAAGCCCCGCTGGCCGATGGCGCGGAAGGGCTGGCCGACATGCAGGTTCTGCTGGCCGTGGAAGCGGCGAGCAAGACCAACAAGCGCCAGAAGATCAAGATCACCGGCAAGGTGGCCACGATCGACAAGAAGATGCTGCGCCAGTTCCCGCCGGTGCAGCACCGTTTGGTGTTGTGAGCTGCCAGAAGGCCTAGGCCGAGCGCGCCAATTCCTTGATGTTGCCGCGCGGCTTGCCGGACATTTCGGCAATCTTGCGATCCTGCGTCATGATCTCGGTTTTGGCGAAGGCTTCAAACTCTGACCGGTCGAGGCCGGCCACATTGATCTTGCGGCGCGAGCTTTTTGTGCCGTCTTCGTAGGTGACATCAAACATCACGAAAACGTCTTCCTGTTTTTTGGCTTTCTTGGCCATCATCAAATCTCTTTCTCGGCATCAGCGGCGGGCGCTGATGCAACCTGTTGTTCATGTTTGCGCTGGGCCGAAGCCTCTTCGCGCTTCTGCTGCTTTTCAAAAGCCTTTCGCCGCTTGGCTGCTTCGCGGCTCTTGCGTTCCTGGTTGTAATTCGGTGGAAATGCCATCCTGCGATCCTTTCTGCATGACACGCGCTGCGTTTCCGGCGCGACGGATCGTGGCGCCGCTTTAGGCGGTTCGCTGTGAGATGTCCAGATTGTCAGGCCGCGTGACCGGGAAAGCTATTTTGACAGCTTCTCCACCTGGGGCAGATAGGCGCCATAGCCTTGCGCCTCCATCTCCTCGCGGGGCACGAAGCGCAGGCTCGCCGAGTTGATGCAATAGCGCAGGCCGCCCTTGTCCCGCGGGCCATCATTGAAGACATGGCCCAGATGGCTGTCGCCATGGGTGGAGCGGACCTCGGTGCGGATCATGCCATGGGTGGTGTCGCGCAGTTCGTTGACATGGGCGGGCTCAATGGGCTTGGTGAAGCTGGGCCAGCCGCAGCCACTTTCAAACTTGTCAGAAGAGGCAAAAAGCGGTTCGCCGGAGACGATGTCAACATAGATGCCCTCGGCCTTGTTGTCGTTGTATTCGCCGGTCCATGGCCGCTCGGTGGCGTTGTTCTGGGTGACCTGGAACTGGATTGGGCTGAGGGCGGCGAGGGCTTCCTTGGTCTTGGCATAAGGCTTCATGATCATCTCCTTTGCCGCCCAATCTAGGAACGGCTGGCGAGACCCGCAAGGCGCCGCACGGATGTGTGATGAAACGTGAAAGGCCCCGGCTGGGGCCTTTCATTCCGGCTCGTTTCAACTTTATTTCACCGCCGCGCCGCCATTGGCCAGCCAGGAGGCGCATTCCTCGCCCAGTTCCTTGATGGCGCGCTGCTCATAGGCGGCAATCTCCGCCTTGGTGAGGGAGTCCTTCCAGCGGCCGTTGGTGCCCTTGTGAATGAAGGTGTTGGCGCCACCTTCCCACAGGGCGCCGCCCAGGGGCGTCACCGTCTCGGCATGGGCCTTCATGTAGGCGAAGGTGCAGTGGTCCACGATGTCCTGGAACACCTTGCCTTGCTTGGGCAAGCCCAGGAATTCGGCAATCTCATAGATGGAGCCCGGCAGATCACGCTTCATGTCGTTGAAATGCATGAACTTGACATTGGGCAGGCCGCGCAGCGCCCACCAGCTGCGGACGTTCTCCCAATAGGACCAGAAGGGATAGCCATCCTGCTCGAACCATTGCCGGAAAAACTCTTCTGCCGTCGGTGGCGGCGGTTCGATGGCCGGGCCCACGCGGCCGGGCGTGTTGTTGAGCGCGCCATACCAATGTTCATTGGCGTTGGCATAGTGGTTGTACATGCTCCACACCATGTCGCGCCCGTCACGGCCCACATAGATGTATTTGGCCTTGGGCGAAAACACCAGCGCGTCAGCCGGCAGGTGTGTCTTGACGAAGCGGCGATGGGTCTGCTGTTCAACGCCAGCCAGCACTTCCGGCGGCATGATGCGCAGGTCAACCCAGGGTGAGAGCTTGGACACAGGGATGTTCTCGGCGCCATCAAAGATCAGCTGGGAAACAATCTGCTGCATCCAGGTGGTACCGGATTTGGAATAGGTGGCGATGATGATGTCGTCATCACGGAACTTGAAGGTATCCCACTTCGTGGAATCCATGTGATGGTTGTGGATGTCACGGGTTTTCAGCACGGGTGCGGTTGGGGCTCTGGCAAGCATGGCGGTTTTCCTCGGTCAAAGGGGTGGAGGCAGGGTGCTAAGGCCCTGCCTGGTTCTGGCGCTCAAACAGCTACAGCGATGATCGCGGTGGGCGCGGCAGTGACGCCGCCCTTTTCCATGGCCGCCTTCAGGCCGGGGTCTCCCAGGAAGGCCTGGGCCGCTTCAAGGCTGGGGAAGCGATGGATGATCACCATCATGTTGGGGTCCTTCGGGTCGTGGAAGACTTCAGCGCCCGTCACGCCCGCCTTCTGGCGGATGGGTTCGGCGCCGTCGTAAACCACGCGCCAGGCGGCATAGTCCTTCACCGGGTGGCTGACGACAGCAAGCACCGGGCCCATTGCCGCTGCGGAAGCCTTGCCCGCAAGGCCGCTCACTGCCAGAGCCGCTGCCGCGCCGACTGCCGCTTTCATCACGTTACGCTTTTCCATGGTCGTTCTCCTTTTCATTTGCGCAAGATTTTCCTGGCGCCCGGAAGGGATTTCCCGGGCGTGGTTCCTGCCATTTTGTTTTTCCTTGATCCGCCTATTGGCCGCGAACCTTCTGCCTTTTCGATGCTTGCACCATCGCGCTTCGGCAGCGATCCGTCGAGGCCCGCGGCCGCAATCATCCCGTGCAAAAATCCCGCGGCCAGACAATTGCAAGGCATCGTTGCAAAAATGCAGCCCCGCATTTATCGTGCCCGCGGGGGCGGAACTGGAGCGGACTTGAGCGACATTGAGTGGGGCGACTTCAAAGTCATTCTGGCCTTGTCGCGCGGTGGCTCAATCGCTGGCGCAAGCCGCATACTAGGAGTGGACAGCTCAACGGTAAGCCGCAGGCTCGCTGCTGCTGAAGACGCGTTGGGCGGCTGCCTGGTTTTGCGTGGAGGCAAGGAATTCCGCTTCACGCCGGAAGGCACCGCGGCGCTGCAAGCCGCCGAGGCCATGGAGGCTTCAGTTGCCAATGCCGCGGCGGCGATCAAATCCTCCAAGCAGGTCATTGAAGGGGAAGTCAAAATCACCTGCGTGGAAGCCTATTTTCATGTCATGAACCCGGTTTGCGAACGGCTGCACGCGAAATACCCCAAGCTTCGCGTGGAACTGATCGCGTCAGACAGCATCTTGAACCTGGCTTCCGGCCAGGCTGACATTGCCTGGCGCGGCGCCCTGCCAAAGGAGCCTGATCTCATCGCGCGGCGGGCCGTGGACTTTGGCTGGCTGCTGTTCGCCTCGAAAGACTATGCGAAAATCTACGGCCTCCCCAAGTCATACGATGAGCTGCGCGATCACCGCCTCATTCTCTACACCGAGAACCGGCTGCACATGGAAGGCTTCCGCTGGCTCGAGCAATACAAATCCGGCAAGGACGGCCCCGCGCGCGTGCCCAGCACCAACTTGGCCATGCGGATGGCGCTGTCCGGGGCCGGGATTGCCGCCCTCCATGCCTATGTTGATTCAGAGCACCTCAATCTGATCAAGATTTTCCCCGAACCGTTTTGCTTTCAGCCTTCCTATCTCGTCTATCACGAGAGCCAGCGGGACTCGGCGCGCATCCGCGCCGTGCTCGATGGCGTGCTGGAATATCTCACCAGCATCAAGCATGTGCTGATGGGCGTTTGAGGCCTGCGGCCCGCGCGCCTACACCTTCACCCACTTGGCATTGGCCTTGGCGCTTTTCACGCAGGCCTCGATGAAGGCCATGCCTGCAACGCCATCCTCAATGCCGGGGAATTCAACGCCCTTGGGCGGCTTCTTGCCATTGCGGGCGGCTTTGATGGCCTGGGCCACTTCGGTGTAAATGTTGGCGAAGCCCTCAAGATAGCCTTCCGGATGGCCAGGGGGCACGCGCGTCACGCGCGCCGCCTCAGCGCCTGCGCCAGCGCCGCCGCGGGTGATCAAGGTGCGGTTGCCGCCCAGCGGGGTGAACCAGAGATAATTCGGATCGGCCTGCACCCACTCAATGCCGCCCTTGGTGCCATAGACGCGCAACTTCAGGCCATTCTCATGGCCGACAGCAACCTGAGAGGCCCAGATGGCGCCCTTGGCCCCGCCCTTGAAGCGCAGCATGGCCTGCACATTGTCATCCAGCAGGCGGCCCTTGACGAAGGACGTCAACTCACAAGCGAGCTGTTCAAGCTTGAGGCCGGAGACGAAAGTGGCGAGCTGATAGGTGTGGGTGCCGATGTCGCCGACACAGCCGCCGGCGCCGGAGCGCTTCGGGTCAGTGCGCCAGGCGGCCTGCTTCTGGCCGGTTTTTTCGAGGGGCTCGGCCAGCCAGTCCTGCGGGTATTCACCCTGCACCAGCCTGATCTCGCCCAGTTGGCCGCTTTCAACCATGGCCTTGGCGTGGCGGATCATCGGATAGCCGGAATAATTGTGGGTGAGTGCGAAGATCACCTTCGGGTGCTTCTTGAGGAGGGCCTCAAGCTGTTTGGCTTCCTTGAGGTTCAGGGACAAGGGCTTGTCGCAGATCACATGGATGCCGGCCTCAATGAAGGCCTTGGCCACGGGGAAATGCATGTGGTTGGGTGTGACGATGGAGACGGCCTCGATGCCATCCTTGCGGCGGGCCTCGGTCTTGGCCATCACCTTGTAGTCGGAATAGATGCGCTCATCGGCGAGGCCCAGTTCACGGCCCGAGGCAACCGCCTTTTCCGGGTTGGCGGAAAGTGCTCCGGCCACGAATTCGTAATGGTCATCCATGCGGGCGGCGAGGCGGTGCACCGCACCGATGAAGGCGCCCTGCCCGCCGCCCACCATGCCGTAACGGATCTTGCCTGTGGATTTTTCTGAAGTGCCGGTGATGGCCATGGTTTCCTCGCCTGTTGAAGTTTGGTGGAGTTGTAATGGGCTTTGCAGCATTGCGCAATGAAGGCGCGCTGTTTGGGGTGCCACGCTGCTGCGGTCATTCCCTCCAAACGCGGCTCCCATTTATCGCCGTCATTCCGGCCAAGGACCGGGCGAAGCCTGGCCGCGATTGCAAGGCAATCGTGGCGAAGTCTACGAGCCGGAATCCCGCTTGGGCGGGGTGGGGGTGACCGAGTGAGTGAGTGATGAGACACAGCTTCGCCCTTGGTTGCCCCGTGGCGTGCGGGGCAGAAGGTAGAAGGGAGACGCGTGGGGTAACTCACGCGGGTGCGACTGTGTTTAAAGTCGCCTACTTTGTGCAATGGGTTGCCCCACGCGCCGGCAGGAATTGAGCATCAGATGAACTGTCAGTCCGCCCCTATGGGTCTGGGGTGGTGAAGCCTTGTGAGCCTTTCCACCCGAGGTGATCCATCTCACTTCCCACATGGGGGAAGCCTGATGGGGGACACCAGAGGCCTTGCCATAGCAGCCCGGGTCTTAGTGCCCGAGGAAGTTCAACCTGGCTCCCGGTGGCGGTGCGCTACGTCAGCGCTGCCAGCAGGCCTGCCGCCTCTCTCCGCCCAGCTCACCGTCGCGAACAGGACCCCGGTGGAGAAAGACCGGAAGGCAGCTAACACATGCTAGGAATAAAAGCAAGTTAATTCTGCTCCCACCCCACTGCCCACCTTTCTCATTCGGCGGGCTTGACCCGCCGATCCAGCCTGAATGTCTGGCTCCCGCTGGATGGGCGGGTCAAGCCCGCCCATGGAGAGGGATAGACCTGAGCCTGTGGCCAAGCGGGGTTCCGTGTCGCGCGCAGACCCATCATGGCTTCGCCATGATAGGCGGGCTTCGCCCGGCGCTTGCACGGAATGACGGGAGTGGGGAGTGGCTCCCACATCCTCCCCTGAGGGGGAGGTGGCGCGGCACGCGCCGGAGGGGAGATGAGGGTGGCAGTCGAGGCGCTGAACCCATCGCCCCTCAGTCGTCCCTGCGGGCCGACAGCTCCCCCTCCGGGGAGCAGAAGGGGGTATAGTTCTTACGTGGCAGCTCCCCGTCCGGGGAGAAGGAGCGTGATCTACTTGTGCCTCAGGCGGTGGGTTGCAGGGCGGGGTGTTTGCCGGCGGCCCAGCCGCTGAGCAGCAGGGCCGAAAGCACGATGGCGAAGCCTGTGACTTGCGCGGCGGTGAGCT
>JAGWTZ010000031.1 GCA_028868695.1 Alphaproteobacteria bacterium | reverse complement strand
GCAAGGATGAGCTGGTGGCGGCCTTCGAGAAACACCGCGTGTTTGCCGACCAGGAAAAGGTGCGCATCGATGTGATGAAGCGCTTTGGCTATTACTCCACCGAGAGCAATGGCCATCTGTCCGAATACCTGCCGTGGTACCGCAAGCGCCCGGAGGAGATCAACAAGTGGATTTCGCTGTCCGACTGGATTCATGGCGAAACCGGCGGCTATCTGCGCTACTCGACCGAGAACCGCAACTGGTTCGAGCAGGATTTTCCGCTGTTCCTTGAAGCGGCAGGCAAGTCCCTGAAGGATTATGAGCGCACTGATGAGCATGCCTCGCACATCCTTGAAGCCATGGAAACGGGCCGCACCTATCGCGGGCACTTCAACGTCAAGAATGGCGGCATCATAAAGAACCTGCCTGAAGATTGCATCATCGAGAGCCCTGGCTTTGTCAATCGCTTCGGCATCAACATGGTTGAGGGCATCGAGCTGCCGCTGGCCTGCGCCGCCACCTGCACATCCTCCATCAACGTGCAGCGGATGAGCGTGCAGGCGGCGGTGACGGGAGACGTGGACCTGCTGAAGCTTGCGGTGTTGCACGACCCGCTGGTGGGCGCTATCTGCACGCCCGAAGAGGTGTGGCAAATGGTGGATGAAATGCTGGTGGCGCAAGCGCAATGGCTGCCGCAATATGCCCATGCCATTCCAGCCGCGAAAGAGCGCATGAAGAACCCGAAGGTGAAAACACGCGAATGGGCAGGAGCTGCCCGGCTTCACGTCCGCAGCGTGGAAGAAATGCGCGTGGCCAAGCCCACCACTGTGGCCAACATCGGCCATGCGCTGGGCACCAAGCTGATGGGGTGATGCCCGGCGCATGAGTGCATCCGAGTCCTTCCTTGCCGCGCTGATCATCATTTTCAGCGTGCCCTATCTGGTGTGGCGCGGGCTGAAGCTTGAAGCTTGGGCGCCGCTGGCCATCGTGCAGATCGTTGGTGGCGTGGTGCTGGGGCCGGGCATCCTGGGGGCGCTGGCGCCCGGTTTTCACCAGGCGGTCTTCACGCCGGGCACTATTGGCGCGCTATCCGGCATCGCGAATTGGGCGGTGATGGTCTTCGTGTTTCTGGCGGGCTGCGAACTGGAATTGCATGATGCCTGGGCCGAGCGGCGCGATGCCGTGACCACTGCCGCACTGGCGCTGGTGACGCCGCTGCTGGCCGGGATCCTGGCGGCGCTCGTGCTGCTGCAATTCGGTGCGCAATGGGCCGGGGCCGATGGTGCGGGCTGGCAAGTGGTGCTTGGCACGGGCATGGCCTGCGCCGTGACGGCACTTCCAATCTTGGTGCTGTTGCTGCAAAAACTCGACATTCTCCGCACCGGCTTTGGCCAGCGCATCTTGCGCTATGCCAGCCTCGATGACCTGGCGATCTGGGCTGTGCTAGCGGCCATTCTGCTCGATGGGCGGCGCCTCGCGATGCAATTGGGTTTTCTGGTGGTGTTTGCGGCCGTGCTGCCGTTCTACCGCCGCCTGGTGGCGCGCGTGCCGGAACAGGACCGCTGGGCCCTTGCCTTGCCCTGGCTGTTGCTTTGTGCCTTTGGCGCTGATTATTCCGGCCTGCATTTCATGGTGGGCGCCTTCCTGGCAGGGGCTGTCTCTGAGCGGCGCTGGTTTGATGCGTTGCGCTTTGACCAATTCCGCGAGGCGGTGCTGCTGGTGGTGATGCCGGTGTTCTTCCTTTCGACAGGATTGAAGACGACATGGCACATGGGCGGGGTCACCATCATTGCCGCTGCCGCGCTTCTGCTTGCGGCCTCGGTGCTGGGCAAGCTGGCAGGGGTGGGGCTGGCGGCGCGGCTTCTCCGCTGGCCCAAAGGCGATGCACTGGCCATCGGCTGGCTCTTGCAAACCAAGGCGCTGATCATGATCATCTTTGCCAATGTGCTGCTGGACAAGGCGATCATCTCTGCCGACCTGTTCACTGCCTTGCTGTTGATGGCGGTGGCGAGCACGGCGCTCACCATTCCAGCCGTCCGGCCCATGCTCAGGGCACGGCCGGTTTCCTGACGCCTGCCGGGGTTAAGGCTTCAACTGATGCGAACGACCTCGCCGCTGCGCACGGACTGATCCGCCGCCAGAACAATCTGGAGTGAACGGATGGCATCTTCGACATGGGCGTCGAGGTTGCGGTCATTCACGATGGCATCGAGGAACATGGCTTGCTCGCGGTTGCAAAGCTCCTGGTGCCCTGGTTCATCCGCCATCGAAATCACGTCATCAGCGCGCGCGAAAGTGCCGTCGGCTTTCAACGCGGCATGATGCAGGCGCAGAGCGCTGGTTTTGGTGTGGCTGTCCACATCGGATGAGCCTGCCTTGCCTTCATCCATAGCGATGGAGACCGATCCCTTCGGGCCGATCATGTCTTTCACGAAGAAGGCCGTCTCGCTCATCATCGGACCCCAGCCGGCTTCATACCAGCCGATGGAACCATCATCGAACTTCACCTGAAGCTGGCCATAGTTATACATGGCCTCGGAGACTTCGGGCGTGAGCCGCACGCCCATGGCATGAACGGATACCGGCTTGGCGCCAGTCACCTGGCACATCACGTCCACATAATGCACGCCGCAATCGACGATGGGGCTGATCGAATCCATGAGGTGCTTGTGCACTTGCCATTGCGGGCCGGAGGATTGCTGGTTGAGGTTCATGCGCATCACCAAGGGCTTGCCCAGGGTTTTGCCAAGCTCCACAAACTTCACCCATGAGGGGTGGACGCGCAGGATATAACCGATCACCAGCTTGCGCTTCTTCGCCTTGGCCAAGGCAGCAATTGCGCGGGCTTCGGCAACCGTGTCAGCCAGCGGCTTTTCGATGAAGATGTGGGCGCCTGCTTCCAGCGCCATGCGCGCATATTGCGCGTGGGTATCTGGCCAGGTGTTGATCGACACGGCGTCTGGTTTCACCTCGGCAAGAGCCTCGGCGTAGTCCGAAAACTTCGCCACGCCCGGAAATTCCTTCGCAAGATCTTCGCGCTTGTCGATGCCGCGGCTGCACAGGCCCGCCAATTCAAAGCCTTGGTTGGCCGCATAAGCCCGCGCGTGAGAAAGGCCCATGCCGCCCACACCCACCACCAACACTCTCACTTTGCTCATGCGCCTTCCACCCAGGTTTGTTGTACGTGAAGATCTTGGTTCAGATAAACAAGGCTCGCCAGATGGCCGGGCCTGATATGCCCTAGCCTGTGCCCAAGCCCAAGGAAAGCAGCGGGGTTGGCCGAAGCCAGCGGCAGCACCTGTTCCAGCGGCAGGCCAAGTCGGCCCACACAGAAGCGAACGGCTTCATCCATGGTGAGGTTGGAGCCCGCCAGTGTTCCATCCGGCAGTTCCAGCCTCCCGTCCTTCACGCGCACTTCGCGGCCTTGCAGGTAGAAATGATCCGGCCCGCCGGCCGCGGTGCACATGGCGTCAGTCACCAGCATGATTTTTCCCGGCTTTGCCTTGATGGCCAGTTTCAGCATCGCCTCATGCACATGGAAGCCATCGGCGATCAGCCCGGCAAATGCGTCGCTGCCCAGCGCCGTGCCCACCATGCCAGGCTCACGCCCGGTCATCTGGCTCATGGCGTTGAAGAGGTGGGTGAAACCCTTGGCGCCTGCCTGCAGCGCGGCCATGGCCTCGGCGTGTGATGCTTCGGCATGGCCGAGGCAGATGTGCAAGCCTTCGGTGGCGAGTGTTGCGACATCAGCGGCGCTGACCTTGTTCGGCGCCAAGGTAAGCAGCACAGACCCGCAATGAAGGTCAGACAGCCAAGTGACATCCTCCGGCGACATCGGGCGGATGAACTGCGCCTCATGCGCGCCCTTGCGAACGGGATCAAGAAACGGCCCCTCGATGTGAATGCCAAGAACGGCGGGATCGGCCGCCCTCGCGCCGCGCACGGCATCGGTTGCCGCCAGCAGCACTTCTGGCGCGTCTGTAATGACAGTGGGCAAAAGACCCGTGGTGCCGAAGCGGCGATGGGCGCTCGCAATGGTGAGCACGCCTCGGGCAGTGGGCGTGTCGTTGAGGTTGACGCCGCCGCCGCCATTCACCTGCACGTCAATGAAGCCGGGGGCCAAGAACCCATCGCCCAGATCAATCACTTCGGCGCTGGACGGCAATTCCGCAGCGGGCAGCACGGCGGTGATTTCGCGGCCCTCAATGCCCACGGTGTGCCCTTCGAGCATCTTGCCGCCGTCGAAGATATGTCTGGCCTTGAGAAAGCGCGGCATCAGACGGTCTCCGTCACTTTGGAAAGCAGGCGGGGTGCATCCGGGTTGCGGCCAAGCGCGCGGGCGAGGGGCTCAATATTGAGATAGGCCGATTGGATGATGGAGATGGGCTCCAGCAGCGCGTGGCCCGCCGGTTCATGCGGCAAGCCGCCATCTTCCACTGCAAACACATCTGCGCCCGCCTTGCGCAGGCGTTCCAGCGCCTGCTTGGCCAGGTCGCGCGAGGCATCGTCCGGCGAGAAGGCGAGGATGGGAAAATGCGGGCGCACCAATTCCAAGGGGCCATGCATGACTTCAGCGAAAGACAGGGCCTCGGCATGCAAAGCGCAGGTTTCCTTCATCTTGAGCGCAGCTTCTAGCGCGATGGCGAGGCCCGGCCCGCGGCCCAACACATAGAGGGATTGCGCCATTTTCGCGCGGGCCTGAAAGCCGGGCCATTGCAGCTGTGCGGCGCGGGCCAGTTTTGCGGGCAGGGCCTGCAGCGCGGTGATCAGCGCCTGATCCTGCTTCCACTGCGCGGCAATTGCCGCGCTGGCTGCAAGCGAGGCAATGAAGCTTTTGGTGGCGGCCACGCTTTTTTCTTCGCCAGCGCAGAGCGGCAGGAAAAAATCTGCGCCCTGTTCGGCGCGCGAGCCCGGCTGGTTGACCAGCGCCACGGTGAGTGCGCCGGCCTTGCGCGCCGCTTCCTGCAAGCTGACGATATCCGGGCTTTGGCCGCTTTGTGAAATGGTCACGCAGACGGCGTTGTTCAATTTCAACTCCGAATGCCAGACCGAGGCCACGGATGCGCCGATGGAGGCACAAGGCACACCGAGCAGGATCTCCACCAGATATTTGAAATAGGTGGCGGCGTGGTCCGAGCTGCCGCGCGCCGCGGTGAGGATCACCGAGGGCGGGTTGTCCCTCAACCGCCGCGCCAAGGCGGCCAGTGCGTTGCCGTTGGTGTCAAGAAAGCGGGCCACCGCATCTGGTGCCTCACGGGCCTCGTGTTCCATCAGGGTCATGGCAAAGTCTCCGCTGCAAGCGTCAGTTCGGCCACGAAGTCGTAGAGATCGCCGCGATAGTGTGAGGTGGTGAATTCCACGGCGCGGCCATCCGGCAGGTAAGACACGCGTTCGATAAAGAGTGCGGCTGCGCCGGGGGCAACCTCAAGCATGGCGGCCTCCTCGCCTTCCAGGCCAATGGCGTGAAGGCGTTGCAAGGCGCGCACCGGCTTGAAGCCGCGCGCATCAAGGGCCGCATAGAGCGAGGCCTGAACGGCATGCACATCCGGCAGGAAGCGTTCCGGGATCACTGCTTCCTCAATCGCCATGGGCGTGCCGTTGGCAAAGCGCAGCCGCTTGAAACGGGATACACGGTCAGAAGGCGAGAGCGAGAGTTTCAGCGCCTCTTCCGGCGTTGCAAATTCCGTGGCGCGCGAAAGCCACTGCGCGTGTGTTTCCAGCCCGCGCAGCTTCATGTCTTCGCTGAATGAGGTAAGGCGCGAGAGCGGCTGTTCCAGCCGCTGTGGCACGCCGCCCACATAGGTGCCCGAGCCGCGCCTTTGGGTAAGCAGTCCCTCATTGACCAATTCGGTGAAGGCCTTGCGCACGGTGACGCGTGAGACATTCAGCATATCCGCCACATCGCGCTCAGAGGGAATGGCGTCTCCCGCCTGCAACGTGCCGTCATCCACAGCCTCATTCACCAGCCGCTTCACGCGCATGTAGAGCGGCGCGTCATCGGCCTTGGCCAGCCGGGTGGCGGCGAAGATGCGCTTGCCCACCGTCATGCGGCACCTGTGGAGGGCAGGCCCTGAGCCTTGCGGGCCATCATGATGGCGCCATCCACCGCATCTGCCGCAGGCGGTTGAAGCGCACGGCGCATGTCGGCATCCAGATATTGTGGGTAGACTCCGGAAAGCCCGCCCAGCAGGCACAACCGCCTTGCGCCGCGCGCCAGCAAGGCACGGCCCAGATTGGAAATGGCGGATGAGCCTTCGATCACGATCGTCATGGCGATCACATCGCCCTTGGCCGCGCACTCAAAGACGGCCGGGGCAAATTGTGCGAAGTCCCTCGGCTTGGCATTTTCCGACCAGCGCGAAAGCGTGACGCGGGTGGAGCCGGCAATCTGCATCACGCGCTCAATAAGCGGCGTGGGCTGCAGCAGCCCGTCGATCACCAAGGCGGCGCGGCGCGTGGCATGGTGGCCGATCCATGCGCCGGAGCCGTGATCGCCCAGCGCAAAGCCCCAGCCGCCCACCATGTAGCGTGCACCTTCCACGATGGAAAAGCCGATGGAGCCAGTGCCGGCAATGACAATGCCGCCATCTCTGCCGCCAAAGGCGCCGACGCAGGCGGCCACCGCGTCGCTGTCAACCACCGCGCTGGCGAAGGGCAGGCGCGCCTTGAGGGCCGCGCCGCCATCGGAAGAAACGATGCCCGCAATGCCCAGCCCGGCGTGCAGCTCTTCCAATTTCACGCCAGCCTTGGCGGCGGCCTCCCTTGACGTGGTGATGATGGTGGCCAGGGCCGCCTCAAAATCCTGATAGATGTTGGAGGGCCCGCCGAGGGCCTCTCCCAGCAAGGCTCCACCGGCATCGCGGATGCGGGCGCGGCAACGGCTGCCGCCGCCGTCAATGCCCAGGAAAAGGAGATGTTTGGAGGTCATGCGTTTCTAATACCACAATAATACCAAATTGAAAAGCCCTTATTTACTACAGCTAATATGCTGAAAAAAGGCGATTAAATTTGCTGTTTAAACGGATTGTCAAAATTCCTCTAGACAAGTGGTTATATTGTGGTATTAACGCGGCATGTCCCAACCGCAACGCAAGACAGAGCAGGTCAACCCGGTTTCCACCGGAATTGACACGTGGCCGGATGCGCAGGTTCTGGGCGCCTTGCTGGATGGTCAGGTTCATGCGGTGCTGGCGCTGAAGCCCGCTTTGCCCGCCCTTGCCAGGGCCGCCGATGCGGTGGCAACGCGGCTGCGGGGCGGGGGCACACTCTATTATGCGGGTGCTGGAACGTCGGTGCGCATTGCGGTTCAGGATGGCACAGAGCTTCCTGCCACCTACGGCATTCCAGAAGCACAGCTTGGCTATTTGATAGCTGGCGGCAAGGATGCGATTTTTGAAACGCTGGCCGACAAGGAAGACAGCGCGATTGACGGTGCGGCGGCCGCGCAACCCTGCGGGCCTGCGGATGTGTTGATTGCCGTGGCTGCTTCCGGCCGCACGCCTTACACCATCGCCGCCGCAGAGATGGCGCGGACCAAGGGCTGCTTCGTCATTTCAGTGGTGAATGTTGCTGGCTCTGCCCTGGGCAAGCTCGCTGATGTGGAAGTGGTGCTCGACACCGGGCCCGAAGTGATTGCCGGTTCCACCCGCATGGGCGCGGGCACGGCGCAGAAGGCAGCACTCAATCTCATCTCGACGCTGGCCTGCATCAAGCTGGGCGGGGTGCATGACGGCATGATGGTTGCCATGCGCGCCGAAAACGAAAAGCTGAAAGAGCGGGCAGCCGTGATTGTCTCGGACATCGCCGGGGTTTCGCTTGCCGATGCACGCGGCGCGCTGGCCGATGCGCATGAGATCAAGCCGGCCATCCTGCTTTGTGCGGGTGCGAAATCACTGGCCGACGCCAACGCGCTTCTATCTGGCACCAAGGGAAATTTGAGGCTAGCCTTGGCCCAGCTTCACAAGAAAACATAGAGTTCAACACTCACAGGGAGAAAGACCAATGTTGAAGACCACACTTAAAATTGCTTGCCTTGCGGCCCTTGGCGTTTGCGCCATGGCGGCCTCTGCTTCCGCCGGGAAGCTGACGATTGAAAGCTGGCGCAACGATGACGCCGCCATCTGGAAAGACCAGATCATTCCGGCCTTCCAGAAATCCCACCCAGACATTCAGGTGGAATTCGCACCCACCGCGCCGAAGGAATATAACGCCGCGCTGAACGCCAAGCTGCAAGGCGGCACCGCCGGTGACATCATCACCTGCCGCCCGTTTGATGCCTCGCTGGAATTGTTCAACAAGGGCTATCTTGCCCCGGTGAATGACCTCGCCAGCATGAAGAACTTCTCCGACGTGGCCAAGGCCGCCTGGACGACGGATGATGGCAAGACCACCTTCTGCGTGCCGATGGGCGCGGTGATCCATGGCTTCATCTACAACAAGGACATCTTCAAGGAACTGGGCCTGACTGAGCCGAAGACGGAAGAGGAATTCCTCGCCACGCTCGACAAGATCAAGAAGGATGGCAAGTACACGCCGCTGGTGCTGGGCACCAAGGACCAGTGGGAAGCCGCCACCATGGGCTTCCAGAACATCGGCCCGAACTATTGGAAGGGTGAAGAAGGCCGCAAGGGCCTGATCGCCGGCACCCAGAAGTTCACTGATGCGGCCTATGTCGACACCTTCAAGGCGCTGGCCAAGTGGGCGCCCTATCTCGGCGATGGCTACAAGGCCCAGGCCTATCCCGACAGCCAGAACCTGTTCGGCCTCGGCAAGGGCGCGATCTATGCCGCCGGCTCGTGGGATATCTCGACGTTCCGTGGCCAGAACGTCAACATGGGCGCCTTCAAGGCTCCACCGCCTGCCGCCCAAAAGGATTGCTATATCTCTGACCACACCGACATCGGCATCGGCATGAACGCCAAGACCCCCAACGCCAAGGACGCCAAGGTGTTCCTTGACTGGATCGGCTCTGACGAGTTCGCCAACATTTTTGCCAACGCGCTGCCGGGCTTCTATCCGCTCTCCAACGCCAAGGTGACGGTGAAGGATGACGTGGCGCAAACCTTCGTTTCCTGGCGCGGCCAGTGCAAGTCCACGATCCGCGACTCCTATCAGATCCTGTCGCGCGGCCAGCCGAACATGGAGAATGACCTGTGGAACGTTTCCGCCCAGGTGCTCAATGGCACCATGACGCCGGAAGCTGCCGCAGCGCAAATCCAGGACGGGCTGAAGAAGTGGTACGCCCCGCAGCAGAAGTGATGTGAAGCCAAAATGGCCGCCCCGGATATTCCCGGGGCGGCTTTTTTCTGGGACAACAAATGGCAGACAACCAGCAAATTGAAATGGTCGGCATGAACCGCAGCGCCTATCTGCGGGTGCTGGCCTTTTTCCTGGCGCCTGCCGTGCTCATCTACACGCTGTTTTCGGTTTACCCGCTGCTGGCCACGATCTTTGACTCGCTTTACCTGCGGCATGAGGGTGGCGCGCTCACTTTCAACGGGCTTGGCAACTTCCAGACCTTGCTCACCGATGAAACCTGGTCGAAGCCATTCTGGAATGCGCTGCGCAACAACCTGATCTTTTTCATCATTCACATGTGCGTGCAGAACCCGGTGGGGCTGGCGCTGGCCGCCTTGCTGAGCCTGAAGCAACTCGCCTTCCGCAATACCTACCGCACGCTGATCTTCATGCCCACGATGCTTTCAGTGGTGATCATCGGTTTCATCTGGCAGCTGATCCTCAGCCCGCTATGGGGCATCTGGAAAATGGGGCTGAATGCGGTGGGGCTTGGCGTGCTGTTCGGTCCCTATCTCGGGCAGGAGCACACGGCCCTCATCACCATTTCGCTCATCTCGGTGTGGCAGTTTGTTGGCATCCCGATGATCCTTATCTATACCGCGCTTCTGGCCATTCCCGATGAGCTGGTGGATGCCGCAACCGTTGATGGCCTCAACCAATGGCAGGCGTTTTTCCATGTGAAGCTGCCGCTGATCTGGCCCACCATCGGACTTGTGTCAGTTCTCACCTTCGTGGCCAATTTCAACGCCTTTGACCTGATCTATGCGATGCAAGGCGCGCTGGCGGGACCAAATTTCTCGACCGACATCATGGGCACGCTGTTCTACCGCACCTTCTTCGGTAACCAGCTGCAGCTGGGAGACCCCACCATGGGCTCCACCATCGCCACGATGATGTTCGTGATCATCCTCATGGGCCTCTTGGTCTATCTCTATGTCATCCAGCGGCGCATCCAGCGCTATTCGTTCTGAGCCGATGATGGGCGTTATGTCACTTAAAACCTGTCATTCCCGCGAAAGCGGGAATCTCTGTTTGGCCGCAGTTGCGCGATGCAGTGCTTGCGTTGAAACAGTGATGCCCGCTTTCGCGGGCATGACGAATGGTGAAGTTGCGCGTAACGAAGTGAACAAGGCACATACCCGATAATGCGCAGCCGCTTTTCCACCATCGCCATTCATGCCGTGCTGCTGGGCTATACCGCGCTGGCGCTGTTTCCCATCATCCTGGTGGTGATGAATTCGATGAAGATGAAGCGGGCGATTTTCCTGTCACCGCTGACGCCGCCGGGGCCGGCGTCGTTTGACCTCATTGGCTATCACCGGGTGTTTTCGGATGGGGCGATTGGAACCTACTACATGAATTCGATCATCGTGACGCTGGGCACGATCTTCTTCACGCTGCTGTTCGGCGCCATGGCGGGATTTGCGCTTTCTGAATACAAGTTCCGCTTCAACAAGCTCTTGGGCCTGTATCTCTCCATCGGCATCATGGTGCCGATCAGGCTGGGTTCGGTGGCGATCATCTCGCTTGTCTCGGGAATGAACATGATCAACACGCTCAGCGCGCTGATTTGCGTTTACGTGGCGCAGAACCTGCCGCTGGCGGTGTTTATCCTTTCGGAGTTCGTGCACCAGATTCCAAAGGACCTGCGCGAGGCGGCGCGTTGCGACGGGCTTTCTGAATACAACATCTTCTTTCACATCATCCTGCCGCTGCTGCGGCCGGCGATGGCCACCGTTGCTGTCTTCACCATGATCCCGGTTTGGAATGACCTTTGGTTTCCGCTGCTTCTTGCGCCTTCCGGCGGCAAGCAGACGATCACGCTGGGCGTGCAGCAGTTCCTTGGCCAATATGTCACCGATTGGAATGCGGTCCTGGCCGCACTTTCCACGGCCATCATTCCGGTTCTGATTTTCTATGTTCTCTTTTCCCGTCAACTGATCCGCGGCCTCACGTCCGGCGCGGTGAAATGAGCTGACCCCATGGCGCAAGTTTCGATCACGTCCCTGCAGAAATCCTATGGCTCAGTTGATGTGCTCAAAGACATCAACCTTGAGGTGGAGGATGGCAGCTTCGTCGTGCTGGTGGGGCCATCGGGCTGTGGCAAGTCCACGCTGCTGCGCTCCATCGCCGGGCTTGAGGCTGTCAACGGCGGCGCCATTTCGATCGGCGGCAAACGGGTGAATGATCTTGCGCCAGCCAAGCGCGAGATTGCCATGGTTTTCCAATCCTACGCGCTTTATCCGCACATGGATGTGGAGAAGAACATGGGTTTCGGCCTGCGCTTTGCGGGAACGCCGAAGCAGGAAGTGGCCGCACGGGTGGCCGAGGCGGCGCGCATCCTCCAGCTTGAGGCCCTGCTCAAGCGCCGCCCGCGTGAGCTTTCCGGCGGCCAGCGCCAGCGCGTGGCCATCGGCCGGGCCATCGTGCGCAAGCCGCAGGTGTTCCTGTTTGATGAGCCGCTCTCAAACCTCGATGCGGCGCTGCGCGTCAACACGCGTGTGGAGATTGCCAAGCTGCACAAGCTGCTCGGCGCCACCATCATCTATGTCACGCATGACCAGGTTGAGGCCATGACACTGGCCGACAAAATTGTGGTGATGAACCAGGGCCGCATTGAACAGGCGGGCAAGCCGCTTGATCTCTACTACAGGCCCGCCAACACATTCGTGGCCAACTTCATCGGCTCACCCGCCATGAACATGGTGGAGATTGAAGTGACGGGAAAGAACAAGGCGCGCACGCTGGCGGGCGGGGAACTGGGCGTTCCGCTTCCGGCCCGTGCCAAGGCGGGCGACAGGCTTACGCTGGGCGCACGGCCTGAACATTTGACACTGGGCGCGCCGGGCAAGGGACTCACGGGCCAGCTTGACCTTGTGGAGCGGCTTGGCGAGGTGGGCTATGCGCATCTCGACATGGCGGGCGGCGGGCGCTTCATTGTGGAAGTGCGCGGCGATGTGAAGGCCAAGCGCGGCGACAAGGTGGGCGTGGTGCCTGATCCTGCCAAGCTGCATCTGTTCGATGCCAACGGCAAGGCCTGCGCGTCCTAGGCTTCAACCACCTGCTTGTCCCAGGCCTGCGCGTAGTCGGCCAAGGCGGCGCTATTTGCCGGAGCGGGCACTGCGTCATAGTGGCTGGGGCCCGCGCCGCCCACGAGAAGTGCCGCGCCGCGCGTGGTGCCGGTTTCATTGCCTTGAGAGATGAGCACGGGGCGGCCAGTGGCAGCCTGCAGCATGGCCATGTAATGTGCATTGCCGCTGAATGGGCCTTCAATGATGATGGGGCCTTGCGCGCCAATCAGCTTGAGGCAAGTGTTGGTCATCAGGGCCAGATAGAAGGACAGGGCCACCTGCCGTTGCGCCGCGGATGCGGATTCGGCGTTGAACCAGCGCAGTTTGGAATGGGGAAATGGCCCGCTGCCCTGCACCGCTGAGGGCAGCAGGGTGATCGCCCGGGCCAGCACTTCGCCTTCATCCGCCGCGGTTGGCTTTGGTGCGTTTGCGTCATTCAACAGTTGAAACTCGCGCCCGCCCATGAAGCGCGCAGACGGCACCGGATTTCCAAAGGCGTTGACATTGATCAGCGTGTCGCGCGCCGCATCAAGCGGGGGAAGGCTGCCGCCCACCGCCATGCTCACAACCCAAGTCCCGGTGGAAACCACGGCGAAGGGTGCCGGCTGGCCCAGCAGGTGCGGCACCAGCGAGGCATTGGAATCATGGATGCCGCAATAAACCGGCGTGCCCGGCGGCAGGTCGGTTTCAGCAGCCAGCGCGGGCTTGAGCGGGCCAAGGCAATCACCCGCCTTGCGCAAGGGCGGCATCAGCCTGCGCCAGCCTTGACTGGTCACCAGCGAGGAATAATCCGCCGCGCGGTAGGCCCACAGGTCAGTGTGGCAGCCGAGGGAGGTGACTTCCCCCGCCACCACGCCGCACAGGCGCTGCGCCCAATATTGGGGGTACATCACGATCCAGCGGGCTTCGGCGAATGCATCCGGGAACTGCTGCTGTTGCCAATAGAGTTGTGCGCCGAGGTTCAGCCCGCCAGGCAGCCGCGGTGCGCCGGTTTCCGAGAAAGGCGGGCGCAACGCATCATAGCTGGCGGCCAGCGCATCCGGTCCGTCATGTTCATAATCCAGAACGGGAAGGGCAAGGGTGCCGTCTTCGCGCAACAGCGCGGCGCTTGCGCCATGGGTGGTGATGGATATGGCGTTGATGGCGTGGTGGGCCGCGAGATCCTTCAGGCTGGCCAGAATGAAGGCCCAGAGCGCGTCGACATCAAAATGGGGATATGGTGCCGCATTCACCACGGTATTGGGCGTGGTGTGGCGGTCAATCTCCCGCTGGGTGGCGAGATCAAACACCGCCAGCTTGGCGTTGGTCTTGCCAATATCGATGACGGCGATGAGGCGAGAGGACGCCATGCTCAATCCATATGGAAAACAGTGAGCAGCGGCTTGGCCACAGGCTCATTGTCAGCATGGGTTTCCATGATGTCGGCCATATGCGCCCACCAGCGCTTCATTACGGCATGGGAGGGCAACGCATCCATCTTGTGCGGCAGCGTGCGCCACAACACGCCAAAGAGAATGTTGGTGTCTTCGTCGAAGTGGATGGAATAATCCGAAACGCCGGCTTCCTTCAGCAGGGCCACCAGCTCGGGCCAAATTTCATCATGGCGCTTCCTGTATTCGGCCAGCTTGCCGGGGTGCAGCTTCATCTTGAAGGCATGTTTTTCGCGGTTCATTTCTTCAGCACCCACACAAAGCGCTTCCACAGGATGGGCAGCGCGATCACGGCAATCAGCAGCATCCCGACAAAGATCGACATCACAATGCCCGGCACGTTGAGAAGGCCAAAGCCAAAGGTCACAAGCCCCATGATCAAGGCGGCCAGCACCACGCCAAGGATGCTTCCCGCTCCACCGGTGATGGCCACGCCGCCCAGCACCACCATGGTGATCGCCTCCAGCTCAAAGCCTTGTGCGATGGAGGGGCGGGTGGAGCCCAGCCTTGAGGTGAGCAGCACCGAAGCCACGCCCGACATCACACCCGTGAGGCAGAAGAGGATGAACTTCATGCGCTTCACATTCACGCCGGAAAATTGCGCCGAAACCGGGTTGCGGCCAATGAAATAGAGGCGGCGGCCAAAGGTGGTGAAATGCAGCAGGAAGCCGAACAGTGCGGCAAAGGCAAGGAACAGCACCAGTTCAAACGAGATCACCCAAGCCACATAGCCTTGGCCAAAATATTCAAATCCATCCGGGTAGTTTTTATAGACCTGGTCGCCGAGAATGATGAAGGCCAGCCCGCGGAACAGGCTCATCGTGCCGATGGTGACGACGATGGAGGGCAAGCCAAGGCCCGTCACCAGCGCGCCATTGAAGGCGCCACAGATCAAGCCCACGATGATGCCCACGCAGACAAGGGCCGGCGTGCCCAGGCCAAATTGCATGGCAAAGCCCATCAGCGTGGAAGAGAGCGCCAGAATGGCCGCCACCGAAAGATCAATCTCGCCCGCGATGATCAGCAACGCCATGGGCAGCGCGATGATGGCCTTTTCAGTGAAGTTGAAGGTCATGTCCGACAGCGTCCACGCATTAAGGAAATGCGGGGAGGCGAAGCTGTTAAAAATGAAGATGGCGACAGCGACGACAGCGAGCAACGTCTCCCACGACCGCAAGGCAGCGGAGAGCGGCTTGTCCAGCCTGTCCGGCAGGTGGCGGTGCTGGATGGTTTCGCTGCTCATGCTGCGGTGGCCCTCTTGAGGATGAGGCGGCCTTTGGTTTTTTCGCCGCGCGCATTGAGGATGATGGCCACCAGAATGGCAGCACCGGAGATTGCGAGTTGCCAGAAGGGCGAAACATTGATGACGGGCAGCGCCAGCCCGATGAGGCCGAGGAACAGCGCGCCCATCATGGCGCCGGCCACGCTGCCCACACCGCCGGCAATGGAAATGCCGCCGATCACGCAGGCGGCAATCACGTTCAATTCATAGCCATTGGCCACTTCCACCGAGGCAATGACGTAACGCGAAATCCACAGGTAGCCAGCAAGGCCGGACACGAGACCGGAAATGCAGAAAGCAATGAACTTGGTGCGGCCCACGTCAATGCCGGTGTAGACTGCCGCGGTCGGGTTCACGCCAACGGCGTAGATATCACGCCCGGTCTTGGTGTTGCGCAGGAAAAGCCAGAAGGCGGCGATCACCAGAAGTGCAATCCATGACAACACGGGAATGCCCAGCAGGCTTTGCCGCTGGAACTCGATAAAGGCTGGGCTCATCTTGTCGGCATTCACCCAGGCCCCGCCGGAAAGCACGAAGGTGAGGCCGCGGTAGATCGTGAGCGTGCCAAGCGTCACAACGATCGGCGGAATGCCGACTTTCCACACCATCAGGCCGTTGAAGGCGCCAAGCGCCAGGCCCCAGAGCAGGGAAACAACAATGATCACCACAATCGGCAACTCGGGATGCGCCTTGTTCAGCATCGCCACCGCCATGCCGGTGAAGCAAAGGTTGGAGGCGGTGGAGAGGTCAATCGAGCGGGTGAGGATCACCGTCATCTGCGCGAGCGCCAGGATGATGAGAATGGAGGTGTCGTTGAAGGCTTGCGCCAGGCTGGAAGGCGCGGCAAAGCCGGGAAAGCGCGTGGCCACCGCGGCGATGAGCACGATGATGGCTGCCGCCAGAAGGGACTCGCGCGATTTGAGCAGGGTGTTCAGCATCACTCAATTCCTGCCGCGGCGCGCACCAGCGTTTCGGGCTGCAGATTCTTGTTCTCGAAACCCGCCGTCACCAGCCCCTCGCGCATCACGATCACCCGGTCTGCCATGCCCAGCACTTCGGGGATTTCGGATGACACCATGATCACTGCCATGCCTTCGGCCACCAGCTGCGCCATGAATTCATGCACCGCCGCCTTGGAGCCAATGTCGATGCCCTTGGTGGGCTCATCAAGAATGATTACCTTCGGCGACATGGCCAGCCATTTGGCGATGACCACCTTCTGCTGGTTGCCGCCTGAGAGGGTGGAGACATCTTGCGAAAGCGATGAAGCCCGCAAATCCAGCCGCTCGGTGTAACGCCGCGCCAGATCGAATTCATTCTTCAGGCGCAGCACATTGCTCTTCGATGTGCGCTTGAGCGAGGGCAGGGTGACATTCATGAAAATGGGAAGGCCCGTGCCCAGCCCCTGCGCGCCGCGCTCCTCCGGCACATAGACAATGCCGGCATTGATCGCGTCTTCCGCGCTGGTGATTGCAAGCGGCCTGTCATCCATGGCGATGGTTCCAGCGCTGGGCTTCGTCATGCCAAACAGTGCCTTCATTACCTCGGTGCGGCCAGCGCCCACCAGGCCATAGAAGCCGAGAATTTCGCCCTTGTGCAGCTCAAAGCTGATGTTCTCGAATTCAGTTGGGTGCGAAAGGCCGGAGACCGAAAGCACCACATCGCCAATCTTGGCGTGATGCTTGGGGAACACCTTATCCACGCTGCGGCCCACCATCAGCTTTACCAACTCGTTCTGCGCGGTGTCTTTCAAGTGGCCTTCGCCCACTTGTTCGCCATCGCGGAACACGGTGTAGCGGTCGGCGATCTTGTAGATTTCATCAAACTTGTGGCTGATGAAGAGAATTGCCTTGCCCTGCGATTTCAGCAGCGCAACCAGATCATAAAGCTCGTTGATTTCCTTGGCCGAGAGGGCGGCGGTTGGTTCATCCATCACCACCACGCGCGAGTCGATTGAAAGCGCGCGGGCCACGGCCACCAGATGCTTGTTGGCGATGGAAAGTTCGCGCAGCCGCGTTTCCGGCGCGATATGTGCGGCATGCATTTGCGCAAGAACAGCGCGGGCCTTTTCATTCATCGCGGCCCAGTCAATGAGGCCGAAGCGCTTGCGCGGCGCATGGCCCAGCCAGATGTTTTCGGCCACCGTCAAATCATCAAACAGAACCGTCTCTTGGTGAATGGCGGTGATGCCCAGTTCAAAGGCCGTCTGGGCTGAGGAAAGTGTAACCCGCTTGCCATCCAGCGTGATGGCGCCTTCGTCCGGCTGGTAGATTCCGGTGAGAACCTTCACAAGTGTGGATTTGCCCGCGCCGTTTTCGCCAACAAGGGCCGTCACCTGGCCGGGATAAAGCGACAGGTTCACCTGGTGCAGTGCGCGCACGCCCGGGAAGCTCTTGGAAATGCCAGAGAGAGTGAGGGCGGGAGCCGATTTCGATATGGTTGAAGCTTGTGCCATGCAAACAGACAAAAAGGGCGGCAGCCCGAAAGCCGCCGCCCTGTGGGAGGATCAATAGATCTTCGAGAATTCCTCGATGTTCTTCTTGTCGAACTGGAAGGGAGGCGCCATCGCGGCGGTGTTGTGGTCATCCAGCTTGATCTTGCCCACCTTGCCGATGGAAAGCTCGGCGCCCGGCTTGGCTTCAGCCTTGCCCACCGTCAGGTCATGGCAGAGCTGGGTGGCGGAATAGCCGAGGTCAATCGGGTTCCACAGGGCGACGGCCTGCGAGGCGCCGTTGTCGATGAACTTCTTGAATTCAGACGGCAGGGCGAGGCCCGTGACATTCACCTTGCCGATCAGGCCGGCATCCGTCACCACCTGGGCGGCGGCCACAACGCCAACCGTGGTGGGCGCAATGATGGCCTTCAGGTTTGGATGCGCCTTCAGGAGGCCCTTGGCCACGTCGGTGGACTTGGCCGAGTCGTCATCGCCATAGACAACGTCCACCAGCTTGATCTTGGGGAACTTCTCGGGCAGCACCTTCTTGGCAGCGTCGATCCAGCTGTTCTGGTTGGCGGCGGTTGAGGCAGCCGAGAGGATGGCCACTTCGCCGCCGTCCGGCAGGTAGTCAGCCGCCAGCTTGATGATGGTTTCGCCGATCAGGCCGGTGTCAGACGGGTTGAGGTGCAGCAGGCGGCCCTTTTCGTTGACGCCCGAGTCCCAGGAGATCACCTTGATGCCGCGGTCCATGGCCTTCTTGAGGGCGGGAACCACAGCGTCCGGGTCATTGGCGGAGATGGCGATGCAGCCCACCTTCTGGTCGATCAGCGAGTTGATGATTTCAATCTGGCCTTCGGCGGTGGCCTTGGTCGGGCCGGTGTAGATCACTTCCGTGTCGCCCAGTTCCTTGGCGGCGTTGTCGGCGCCCTTGTGGGCGGCGTCGAAGAAGCCGTTGCCGAGCGACTTCACCAGCAGGCCCACCTTCAGGTTTTCGGCTTGCGCGCCCGTGGCCATCAGGCCGAAGGCAACGCTGGCAATGGCCAGAGCCTTGATCGAGAGTTTCATGTTGTCTTCCTCCGTTGTTATCGCCCCTGCCGGCCTCATGCCGACAGGGTTGATGGGTTTTCGCCGGCGCCAAGCTCGACGATATTGAGATTCACACCCGCCTCGCGGATGAGGTTGGCCTCGCGCTCCTCAATGCCGCTGTCGGTGATGATCATCGACACGCGGGCAAGCTTGCAGAGCACGAGGCTGGAATGGGCCTTGAACTTCGACGAATCCGCCAGCACGATCAGCTCTTCCGCCTGGCTCAGCAGCTTCTGCTCGGCGAGGATGAGCAGCGGGTCGCTCTCCATGATGCCGAAAGGGCTGATGGCCTGGGTTGAGGTGAACATGCGCTTGGCCGAGAAATTCTGCGTCATGTCATTTTCAAAGGGCGAGAGGATGATATTCTGCTCGCGGTAGATGGTGCCGCCGGGCAGGGTGACAACGCATTTTGAATGCTTCAGCAGATATTCAGCGATGGGGAAGGAATTGGTGAACACCGGCATGATGCGGTGGCTCAGCGCATGCACCATTTGATAGGTGGTGGTGCCGCCATTGATGATGATGGGTTCATTGTCGTTGCACAGCGCCACTGCTGCCCTGGCGATGGCGCGCTTGGCCGCCACGTTCTTTCCGGCATTGATGGAGAATGGCGTGCCCGCCAGATGCGGCTGGTTGATGGCCTCGGCGCCGCCGCGCACCCGGCGCAAGCGGTTCTGGGCATGAAGGGCGGTGATGTCGCGGCGCACCGTGGCTTCGGAAGCATCGGTGAGCGCCACCAGTTCTTCAATGGTCACCACCGGCCGTTCCTTGACGGCTTGAAGAATGGCGCTGTGTCGCTCTTTTTCGTGCATCGCGTTTCCTGTCGATCTCTTAACGCTATGAGCGAAACTGAAAGCTGTCAATCAACTTCGCGCAAAATTCGTTGCTGCAACGCAGCATTATGATTGAAGTTGACAGAATGTGATTGACACTCTTTCAAGCCAGTGCAATTTTCAGGCAAACAAGGTGAGGCTGAACGTGAGCGCGCAATCCCCCCATTCCATTCCAAACCTCTGGGACAAGGCCAAGGCCGATGCCATGAACGAGGCCGACAGGCTGGTCTACCGTTCCAACCTGCTGGGCTCTGACAAGCGCGTCACCAACTATGGCGGCGGCAACACGTCTTCCAAGATTTGGGAGAAGGACCCGCTCACCGGTCAACAAGTGGAAGTGCTGTGGGTGAAGGGCTCAGGCGGCGACAATGCCACCATCAAGCGCGATGGTTTCGCCACGCTCTACATGGAAAAGCTCCGTGCACTGAAGAATCTGTATCGCGGCCTCGCCCATGAAGACGAGATGGTGGATTATCTGCCCCATTGCACCTTCAACCTCAATCCGCGCGCGGCTTCCATCGACACGCCGCTGCACGCCTTCGTGCCCAAGCCCTTTGTGGACCACATGCACCCTGATGCCTGCATCGCGATTGCGGCGGCCAAGGATTCCAAGGCGCTCACGCAAAAGGTGTTCGGCGGTGCCATCGGCTGGCTGCCATGGAAGCGCCCAGGATTTGAATTGGGCTTGTGGCTGGAGAAGTTCTGCCTCGAAAATCCTTCCGCCAGGGGCGTGATCTTGGAAAGCCACGGGCTTTTCACCTGGGGCGGCACACCACAGGAATGTTATGAAACCACGCTGTGGGCCATTAACACTGCGGCCGAATGGCTGGCCGCGCAGCAAAAGGGCAAGGCTGCCTTTGGTGGCGAAGTTGTGAAGCCGCTTTCGGCGGAAGAGCGCCGCGCCAAGGCCGCGAAATTGATGCCCGTGATTCGTGGCCTTATCTCCGGCAACCAGCACGTGGTGGGCCATTTCGATGACCAGGCCGCCGTGCTGGAATTCGTGGACAGCAAGGAGCTGAAGCCGCTGGCGGCGCTGGGCACATCCTGCCCCGATCATTTCCTGCGCACCAAGATCTGCCCGCTGGTGGTGGAAGACGAAGCCAGGCTGGCCGAAGAAGTGGCCGCTTACGCCAAGAACTATGAGGCTTATTACAACGCCTGCAAGCGGGCCAACTCCCCGCCGATGCGCGATGCCAACCCGGTGGTGTTCCTCATTCCGCAAGTTGGCATGATCACCTTTGCCAAGGACAAGGCCACGGCGCGCATCTCGGGCGAGTTCTATGTCAATGCCATCAATGTGATGCGCGGCGCTTCGGCCGTTTCCACCTATCAGGGGCTGCCGCAGCAGGAAGCCTTCGACATTGAATATTGGTTGCTGGAAGAAGCCAAGCTGCAGCGCATGCCCAAGCCCAAGGCGTTGGCGGGCCGCGTGGCTTTGGTCACAGGCGGTGCGGGCGGCATTGGCAAGGCCACGGCCGCGCGCATGCTGCGTGAAGGTGCTTGTGTGGTGTTGGCCGATTTCGACAAGACGGCGCTGGACACCGCGCAGGGTGAGCTTGCTTCCGCCTTCGGCAAGGATTTTGTCGGCAGCACGCTGATTGATGTCACCAAAGAAGAGCAGGTTGTGGCTGGATTTGCCGCTGCGGCGGTACAGTTCGGCGGCGTTGATATTCTTGTCTCCAATGCCGGCATTGCGTCTTCGGCGCCGGTGGCAGAAACCACGCTGGCGCTGTGGAACAAGAACATGGACATCCTCTCCACCGGCTATTTCCTCGTCTCGCGTGAGGCCTTCAAGCTGTTCGAACAGCAGAAGCTGGGCGGCAACATTGTGTTTGTGGCCTCCAAGAATGGCCTGGCCGCATCGCCCAACGCGTCGGCCTATTGCACGGCCAAGGGAGCCGAGATCCATCTCGCCCGCTGCCTGGCACTGGAAGGGGCGGAGAAGCAAATCCGCGTCAATGTGGTGAACCCTGATGCGGTCTTGCGCGGCTCGAAAATCTGGGCGGGCGAATGGCTGGAGCAGCGCGCCTCCACCTATAAAACCGACAAGGAAGGCCTTGAGGAAATGTATCGCCAGCGTTCGATGCTGAAGCGCTCGGTGTTTCCGGAAGACATTGCCGAGGCGATTTATTTCTTCGCCTGCGATGTGTCCGCCAAATCGACGGGCAACATCCTCAACGTCGATGCCGGCAACGCCCAAGCATTTACGCGGTAGTTCTCATGCGCCGCACCCGGCTCAACCGTCATTCCCGCGAAGGCGGGAATCCCTGTTTGGCTGGCAGTGCTGAATTCGAAACGGAGATGCCCGCTTTTGCGGGCATGACGGACAATAAAAGGTTGGAAACATGACTGAACACTTGATCGCCAGCAGCATCGTTGAAGAATCCAACGCCACGCGCGCGGCCACGCTGAAAAAGCAATTTGACTTCCTGGGTGAAGACCTTGCTCGCCGCGGCATTGCCATTGCCGATGTGCTGGCCAAGGTTTCAGCCTTCGGCGTTGCAGTGCCAAGCTGGGGTGTGGGCACGGGCGGCACGCGCTTTGCCCGCTTTCCGGGCGGCGGCGAGCCGCGCGACGTGTTCGACAAGATCGAGGATTGTTCGGTCATCCAGCAGCTCACGCAAGCCACCCCCACCGTGTCGCTGCACATCCCGTGGGACAAGGCCGACCCGAACCGCCTTAAGCAATCGGCTGCCCGCTTCGGCCTTGGCTTTGATGCGATGAATTCCAACACTTTCTCCGACCAGAAAGACCAGAAACACTCCTACAAATTCGGCTCGCTCACCCATGCCGACAAGGCCACGCGCAAGCAGGCTGTGGATCACAACATCGAGTGCATCGAGATCGGCAAGGTGCTGGGCTCCAAGGCGCTCACCGTGTGGATTGGCGACGGCAGCAACTTCCCCGGCCAGCAGAATTTCGCCGATGCCTTCACGCGCTATCTCGACAGCTTGAAGGAAATCTATGCCGAACTGCCCGCCGATTGGCGGCTGTTCACCGAACACAAGATGTATGAGCCCGCATTCTATTCCACCGTGGTGCAGGATTGGGGCACCAATTACATCATCGCCAAGGAACTGGGCGAAAAGGCCTTCTGCCTGGTAGACCTTGGCCACCATGCGCCCAATGTGAACATCGAGATGATCGTGTCGCGCCTCATCCAGTTTGGCAAGCTGGGCGGCTTCCACTTCAACGATTCAAAATACGGCGATGATGATCTTGATGCGGGCTCGATTGATCCTTACCGCCTTTTCCTGGTGTTCAATGAATTGGTGGATGCCGAGAACAAGGTGAAGGGCTTCAACCCCGCCCACATGCTGGACCAGAGCCACAATGTGACCGACCCGATTGAAAGCCTGATGCTCTCAGCCATCGAAGTGCAGCGCGCCTATGCCCAGGCCTTGCTGGTGGACCGCAAGGCGCTGGCGCATTATCAGGAAACCAATGATGCATTGATGGCCACGCAAACGCTGAAGGCGGCTTTCCGCACCGATGTGGAGCCGATTCTCGCCATGGCGCGCCTGAACAAGGGCGGCGCGATTGATGCCGTGGCGGCCTACCGCGCGGCGGGTTACCGCGCCAAGGTGGCCAAGGAGCGCCCGGCCGCGCAGGCGGGCGGCGGCGGCATCGTCTAGCGCGGCGCACTAGATATTTTCAGGCGTATAGAGATCGAAGGGCAGGGAGATGGACTGCGGCGGGAAATCCGCGCCGCCATCAAAGCTGCGGATCATGGCGGCAATGGTTTCCTGCGCCATGTGTTGCAACGGGTGGGAAATGATCAGGTTCACCGTGCCGTCGAGCAGGGCGCCGCGCGTCACTTCGGTGAAGTCATGGCCCACCATGACAATGTCATTGCCGCGCTTGCTGTCGCGCAGCGCGGCACAGGCGCCGGAAATGCCGCCGCCGGCCACATAGAGACCCACAAGGTCCCGGTGCTTCTCCAGCAGGCTCTCCGTCACTTCGCGGGCGATGCTTTCAGTCTCAAAGGTTGATTGCGCCTCCAGAACCTCGAAGTTGTTCGGGTGTTCGCGCAGGTAAGAACGGAAGCCGCTCTCGGCGTCCTCCTGGCAGCGGTAGCGGTGGTTGCCGACAAGGATGCCTACCTTGCCGTCGCGCTTGCAGATGTTGTGGATGGCCCAGCCCGCGGTTCGCCCGCTTTTCCAATTGTCGATGCCAAGATAGCCGACATTGCAGCGGGCATTGAGCGGCGAGATCAGCGCGAAGGTCTTGATCTGGCGCGCGGCCAGCGCCTCAATCGCCGAGGACACGATGGGATGCTCGGTGGAGACGACGCACAGGCAATCCGAGGTTTCCGCAAGGCGGAACAAGCCGTCTGCCACATTTTGCGGTGACAGGTCCTCCAAATGCTCAATTCGTATCATCACGTCGTGATCGCGCACCGCCTTGGCGGCGGCCTCAAGGGCGATGTTGAGATCGCGGTAGAGCACGCGGTTGCGCTGCAGCAGCAGCACGCCGATGCGCAGCCGCGGGCGGGCAATGGCCAGGCTCTGCTTGATTGAGGCGATGCCATAGAAGCCCACGGCCTCAGCAGCTTGCAGGATCATTTGCAGCGTTTCGCCGCGCACTTTCCCTGGCTCATGAATGGCGCGGTTGACGGTGGAGACTGACAGTTTGGCGTGCGCTGCAACATCGCGGATGGTGGCTCTGGCCATGGCTTTCCCTCATTTCACATCATCTCATTCCTGACTCGCGCTTCGTGAATAAGAATGAGATTAAATGCGCCTCTCTGTCTCATTAAACGTTGCATCCGGCAAATTCAATATGCAACAGATATTCTAACAAGAGCGCTAAGCGCACCAAAAATTCCATTTTGGGTGTGTCTGGGAGAGTGAGATGGATGATCTGAAATTCGGCACGCGCAACAAGCGCGGCGATTGGGCGCCCACGGCGGTGCTGGAGTTTGCGCCCTTCTGGTATTGGCCCCTCAACCTCACAAAGCTGGCCAAGTGGCTGGTGGGCTATGTCTGGCCGTGGAACGCGTTCCACATGGCCACGGCGCTGCTCTACTGGAACTATGTGCTGCCCTCCCAGGAAACGATGAAGACGCTGAGCTGGGGCTGGGCCTTGTGGCTCTATGCGGTGAACGCCGCGGCCATCTTCGTGATGTATGGCTCGATCGAGCTGTTCTACTACGTCAAGCGCAAGCAGGGCACGCGCTTCAAATACAACGGCAAGTTCCCGTCTGAACAACCCTCAGACGTGTTCTGGTTCAAGAGCCAGAACCTCGACAATTTCCTGCGCAGCTTCTTCCTCAGCATTCCGCTGTGGACGCTGATTGAAGTGTTCATGCTGTGGCGCTTTGCCAATGGCCTGTCGCTGCAACTCACCTGGGCCGAGCATCCCTATTATCTGGCGCTGCTGACGTTGATCGCGCCGGTCATCCATGAGGTGCACTTCTTCTGCATTCACCGGCTGATCCACACGCCGTTCCTGTACAAGTGGGTGCATTCGGTGCACCACAATTCGGTGAACCCTTCGCCGTGGTCTTCGCTGTCGATGCACCCGGTGGAAGGCTTTGCCTATCACGCTGTGGCGCTGTGGCACCTGGTCATCCCGTCCAACCCCATCGTGGCGCTGTTCCAGCTGCATGTGGCCGGGTTTGGCGCGCTCAACGGGCACATCGGCTTCGACAAGCTTGAACTGACCGAAGACAACACGCTCGATAGCCACGCCTATGCCCATTACCTGCACCACAAGTATTTCGAGGTGAACTATGGCGGTGATGGCGTGGTGCCGCTGGATAAGTGGTTCGGCTATTGGCACGACGGCTCAAAGGAAGGCGAGGCCCGCATGGAAGCCCGCTACGCCCGGAAAGTGGCACGCGCCAACGCAAAACAGAATTCATGAAATCATGAATCCGCCCACACAAAAACGGGCGGGATAACCAAGGAGGGAACTACCATGAAACTCAAGACCTGTGTCACCGCGCTGGCAGCCGTTGCCGGCCTTGCCTTCACGCTTTCGGCAGCACAAGCCGCCAGCATCGCCGTGGTGGGCGGCAAGAACGATGACTTCTTCTGGAATAAGATCAAGAAGGGCATTGACGATGCAACGCCCGCCGTTGTCGCCAATGGCGGCAAGGTGAATTATCTGCGCCTGCAGACCTATGACAATTTCGCGCCCGACGTGGTGGCCCTGATCAAGACCGCCATCAGCCAGAAGGTGGACGGCCTGGTGATTCCGGATTGGGTGCCCGATGCCGAAGACCCGGCCATTGCCGAGGCCAAGAAGGCCGGCATCAAGATCATCCTGATGAACGCCGGCGGCGCTGAGGAAATGAAGAAGACGGGCGCCATCAACTATGTCGGCACCGATGAATATACCGCAGGCGTGGCAGGCGGCGAATATTTCGGCGCCAAGGGCAAGAAGAACATTCTCTGCGTGAACACGCTGCCGGGCACTGCCAACATTGAAGCGCGCTGCAAGGGCATTGCCGATGGCGCGGCGAAGTCTGGCGCCAAGTCCACGCAGCTGCCGCTGCCTTCATCTTCCTTCGGTGACCCGACCGCCGTGGCCGAAGCCATCAAGGCCACGCTGATCAAGGACCCGAGCATCGACGCCGTGGCCACCATTGGCGCTGGCGATGCGGACTCGGCTGCCACCGCGCTGAAGCAGGCCAGCCTGACCGGCAAGGTCTCGCTCGGCTGCTTTGACTTCAATGATGGCACGCTGGCGCGCATCAAGTCCGGCGAGCAGATGTTCGCCATCGACCAGCAGCCCTATCTGCAGGCGCTTCTTGCCGTGCAGCTTTTGGCCGCCAACATTGACTTCGGCACCGACCTGCCCACCCGCCCGGTTCTCACCGGCCCGGGCATTGTCGATGCCTCAAACATTGATGCAACGCTGGCTGGCGTGAAGAAGGGCGCCCGCTAAGCAAACCTCCGGGGCCCGCTTGCGCCGCTCCCTGCGGGCGGGCTCCATCTTTTTCGCCTGCAGCGCGCCACTGTTGGTGCGGGCCGGTTTTGTGCATGATCGGCAAGCCGGTGAACTGGCGCCGGGGCAATGCGGATTTTCGCTTTTTGAAGGGAAGAAGCCATGAGTGCTCAATCAGCCGCGCCAGGCGTGGCGCGCGCATCAAATTTCTCGCTGGGCGGCCTGTTGCGGCGGCCCGAGGCGGGCGCGCTGCTTGGCCTTGTGGCCGTGTTCGTGTTCTTCACCATTTTCGGCGGAACCGGCTTCCTGACGCCGGACAGCGCCGCCGGGTGGCTGAACATCGCGGCCAACCTCGGCATGGTGGCCTTCCCCATCGGGCTGTTGATGATCGCGGGCGAGCTTGATGTCTCCATCGGCTCGATGATCCCTGCCTCGTCGATGACCATTGCCATTGTTTCCGGGCACTATCAGCAGAACATCTGGCTGGGTGTCGCCGCCGCGCTGGGCGTGGGCGTGCTGGTGGGGCTGGTCAACGGTTTCCTGGTGGTGCGCACCGCGGTGCCATCCTTCATCGTGACATTGGGCACGCTGTTTGCCACCGCCGGATTTGTGCTGGGCCTTTCTGTGCTGCTCACCGGCTCCACCAGTGTGGTCATCAATTCCGATGGCGTGGCCAAGCAGATCTTTGGCTCCTTCATCGACCAGACCTTCCAGGTGATGATTTTCTGGTGGCTGCTGGCCACGGCCATCTACATCTACTTCATCCACTACTCGCATTACGGCAACTGGATCTTCGCCATGGGCGGCGACAAGGAAAGCGCGCGCAACGCCGGCATTCCCACCCGCAAGCTGACGATCATGCTCTATGTGCTTTCCTCCACCAGTGCGGCCTTTGTCGGCATGTGCCAGGCGCTGCTGTTCAATGTGGCGCAGGTGTCGGTGGGCCAATCCTTCATCTTCAACTCGATCATCTCGGTGGTGGTGGGCGGCGTGCTGCTCACCGGCGGCTTCGGCTCGATCATCGGCATCTTCTTCGGCACCATCACCTTCGCGGTGGTGAACCAGGGCATCTATTTCACCAGCTTTGACCGCAACTGGTCGAGCCTGATCATCGGCATCCTGCTGCTCATCGCCGTGCTCATGAACAACACATTCCGCAAGATGGCGCTGACCTATGCGCCGAAGAAGAAGTGAGGCTGCCATGACCAACGCAACTTCCGCCCCCGTGCTTGAACTGAAAAACATCAACAAGAGCTTCGGCCCCATTGACGTGCTGCATGACATTTCGCTGCAGCTGCGGGCGGGCGAGGTGCTTTGCCTGCTGGGCGACAATGGTGCGGGCAAATCCACGCTGATCAAGATCCTCTCGGGCGTGCATGTTCCCAGTTCCGGCAGCATCCTGATGGATGGTTCGCCGGTTTCGTTCGCAACGCCGCGTGACGCGAGCGACCGCGGCATCGCCACGGTGCACCAGTTCGGCGGCACCTTTCCGCTGATGAGCATTGGCCGCTCGTTCTTCGTGGGGGCCGAACCCACCAAGGGCTGGGGGCCATTCAGGGTGTTTGACCGCAAGAAGGCCAATGAAGTGGCGGTCAAAGCCGTGCGCGATTTCGGCATCACCCGCATCGAGGATGGTGACCGGCTGGTGGGCGGGCTTTCCGGCGGTGAGCGCCAGTCCCTCGCCATTGCCCGCGCGGTGCATTTCGGCGCGCGCGTGCTGATTTTGGATGAGCCCACCGCGGCGCTGGGCGTCAAGCAGGCCACGCATGTGCTGCGCATTGTCAACCAGGCCAAGAAGCGCGGGCTGGCGGTCATCTTCATCACCCATCAGGTGATGCATGCCATGGCGGTGGGCGATCACTTCGCGGTTCTGATCCGCGGCTCGGTGGCGGCCGACTTCAAGAAGGGCGAGCGCACGCGCGAGGAGATCACCGATCTCATGGCTGGCGGTGAAACCATGGCCGGGCTGGAAAAGGAAATCGAGGACTACATGTCTAGCCATGATGGCCACCCGCCGCCGGCCGGGCACTGAGAGGGCAATTCCCAAGCCCAATGGGCAAGGCTATAGAGGCCTGCACTTCACTGCCGCTGGCGCGGCCAACTCCGAGGATCATGCATGACATCTCCCTTCCAACTTGCGGCCTGCGCCGAAATGCTGTGGCGGAGCAAGCCGATTGACTGGCGCTGCTCCAAGCTCAAGGACATGGGCTTCGCCGTGGGCCTGTGGAACTGGCCGGAACATGATTTGAAGGCGCTGGAGAAAACCGGCGCCAGCTTCTCGATCATGAATGGCTATTTGCGCGGCCGCCTCACGGACGACGAGGGCGCTGCCGAGCTGCTCAAGACGGCGCGCGAAACGGCGCAAGTGGGCAAGCGCCTTGGCGTGGCGCGGCTGAACTTGCATGGCACCGGATTGGGAGACCGCGGCTTGCCCGTCACACCCGTTGAAGTGGTGACAGGGGCCATGTGGCTCAAGGCGCGCGATACGCTGATGCGCGTCACCGAAATGGCGGAGCAGGAGGGTGTGACCTTCACGCTTGAGAACTTGAACCTGCCGCTGGATCACCCCGGCGTGCCCTTTGGGCGGGCCGAGGATACGCTGGCGCTGGTGTCGGCGATCAACCACCCGCGGCTGCGCCTCAACCTCGATCTCTATCATGCGCAGATCGGCGAGGGGAACCTGATCGAACTGTGCAAGCGCTGCCTGCCGTGGATTGGCGAAATCCAAGTGGCGGATGTGCCGGGGCGCTGCGAGCCTGGCACTGGCGAAATCAACTATGCGGGCGTTGCGCGGGCGCTGGCGGCGATGGGCTATCGCGGGCCGGTTGGCATGGAAGCCTTCGCCAAGGGCGATGAAGAAAAGGCGCTGGAAGCCTTCCGCGCCGCTTTCACACTCTAATATGGTTGGAGACATCCGCCGCCAGGCTGTGTGCCTGGCGGCGGATTGAACTTTAAGCAGCGCTTGGCGCCGGTTCTGGCGCCTTGGCCTTGCTGCTGCGGCGCATGGGCTGGGCGGGAGAGCCCACCCAGGCAGAACGGTCGGGCAGGGATTCACCCTTCATCACCAGCGTGAGAGGGCCAATCACCGTGTTGTTGCCCACCACTGTGTCGTACAGCACGATGGAACCGGCACCCACTGTCACATCGCTGCCCACCTTGATGCGGCCCACCTTCATCAGGCGGTCTTCATAGAGATGGGTTTGCAGCGCGGCCCCGGCATTGATGCAGGTGAAATCGCCGATGCTGACGCAATCAAATTCGGTGATGTCGTCGGAATCCATGAACACGCCCTTACCCACCTTGGTGCCGAACACGCGCATCAACATGGGAAGGAAGGGTGTGCCGCGCATCTCATCAAGAATGGATTTGCCGGCCATGCCCCAGAACATCACGGCCACGGCCTCGCTGCGCATGGCCCACCAGGACCACATGGGCTTGATGGTGGGGCGGTAAACGCCCATCAGCAGCCACTTGACGATGATGGCCAGGCCAATCTGCGCCACGTCGATGCCAAGCAGCACCAGAACGCTCATGCCAATGGCCTCCGGCCAGGAGCCTTCAGTCACCGGATCGGCGATCAGTTCCATGCCATAGGTGACAAGGGTGATGAACAAGGCGGTGGGCACGGCGATGTTGAAGGCCTCGAACAGGGCGCGGCCAACCATCATCCAGGCGGAGGGCTTGAACGTGTCGGCCACATTGGCGTTGAAGGTCTGGCGCACGGGAAGCCGGATGGAGGGCGAGCCGAACCAGATTTCGGAGGCCTTCACCTCGCCGCCTTCCGGCGGGCGGGATTTCACGCCGATCAGCGCGCCGGATTCAACGGAATAGTTGAAGGGCACAACGGCCTCGTTGCCGATAAACACCTTGTCGCCGGTCTTGATGGTGCCCAGCGTCATCCAGTTGCGCTGCATGGCCTCGCCGCCCAGCTGCACGTCATCGGCGATGAAGTTGCCGGAGCCAAGCTCGACCAGGTCATAGCGGCCGCCCAGGTTGGTGGACACTTCCGTGCCGGGGCCGATCTTGGTGCCCAGCAGGCGGTACCATGTGCGCATGTAGATGGTGGCGAAGATGGTGTAGACGCTGTCGAGCATCACCTCGATGGAAAGCGCCACGATCCATTTGCGGATGTAAAGCCCGCTGAACACCGAATAGCGGCCCGGGCGCAGGCGTGGCAGCACAATCCAGCGGATGGCGACAATCAGCAGGCAGGAGAAGATCACCATCAAGAAGGATGCCGGCAGCGCCAGAAGGAAATAGAACCAGTCGGAGTTGACGTCCACGCCGCCAAGCAAATTCGAAAGCCCGTCAGATGCCCACACGTCGAGGGTTTCAATCATGCGGAAGGTGGGAACGATGGGAACGATGCTGAGCGGCGGGATGACAATCAGCAGGAAGGCATAGAACACGATCTGCAGAACGCGCATCCATTGCGGGGCATCAGCCGGCGGCGGCAGGCTGGCCGGGTCAATGTCGGCAATCTTTTCGGCGGGAGAGCCGGTCCAGGATTCCCAGGCGGGAATGTCGGTCTCGGCGGAAATGGAAGTGAGATCGCCGATCTCGGTGCCGTTGCCGATCGTCACGTCATTCTCGATGACGCAGGAAGAGCCGATCATCACGTCATCGCCGATATGCACGGGGCCGATGATGAACTTGTCACCCACGGCTCGTGCGTTGTTGATGATGAGCTTGCCGCCCAGCGAGGCGTGATCGCCGATGGTGACAAGATCAATGGCGCCGGCCTGGATGTTGTCAATCAGCGCTTCCTTGCCCACCTTGGCGCCGAGAAGGCGCAGGTAGAAGCGGATGATGGGCGTGCCTTGCATCCACTTGAGATGGACCATCGGCAACAGGCGCTGCACCAGCCAGACACGGTAGAAATAGAAGCCCCACAGCGGGTAAACGCCGGGCTTGGTTTTCGGCAAGATCAGGAATTTGAGAACCGGCACGGCGATGTAGTCAAACAGCGTCACGCCCATGAAGGCCACGAACACCGAAAGGGCATCATGGCCGAAGGTGGCGTCATCCGGGCTGATGATGGAATAGGAAATGAAGATCGCCAGCCAGGGGGCCGCCTGCAGCGTCAACAGCAGCGGCATGGTAAGGGCCTGGGCCACGCCGCACCAGAAGCGGCGGCTGAAGGGCGCGCGCGATGGGGCCACCGTGCTGTGCTTGGCTTCCGTGTCATCCAGCGCGCCGCGGTCGATCAGCAGCTTGGCGATGGCTTCCACGGTGCGGCCGTTATACATGTCCTGCAGCGTGATGGTCTGGCCATATTTGCTGAGGCGCACCTTGGAAATGAATTGCGCGGCCAGCAGCGAGTGGCCGCCCATGTCGGTGAAGAAATCGGCGTCGCGCACGATGGGCTGGCCGGGGAACACCTGCTTGGCGCATTCAATCAGCAGGTCTTCAACCGCGTTCTCGCCGTGATCGGATTGGCTTTCGTCGGCCATGGCGGAAGCCAGCGGCACGTTCTTCAGGGTCTTGCGGTCCACCTTGCCGGAGGTGAGGCGCGGCACTTCGGCGATCACCTCGAAAATGGCAGGCACCATGTAGGGCGGCAGGCGCTTGCGCAGCGTTTCGCGCAGGGCATGAACGTCCGGCGCCTCGCCCTTGCGCGGCGCAATGAAGGCCACCAGGCGGTCAAGGCCATGATCGCGGCGCAGCACCACGGCGGCGTGCTCGATGCTTGGCTCATCGCCGATGGCGCTTTCAATCTCGCCAAGCTCGACGCGGAAGCCGCGGATCTTCACCTGATCGTCGATGCGGCCCTGGAACAGGATGCGCCCTTGCGGATCAATCGAGACGGCATCGCCCGAACGGTAGAGCACCTTGTCCGCCGCCCGCTTGTTGAAGGGGTTGGCGATGAACTTCTCGGCGGTAAGTTCCGGCCGGCCGAGATAGCCTGCCGCCACGCCGGGGCCGCCGATCAGCAACTCGCCGGCCATGCCGGGGGCCACAAGCTCAAGCTGTTCGTTGACCACATAGGCCGTGTAGTTGGGAATGGGTGTCCCGATGGTGACAGGGTCGCCCTTGCGCAGTTCGGCCATGGTGGCCACCACGGTGGCTTCGGTTGGGCCGTAAGAGTTGAACAGGTGGCGGCCCGGCTTGGCAAATCGGTCCACCAGCCCGGGCGGGCAGGCTTCGCCGCCCACGATGATGACGCGCAGGCTTTCGACATCCTCGGCGAACATCGAAAGCAGGGTGGGCACGGTGTCGATGGCGGTGACGCCGGCCTCGCGCATGCGGCGCGGCAAATTCTCAGTGTCGGCCAGGATTTCCGGCGTGGCCACCCAAAGGGCGGCACCCGCCAGATAAGGCACCCAGATTTCCTCCATCGACAAGTCGAAGGCGGCGGAGGTGCCCTGGAACATCAGGTCCTTGGCTGTGATGCCGAACAGCGAGTTGGAAGCGCGCAGATAGTGGCAGATGTTGCGGTGGGTGATGGCGATGCCCTTGGGCGTGCCGGTGGAGCCGGAGGTGTAGATGAGATAGGCGTTGTGGTCCGGGCTGTGGCCCTTCGGCTTGGCAAGGGGCTTGGCCAGCGGCTGGCGGAAGGGGGCATCGCTCACTGACCAGATGGGGAAGGGAATGCCCGTGGCGCGCTCTTCCATGTCTTCATCGACCAGCAGGCCAATGGCGGCGCAATCACCCAGGCAGGTGGAAATGCGGTCCTTGGGCGTTTCCGAATCGAAGGGCAGCCAGGTGGCGCCCGTCTTGGTTACGGCGATCTGCGAGAGCAGCAGGTTCACGCCACGCGTGAAATAAAGGCCCACCACCTTGCCGGGGGCAGCGCCGCGGCGGATCAGCTCGGCGGCGATCTCGTCGGAAAGCCGGTCCGCCTCGGCATAGGTGATTTTGCGGTCCTGCTGGATGATTGCCACGGCCTTGGGGTTGCGGGCCACGCTGGCGCGGAAAATGTCGGCCAGCACTTCTTCCTTCAGGAATTCCTTGTGCACTGGGCCCTTGAGAATGGATTGCGCCTGCGGCTTGGCCTTGGCCCTTGGGCGGGCCTTGGAGGCGGGGGCGGAATTGGTCTTCTTCACTGGCTTTTTCATTCTTTGGTCCTGGAGGCCTTTGGCCTGCCCCTTATCTACTCAATCATGACGGGAATAAGGGCCTTGCTGCCTTTATCCCCAATACTTTGCTGTAAACTCACATCACCGGTTCCAGCGGCAGGCCCGCGCTTTCAACCTGCCAGCGCGCCGGGTTTCGCCATGCCGTGTCTGCAGGGCTTAGGACGGCCAGGGCCAAAAGTCCAAGGCCCGCGCCAGTCACGCCACTGAAGCGCCAGAGCCGCACCGCCGTTTCGGCCATGGGGGCGCTGGCGCTGGCGCTTGATGCCGCGAGATAGTGACCATTTGGTGACGGTGTCAGGGCGATTTGCCGGGGGTCCAGCATCACCTCGCCGGAGGCTTTGAGTGCTGCTTCCTTGGCCACCCAGAGGAAGGTGGCGGGGTCATGGCCCAGCGCGCTGATGCGGGCGGCCAGCGGGGCGTCTTCGGGTGCTGCAACCGCGGCCAGCAGGGCAGGGTCTGCCGCCTTGGGCCAAAGCTCCACATCAAGGCCCAGCAGTGGGGTTTCCGCCACGGCCATCACCGAAAAGGGTGGCCGCGCGGCGCGGCAATGGGCGATGGCAAGGCCCAGGGCCTCGCCTTCCGGGGTTTCAAGGAAGGGCTTCTGGCCGGCGTCCGCATGGGCATGGGCTGGGCCGAGGCCAGAGTCATGCAGCAGCCGGGCCAGCGTGGCGCTGCGGCTTGAAGCATCGAATTTTGCCAGATGGATGACCCGCATGAGGAATGGTGCTGCCAGGGGGAATCGAACCCACGACCTCTCCCTTACCAAGGGAGTGCTCTACCACTGAGCTACGGCAGCTTAGCTATTCTTGCGTGCCGGGGCCGGAAAAGGCGAAGGCCCCTGGCCCGCCACGCTGTAAACCGGGCTGCACATGCCACAGCCGCTTGCGCAACGCAACCCTTCATGGCTAATTCATTTTCATGTCAAAAAACGCCCTGACACCAAAGGCTTTGGCCCGGCAGAAACGGGCAGCGGCGGCCCTGAAGGCCAATCTCCAGCGCCGGAAAGAGGCGGCGCGCGGCGAAACCGCGCCAGAACCGCCGGAATCCCCCGAAGATCAGGCAAAGCGCAAGGCGTAAACCTGCGGCAGGGTGGAAGACACCAGCGCCCAGCTGTCGCCCTGGTCCCCGCTCACCCACACATTGCCGGTGGTGGAGCCCATCGCCAACTGCTTGCCCGAATCGTCAATGGCCAGCGCGTGGCGGAAGATCACGTCATAGGCGTGTTTCTGCGGCAGGCCCTTCTTGAGGGACTTGAAGGTTCTGCCGCCATCGCGCGTGCGGGTGACCACCAGCTTGCCATCCACAGGAATGCGCTTTTCATCCTTGATGCCGGGCACGAACCAGGCGGTGTCTGGGTCCTTCGGATGCACCACAACGCCAAAGCCGAAGGAGGAGGGGGCGGCCTTCACCTCGGTCCAGGTCTTGGCGTCATCCACCGATTTGAAAATGCCGGCATGGTGCTGCACCCAGAATTTGGAAGGCGCGCCCGCACATTGCACCATCATGTGCGGGTCTTGCGCATCGGGGCTTTCAGCCTCGCTCTTGGGGCCGTTGTCGAATTTCATGCCATGGGCCGATTGCGCCCAGCTTTGGCCGCCATCCTCGCTGCGCCACACGCCGCCGCAGGAAATGGCCACGCGGATGGTGTTGGCGTCGCGCGGGTCGACGCAAATCGAATGGATGCCCGGCAGGTCGGCCCCGCCGCCCAGCCACTTGTTGCGGTCCGGGTGCCGCCACAGGCTTTCCATCAGCTGCCAGGTTTCGCCACGGTCACTGGAGCGGAACAGCCCGCCCGGCATGGTGCCGGCCCAGAGCACGCCCTTCTGCCTCGGGCCACCGGTTTCCAGCGCCCAGATCAATTGCGTGGACCAGGTGACAGGCTTGCCCCAGCCATCATTGTCCACCAGCCCTTCGGGCTTTTCTGGATATTTGGGCGTGGCGATTTCCACCCACGTCTTTTTGCCTTTGTCGCGGCGGTGCAGCTTGATGCCGAAATGGCCGTGGTTGAGGGCGGCATAATCCGTGCCATCGCGCGCGTCATGCAGGGCCAGGGTGACATTGTCGCCCAGAAAGCTTGTGTCCTTCACCACCCAGCCATTGCGGCCGCGGCCGAGTTCAAAAAGGCCCTTGCGCGTGGAAACCAGCATCCGCTTTTGCATTTCACCCTCCCGACAGTGCCTGCATCACCCAGATCTCCGAACCGGGCTGCACGGCATCATTGAAACTCCGCAAATCCTTGATGGCGGCGCCATCGACCAGGATGCGCATGTGCTTGCGCAGGTGGCCCTGGTCATCGAGCACATAGGTTTTCAGGCGCTCATTGCGCGCAAAGGCCTGGGCCAGCGCTTCGGCCACGTTCAAGGCCTGCACCTCGACGCTGGGGCAATCGACGTGGCGGCGCAAATTCGACGTGAAGTGAACCTTGGCCATGGGCTGAGCATAGCAGGGCTGAAAAAACTTGCCAGCTTCGCCCGTTCCGCCCGGCGCGCGGGTTTGCTATGAGCCTCGCCAACACAGGGTGAGGAACATGAAAGCGAATGTCACTTGGGTCAACGGCCGTTCATTCGTGGCTGAATCCGGCTCCGGCCATGCCGTGGTGCTGGATGGCGCGCCGGAATTCGGCGGGCGCAACATAGGCGTGCGGCCAATGGAAATGCTGCTGATGGGGCTTGGCGGCTGCACGGCCTTTGACGTGGTGATGATCCTCGAAAAGGGCCGCGAGAAGATCACCGGCGTGGAGGTCTCGCTGGAGGCCGAGCGCGCGGCAGAAGACCCGAAGGTGTTCACCAAGGTCAAGATCATCTACACCTTCAAGGGCCAGGACCTGAAGCCTGCCGCCATCGAGCGCGCCATCAAGCTTTCGTCGGAGAAATATTGTTCGGCTTCCATCATGTTCGAGAAGACCGCCAAGATCGAACATGAATGGCGGATTGTGTGACGCGCAACAACGCCCTGATCTTCAACATCCTTGCGGCGCTGGCCATCGGCAACATTGCCTATGGCATGCTGACGCAGCTTATCCCGCTGGCGATGAATGAGGAAGGTGACAGCAAGTTCCTGATCGGCCAGAACGTGATGGCGGGGCAGGCAGGCGTGCTGCTCTCGGGCCTTACGCTGGCCTGGCTGCGGCAGCATTTCAAAAGCCACCTGCTGGTCATGGGCTGCCTGGTTCTGGCCTTTGTGGGGTTCTCGCTTTTTCCTTTTACAACACCGGTTTACTCATGGTTCCTCATCCGGTTTCTCATCGGCATCACGGGTGCCACGATCTATACGACAGGTGAAAGCTGGCTGCAGGCCAACACCGATGACCACGCGCGCGGCCGCGTGATGGGCATCTACATGACGTGCCAATCCTTCGCCTTTGCCTTTGGGCCCTTCTTCATTCCGTGGACGGGCGTTGCCGGCTGGCAGCCATGGGCCTTCTGCTTTGTTCCGGTGGCCATCGCCCTGGTGCTGATGCAGCGGGTGAAGGTGGAGGAAGTGGCCACCGGCCAGGCCCCTGCCGGGTTGTGGCAAACCTTGCGCAGCGGGGCCTTTGTGTTCCTGGCGGTGGGGGTGGTGACGTTCTTTGATTCCTTCATGCTCACCTTCTTTGACCTGTTCGCCAAGGGCAACGGCTACAGCGATGGCGCGGCCTCCACGCTGCTGTCCTTCGGCATTGCCTCCTGCATGGTGATGTTCTTCCCCATCGGCTGGCTGGCGGACCACTGGTCGCGGCGCGGCACGCTGGCGGTCTGCTATGGCGTGGCGCTGGCTTGCGCGCTGCTGCTCGGGCTTGCCATCGGCACATGGGCGGTGTGGCCGCTCATCCTGGTTTTGCGCGGCACGGCCTTTGGCGGCTATCTGGTGGCCTATGCGCTGCTGGGCGAGAAGTTCAAGGGCACGGCCATGGTGGCGGCGGCCTCGATCAATTCACTCTTGTGGGGCATGGCCGGAATCATCGGGCCGCCCTTTGCCGGCTTCGTGTTTGACCGGTTCGGCATCTGGCTGCTGCCTTGGTTCCTGGCCGCCTGCTTTGTTCCGGTGCTGGCGGTGATGGCCATCGCCCGGGCGCGAATGCCGCAGGCTTCTTGATTTTGCAACATGGCCCCACCATATTGCGGCCAATTCATTTGATGGGGGTCTTCACATGCGTCTGTTCCGAATTCTGGCACTTGGCCTTTTGGCGGTGTTTCTCGCCGGCTGCGGCGTCAACAACATTCCAACCTATGACCAGGCGATGAAGGGCAAATGGGGCGAGGTGCAGAACCAGTATCAGCGCCGCGCCGACCTGGTGCCCAACCTCGTTGAAACGGTGAAGGGCTATGCCCAGCAGGAAAAGGATGTGCTGACCGCCGTCACCGAAGCGCGCGCCAAGGCCACCTCCATCCAGCTTTCGCCAGACATCGTGAACAACCCGGAAGAGTTCGCCAAATACCAGGCGGCGCAAGGCCAGCTCAGCCAGGCGCTGGGCAAGCTGCTTTCGATCACCGAGGCCTATCCGGACCTGAAGTCGAACCAGAACTTCCTTGCCCTGCAAAGCCAGCTTGAAGGCACGGAGAACCGCATCACCGTGGCCCGCAAGGATTATATCGACGCGGTGCAGGCCTATAACACCGAGCTGGTCACCTTCCCCGGCGTGATCTGGGCCTCCACGCT
>JAGWTZ010000101.1 GCA_028868695.1 Alphaproteobacteria bacterium | reverse complement strand
CCGAACACCGTGCCCACCTGGCGCAATGGTGGCCCTATGCCTTCCTGCTGGCCTGCCCGCTGATGCATGTCTTCATGCACAAAGGCCATGGTGGTCATGGCGGCCACGGTGGTGGCGCCGGAGCCACTGGCCAGGGCACTGGACAAAACTCCGACAGGGGCTGAGGCCATGGAGCACACGGGATCTTCGTATGGCCTGTGGACTCTGGTGGTGCTCAACGTGGCGATCTTCGTCATGTTCGCCTTCAGCTTCTTCAAGCCGGCCAGCGCGCGCGACTGGCGCAGTTTCGGGGCGTTCACAGCGTTCATCGTGGCGCTGTTCGTGGAGATGTATGGCTTCCCGCTGACCATCTACTTCCTGTCGGGCTGGCTGGGCCAGAAGCTCCCGGGCGTGGACCTGCTGAACCACAACGCCGGTCACCTGCTGGAGCTGCTGTTCGGCTGGGGCGGTGATCCGCACCTTGGGCCATTCCACATCCTCAGCTACCTGTTCATTGGCGGTGGCTTCTGGCTGCTGGCCGCGGCTTGGCCCGTGCTCTACGAGGCCCAGCGGCAGGGGCGGCTGGCGCGCACCGGTGTTTACGCTCGGGTGCGGCATCCGCAGTACATCGCCTTCGTGCTGATCATGTTCGGCTTTCTCCTGCAATGGCCGACCTTGCTGACGCTGTTGATGTTCCCGGTGCTTGTGGTGATGTATGCCCGCCTGGCGCACAACGAGGAGCAGGAAAGCGGACGCCGTTTTGGACAGGCTTGGCAGGAGTATGCGCAGCATGTCCCGCGTTTCATTCCGCGCTGGGGCGCATGGGTTCAGCCTTGAGCGACGCATCCGATGACCAGAATGTGACCATCAGCATGAAATCAAGGAAGTTGCGATGACGTTGAAACCGCTGATCCTGGGGGCCGTAGGATTGCTGGCCTTGCTGCTGGTCGCAGGGGTGGGTTACTTTTCCCTGCGCGCCAGCAACCGGCCAGTGACGCCGCCGCCGCACAGCATGCGTCCCGATGATCCCCAGGTGCTGCGCGTCGGCGCCCGCATCTACGCGCAGCAGTGTGCGGCTTGCCATGGGGCCAAGGGCGAGGGCCAGCCCAACTGGCGTGATCGTGGATCGGATGACTTGCTTCCTGCGCCGCCGCACGATCCCAGCGGCCACACTTGGCACCATCCCGACGAGCAACTGTTCGCCATCACTAAGCAGGGACTGGCCCAATTGATCAATCAGCCCGACTACCGTACGGCGATGCCCATCTATGGTGGAGTATTGAGCGACGACGAGATCGTGGCCGTGCTGTCATGGATCAAGGCGCAATGGCCGCCAGAGATACGGCGCCGCCACGACGAAATCAATGTCCAGTACCGCCAGTCTTTGTCCCGATAGCCATCGGGGCATGGGCCAATGCGGACCGAATGCGTCCACAAGGAAAGGGACTTGACCTTGCCGCGATGGCAAGGTCAAGAATCGAGATAACTCAACAAAGGCATGGGCATGAACCAACACCTGCATCACCACGGCCATACCGCAGGCGAACAGACCCCGGCAACTTCTGCCGCGGTGCCCATGGAGGCCCCGGCGGGCACCATCTACACCTGCCCCATGCACCCGGAAGTGCAGCAGGATCATCCCGGCAATTGCCCGAAATGCGGCATGTCGCTCGAACCGGTGATTCCGCTGGATGAGGAGGACAACAGCGAACTGATCGATTTTCAGCGCCGCTTCTGGTGGA
>JAGWTZ010000079.1 GCA_028868695.1 Alphaproteobacteria bacterium | reverse complement strand
GCCAGAAAAAATATGTCCAGAAGGGCTGGAACCTGACGGGTGACAGTTTCTGGCAGGATGAGGACGGGCGCTTTCACTTCGCCGCGCGTTCAGACGACATGATCGTTTCGGCCGGCTACAACATCGCCGGGCCGGAGGTGGAAGCAGCACTGCTTTCCCACCCGGCTGTCCTTGAATGCGCCGTGGTGGGCGCGCCCGACGAGGAACGCGGCATGATCGTTGAGGCCCATGTGGTCCTGGCCAAGGGCAAGGCCGGTGACGCGCTGATGGTGAAGCTGCTGCAAGACCATGTGAAGGCCGTGATCGCGCCCTACAAATATCCGCGCCGCGTGATCTTCATCGATGCCTTGCCGAAAACCCAGACGGGCAAGATCCAGCGATTCCGCCTGCGCAGCCACTGAAAACCTGAGGGAAGCCAAGGCATGACACAAGACTACAACCCGGCCCGGGACGGGGCGCAGATGAGCTTTGATGGCCGCATGTCCTATGGCGATTATCTGCGCCTCGACCAGATCGTCACGGCGCAGAAGCCGCTGAGCCAGGCGCATGACGAGATGCTGTTCATCATCCAGCACCAGACTTCGGAACTGTGGATGAAGCTCGCCATCCATGAGCTTGCCGCGGCCCGCGCCTGCATCGCGCGGGACGATCTTGCCCCGGCCATGAAAATGCTGGCGCGCGTGTCTCGCATCTTCGAACAGCTCAACAATGCCTGGGATGTTTTGCGGACGATGACGCCCTCGGACTACACGCATTTCCGCGCGCAGCTCGGGCAATCTTCCGGATTCCAGTCCTGGCAATACCGGCTGATTGAATATGTGCTGGGCAACCGCAACCCTGCGATGGTGAAGCCGCATGGCCACCGCGCTGACCTTGTCGAGAAACTTGAGGCAGAGCTTTCCACGCCGAGCTTTTATGACGAAGTGCTGCGGCTGGCCAACCGGAAGGGCATCACGATGCCGGAAGCCGTGCTCAACCGCGATGTGCGGCAGACGCATCAGTTCAATGAAGAGGTGATGAACGCCTGGGCGCGTGTTTACAAGGACCCGGAGCATCACTGGCAGCTGTATGAAGCGGCCGAGAAGCTGGTGGATTTCGAGGACTATTTCCGGCGCTGGCGTTTCAACCATGTGACCACGGTGGAGCGCGTCATCGGTTTCAAGCGCGGCACGGGCGGCACCGGCGGCGTGCCCTATCTCAAGCGCATGCTGGAGATTGAGTTGTTCCCCGAGCTGTGGCGCGTGCGCACCATCCTGTAAGCAAAGAGGCCCGCAGAGATTGCTCTCTGCGGGCCTTCCTTCAACTGGGTGTTACTTCAGCGCGGCCTTGACCTTGTTGACGTCATCGGTGCTCATTTCGCCAACGGTTGTCACCTTGCCGTCCTTGATCTGCCACAGGCGGAAGGGGCCGGTGATGTCGCCGAACTTGTCAAAGGCAATCGGGCCAATCACGCCTTCATAGCGGATGGGCTTGCCGTCCTTGATGAGGGCGAGGGCCTTGGCAAACTCCTCCTTGCCAGCATGGATGGGCGCGCCGTCAGCCGCCACCACTTGCGGGATAGCGGCCTTGATTGCGGCGGGGTCTGGCTTGCCGGCCTTGGCGATGGCCAGGGCAGCAATGGCGCCAGCGTCATAGGAACGGTCCGCCGCCGGGGCATCGGGCTTCAGGCCACCGGAGAACTTCTCATAGTTGGCGTTGAAGTATTTCGTGGAGTCTGTTTCCGCGGTGCCCGAGGAGGTGCCATAGGCCTCATTCAGATACTGCGCGCCCACGGCCTTGATGAAGTCATCGGAGTTCATGCCATCATTGAGCAGGAACTTGGCGGGGCCACCGCCGGAAACCCAGGCGCGGGCAATGGTTGCGCCATCCACCGGATAGCTGATCAGGTAAAGCGCTTCCGGTCCGTCCTTCATCGCGGCAGAGGCTTCAGCTGAATAGCTGGCCTGCTTTTCGTTGTAGGGCGTCACGGAAGTGATGGTGCCGCCCAGCTTCTTGTAGGCCGCCTCGAATTCCTTCTCGAGGTTCACGCCGAAGTCGTTGTTGACGTGGATGATGGCGATTTTCTTCAGGCCCTTGTCGAGCGCGAACTTGGCCGCCGCCGTGCCTTGCAGCGCATCAGAGGTGATGGTGCGGAAGAACACGCCATTGGTCTTGCCGTCGCGGCCCAGCGCGGTGAGCGTGGGCGAAGACGAAGCCGGGGAAATCTGCGGCACGCCGGCGGGCGCGGTGACGGAGGTGAGGATGGCCAGCGACATCGGCGAGATGATGCCGCCAATCACCAGCGGAACTTTCTTGACGTTCACCAGCTGGGTGGCCTGATCCACGGCCACATTGGCCTGGGTCTGGCTGTCGCGCGTGTCAGTCACGATCTTGCAGCCGGCAGCGCCGCCTGCATCATTGAAATCCTTCAAGGCCATCTCGACCGACTTGGCGCCAGCCTGGCCATAGGCACCTGCCTCACCTGTCAATTCGAGATCAAGGCCAATGGTGATGGTGCAATCCGCGGCCTTGGCAAAGCTGGCGGAACCGGCCGCCATGGCGGCGAGTGCTGCCGTGAAAATCAGTTTCTTCATGTTCATTTCCTTCCCTGTGATGTGCCGGAACATTCCGGCGGTCTAGTTGAAAGCCAGTCGGAGCAAATCTGGTGTCACGCGGTCTTGTCCTTCCCTTCACTGTTGAGGTTGTATTTCATGATGGCCCCATGGCGGCCGGCAACGTCGCGCTCCAGCGCATAGACATCGCCCTCCAGCGCCCGGGACCGGGCAAGCACGCCGTCTATGGCGCGGTGGTCTTCCGCAGACAGGTTGATTGAGGAGACCTTGAGGTTTGAAGCGAGGTGTGCACGGTTGCGCGCGCCCACAATAACTGCTGATACGCCGGGCCGGGCAAGAATGGCCGCGCTGGCAATGGTGGCGATGTCAGTGCCATGGCGCCGCGCCACTTCGGCCAGTGCCTGCAGCAATTCCTGGAACAGGGCCCAGCCGCCGAAATCATCAATGATCAGCTTGTATTTGACGAGCGAGCGGTTTTCGAGCGGGGCCCTGGGCTCTGCCACGCCAAGCCAGCGCTCTCCCAAAAAACCGCCCGCCACCGTGCCATAACAGAACACCGCCACGTTTTCCTTGGCTGCATAGCCGATGAAGGTTTTCTCCGGCCTGCGGTCCAGCAGCGAATATTGCACCTGCATCGAGGACATGGGCACGCCAGCGCCGCGAATGGCGCCAAGATGCTTGGTGTCGAAATTGGTGCCGCCGATGCGGTTGATCTTGCCTTCGCGCCGCAGCTCTTCCAGCCAGCCAGCGGTTTGCAGCCAATTCTCCACGGCATAGTCCCACCAATGGAACTGCACGAGATCAAGCTGCTCAAGCTTCAGGCGGCGCAAGGATGTGTCGATCACGCCGCGCACATAGGGCTTGTCGATGGTCCTGAGGCGGGCCATGTCGGGCACGAACTTGGTGTGCACGCGGATGCGCGCCAGCGCTTCTGCCCCATGCGATTTTCCATAGGCCTGGCGGAAGTTGCCGATCATCTCTTCAACGCCGGTGTAAATATCGGCACAATCGAATGTGGTGATGCCAGCATCGGCAAAGGCCACCATGTCACTCACCGGATCGTTGCTGACATTCTGGCTGTGGCTGTCTGACAGTTGCCACCCACCACGGATGACACGCGAGATTTCATAGCCGGGGGCCAAGGCAAGGCGTTGCATCGCGGTCATTTGCCCTCCAGCGGCACGGCGGTGGTTTGGGCATGGCTGAAATTGCGCAGGCCCAGCCGGGTGATGCGCAGGCGCGTTGTGCAATTCGGGTCCGGGCAAGCAATTTCGGCGTCGGTGGACATCCAGTCATGGGCATGCGTCCGCCGCTGCTTGGCGGCGAGCAGGGGCAGGACCGAAGCCAGTGAGTAAATCGAGAACCCTTGCCCCGGTGGCAAATGCAGCATTTCACCGCGCAATTCGAAATGATCGCCAGGCTTGGCCCCGCAATAAACCGCACCACCGGGCCGGAACACCACCTCCACCCTCAGGTCATAAAGCTCGAAGCTGTCATCATGCGTCATTGGCGGCCTCGGCTTCAGGTTCTGCAGAGTCGAGTTGGGCGCGGATCAGATTGAAGGCACGGGTGATGTCGCGGTTCAGCGCCGCCAGTGCGGCGGCCGGGTCGCGGCGCTCGAGCGCATCGATCAGCTCCCAATGGTAGTGGGTGCCGGCGGGGTCCTGCTTTTCATCATGCAGGAAAGCGGCGCGGTGCACGAAAGGCCCCGATTGCAGCCACAGGCTTTCAATCATGGGGATGAGCACGCGTGAACCTGCCGCACGGTAGATGTGGTTGTGGAAGGCATAGTTCAGTTCAATGGCCCGGCGAACCCGTTCCGGCCCCTTGGCAGCGAAGGCAGCCTCGCATTCACGCGTCAGGGCGCGCAAAGTTGCAAAGTCTTCGTCGGTCAGCTGCGGCATGGCGAGCAACAAGACCTGGCCTTCAATCAGGCAGCGGGCCTGGGAAAGATCCTCAAGGCTGGCGCGGGTGATCAGCGGCACGCGCACCGACCGGTTGGGCAAGGCTTCCAATGCCTGTTCTGATACAAGACGGCTCAAGGCATCGCGCACCGGCATGGTGGAGGTCTGGAATTTTTCGGCAAGGTCGGCGATGCGCAGGGTCTCGCCATTGGCGAACACGCCTTGGATCAAGGTCCGGCGCAGTTCGGCATAGACTTTGTCATTCACGGTTTCGCGGGTGATGGGCGTGAGCTTGCGCTGCCCCAAGCTCACCACTTCTGCCGTTTCAGCCTGCTCGCTCATCATCTGTCCTGTGTGTTGGAGCAAAAACTACTTGCCTTTGGCCAGCAAGTAAAGTGTAATCAGTGATCTGTGATCACAATTTTGAAGGAGCCCGCGTCCGATGGCGCAAGGGGCCACAGCCGCTGAGATGGAGCAGAAACCCGCGATTAAGGCGCAGGGCCTCAAGCTTGCCTTTGGCGGCGTCAAGGCCGTGGATGACATGGCCATCACCCTGGGGCGTGGCGAATTCCTCGGCCTGATTGGCCCCAATGGCGCGGGCAAGACCACGCTGTTCAACATGCTGGCGGGGACTTACCGCCCCCAGGCCGGTTCCATTCTCATCAATGACGTTGAAGCTTCCGGCCGCGATGCCACGGCACGCATTGGGCTGGGGCTTGGCCGCACCTTTCAAATCCCAAAGCCATTCCCGCAGATGACAGTTCTGGAAAATGTGGTGACTGGCGCCCAGCACCAAACGGGTGAGCGCCTGTTCGCCAATTTCCTGCGCTATGGAAAAGTGAAGGCCGAAGAGCGCGCCGCCATTGGCCGGGCGCGTGAATTGCTGGATTTCGTCAAGCTGTCGCACCTTGCGCATGAGCCGGCTCGCGTGCTCTCCGGCGGCCAGCGCAAGCTTCTTGAACTGGCGCGGGTTCTGATGGCTGATCCCTCGGCCATTTTGCTGGATGAACCGGCGGCGGGCGTCAACCCCGCGCTGCTCGAATTCATCATCAGCCGTGTGCTGGCGCTGAACGCGCAGGGCAAATCCATCCTGCTCATTGAACACAACATGGATATGGTGACCCGCCTCTGCCACCGCGTGGTGGTGATGGCGGGCGGCAGGTATCTCACCGAAGGCAAGCCCGCCGAAGTGGCGCGCAACCCGGCGGTTGTTGAAGCCTATCTCGGGGCGGCGGCATGAGCGAGGCTCCCGCCCTTGCAACGCGCGGCCTGGTGGCCGGCTATGAGCGTGACTTGCCCATTGTGCGCGGCATTGATCTCACCATCGGCAAAGGCGAGCTTGTGGCCATCCTCGGCCCCAATGGCGCGGGCAAATCCACCTATGTGAAGGCGATTGCCGGAACCGTGCCCTGCTTTGGCGGAGCCATCATGCTGGATGGCAAAGACATCACCGCCATGCCGCTGCACCAGCGCATTTCAGCGGGCCTTGCCTTCGTGCCCCAGACCGAGAACATCTTTGCCAGCCTCAGCATCGGCGAGAACCTGCAACTTGCCGCCGATGTGTTGCCCAAGGCCCTGCGCGCGGCGCGGCTGGAAAAGATGTGGGCCATGTTCCCTGATCTTGCCAGCAGGCCGGCGCTGCGGGCCGGGCAGCTCTCCGGCGGCCAGCGGCAAATGTTGGCGGTGGCCCGCGCCCTCATTGTTGAGCCGCAAGTGCTGATCCTTGACGAGCCGTCGGCCGGGTTGTCGCCCAAGATTGTCAGCTCGGTCTTTGCCATGCTGCAAAGCATCAACCGGAGCGGCGTCACCATCCTGCTCGTTGAGCAAAATGTGAAGGCGGCGCTGGCAATCGCCGACCGTGGCGTGATCCTGGTGGAAGGCCAGCTGCGCCATGAAGGCAACGCGGCACAACTGGCGACTGACCCACTCCTCGCCGAGCTTTACCTTGGCGCACAGCCGGAGAAGGCCAGCGCATGATTGCACAAATGCTCATGGACGGGTTGATTGCAGGCAGCATGATTGGCCTGGGCGCCATTGGCATCACGCTCACCTATTCGATCCTGCGGTTTGCGAATTTCGCCCATGGCGAACTGGTCAGTTGGGCCGCCTATTTTGCGCTCAGCGTGAGCACCGCGCTGGGAACGGCACTGCCCGGCCTCAGTGCGTCGCTGGGGCCATTTTCGTTCGGCTGGTCATTGCCGTTGGGCCTGATCGCCGCGATGGCCTTGACCGGGCTTCTTGCCTTGTTTGCCGATACGCTGTTGTTTGCCCGGCTGCGTGCGCGTGGGGCCAGCACCATCATTCTGGTGATGGCCGGCTTTGGCGCAGCGCTCACCCTGCGCAGCCTGCTTGAATTCATCTTCACCTCGAAGCCCATGTATTTCACCAGTGCCCTGCAGATCGCCAGGCCGCTGTTTGCGGGCGCGCGCGCCACGCCCGACCAGTTGCTGGGTCTTGGGCTGGCGGTGGCCTTGGTGGCTGCTGTGCATCTCATCTTGACCCGCACCGCCGCTGGCCGCGCCATGCGTGCGGTGAGTGAAAACCAGGCGCTGGCCGGGCTTGCGGGCATCGACGTTGCCAAAACCATCCGGCTGGTGTGGCTGTTTGGCGCCAGCCTTGCGGCGGTGGCCGGCGTGATGGCCGGGCTTCTGGTGCAAATCCGCCCCTATATGGGCCATGACCTGCTGTTGCCGCTGTTTGCCGCCGCCATTCTTGGCGGCATCGGCAGCGTGCCGGGCGCAATGATCGCCGGGCTGATCGTCGGGCTTGCGGAAGCGGCGTGTGTCAATTTCATCGGTGCGGAATGGCGGGCTGCAGTTTCCTTCTTCATCCTTGTGGCCATCTTGCTGCTGCGCCCGCAGGGCCTGTTCGGAAAGGCGGGCGCATGATCGAGCTGATCAGCTATGGCGCGTTCTTCCTCACGCTGGCGCTCACCTATGCCATCATGTGCCTGGGCCTCAATGTGCAATGGGGCCAGACAGGGCTATTCAACGTGGGTGTGGCAGGCTTTGTGGGCATTGGCGCCTATGTCTCTGCCCTGCTGACAACGCCCGACGCGCCGGACCGTTTCGGCGGGTTCGACTTGCCCATCGCCGTGGGCTGGATTGCGGCAGCGATCGCGGCAGCACTTGCTTCCGCCCTGCTTGGCGCGATGACCTTGCGCTTGCGCTCTGACTATCTGGCCATCGCCACCTTTGGCTTTGCGGTTGTGGTGCAACTCGCTGTGCTCAATCTGCAGAAGCTCACCGGAGGCCCATTTGGGATCAGCTTCATTCCGCGCCCCTTCGGCGCGCTGGCAAGCGATCCACTGGTGTTCGGGCTGTGCAACCTTGCCGTGGTTGGGGCCGTGACGCTGGCGGTCTATGGCGCGCTGGAACATTTGATGCGCAGCCCCTGGGGCCGCGTGCTGCGCGCCATCCGCGAGGATGAGCAGGCGGCATCGGCCCTTGGCAAAAATGCAACCGTGTTCCGCCTGCAGGCTTTCGCCGTGGGTGGCGCCATCATGGGGCTGGCCGGGGCGGTGCAAGGCCATTTCATCGGCTACATCTCGCCGGAAGGCTATGTGCCCATCCTCACGTTCCAGGTGTGGGCGATGTTGATTGTCGGCGGCTCCGGCAACAACCGCGGCGCCATTGCCGGGGCCATATTGGTGTGGGCCATCTGGGCAGCCTCGGGCGCAGCATTGGCCGCCTTCATTCCGGCTGACCAGCAGGCCCGCGCCTCGGCTCTGAAGATCGTGATGATCGGCGTGGCCATTTGCCTCGTTCTGCTGCTGCGGCCGCGCGGGTTGCTGGGTGAGCGCGCCACGGTTTCGCGCCATGTTGAGAACGCGGGCGATCACGCAAAGGATAAAGCCTCATGAGCACTCTCCCCGCCTTGCCGCAAAGCCAATTGGGCCGAGGACTGGCCATTCCGCGAATCCTGTGCGGGCTGTGGCAAGTGGCCGACATTGAGCGCGGTGGCAAGCTGATCGCGCCTGAGCGCGGCGCTGATGCGCTGCAAGCCTATGTGCAGGCAGGCTTCACCGCCTTCGACATGGCCGACCATTACGGCAGCGCCGAATTGCTCACGGGCGCGCTGCTGCAGCGCTTCCCGGAAGGCAAACGCCCGCTGGCCTTCACCAAATGGTGCCCAGAGCCGGGGCCGATGACGGCTGAGGTGGTGCGCGCTGGCGTGCAAGAGCGGCTCGATAGGCTTGGCGTCAAGAAAGTTGATCTGCTGCAGTTCCATTGGTGGACGTTTGAGCATCCGGCCTGGCTCGATGCCCTGCATGAGATGAAGGCGCTGCAGGACGAGGGCCTGATTGGCGCCATTGGTGTCACCAATTTTGACGCGGCGCATTTGTCCCTTGCCATTGCTGATGGCATTCCGCTGGTTTCCAACCAGGTGTCCTTCTCGGTGGTGGACAGGCGGGCGCGCGGAGACTTGGCCGAAGTCTGCGCCCGCACGGGCGTGAAGCTGCTGGCCTATGGCACGCTGAATGGCGGCTTTCTTTCTGAGAAGTGGCTCGGCAAGCCCGAGCCGCAAAACATCCCCGACTGGAGCAAGTCCAAATACAAGCGCTTCATTGATGCGGCGGGCGGTTGGGCCATTTATCAGGAGTTGCTTGCCACGCTGGCTGGGATCGCGCGGCGCCATGGCGTGGCGCTGTCAAATGTTGCAACACGCTGGGTGCTGGAGCAGCCCGGCGTTGCCGCCGTGATCATCGGTGCGCGGCTTGGCGAAAATGCCCATCACGAGAGCAACCGGCAGGTGTTTGGCTTT
>JAGWTZ010000030.1 GCA_028868695.1 Alphaproteobacteria bacterium | reverse complement strand
GACTTTCAAGACTGTTTTGCGTTCCACAATCGGAGGACGGCGAAACAAGGCATTAAGCCTTGCCAGCAATTCCGCAAAAGCAAAAGGTTTGACCAGGTAGTCATCGGCCCCGGCTTCAAGGCCTTCAACCCTGTTGTTGGTTTCACCCAAAGTAGTCAAGAACATTATGGGCGCCTTGTTATCGGTCTGGCGCAACATTCTGACGATGTTGATCCCGTCCATACCCGGAAGCATGCGATCGATGATCAGAATATCATAAGCCTCAGTCGCCGCAGCAAAGAGCCCGTCCTTGCCTGATATTAAATGGTCGACGACATGCCCGGCTTCACGCAAACCACGTATGACAAAGTCTGCCATGCGAGTGTCGTCTTCAATCAAAAGGATCTTCATCTGCCTTCCCTTACGAGATCGGTTTGACAGAAATCTGGTTCCTTTCTGTTTTCCAAATTCTTACATCGAAGTAAACTGAATGATTTTTTGAGAGCGATTTCACAGATACTGGGTGCCAGTTTCCTAAACTCGTAATCATCAGTCCGCAGACCGCATCGGCCTGCAGGTTTGAAATTCTTGGAAAATCTTGTATGTGCGTCTCCCATGCGCGCGCTGCTCGTGGAAGATGATGAGATGATCGGTCAGGCTCTCGTTCTTGCGATGAAGGACGCTGGAATTTCACTTGATTGGGTGAAAACAGGTTCGGATGCCGAGATGATCATAGAAAGTGCTGGCTATGCGGTCGCACTTTTAGATTTGATGTTGCCCGGCCTTTCGGGAATGGATCTGTTGAAGAGGCTGCGTGCGAAGCAGGCGCAGCTTCCTGTCATAATCATTTCCGCCAAAGTTGGTGTCGAAAGCCGCCTTGAAGGTCTTGACGAGGGTGCAGACGACTACCTCGTGAAGCCATTCGACACGCGAGAGCTTATTTCCCGTCTGCGCGCCGTTGTGCGGCGGCGCGCGGGACAAGCGTCTTCCCGTTTGATCTGCGGTGAGATTGAGCTTGATCTTGAAAGTCATCTCGCTTCTTTCCGGGGTGCAAGCCAAGTTCTGCCACCTAAGGCATTTTCGTTGTTGCATGCGCTCGTCGAGACCCCGGGCAAAATCTGGTCCAAGGAGCGACTTGAAGATCGCATCTATGGCTGGAATCAAGAAGTTGCCAGCAATGCGGTAGAAGTATTGATCCACTACGTTCGCAAGCGCCTTGGTCGGGACATCATCACCAATGTAAGGGGAGTCGGGTGGAAAGTGGAGATACCGCCTCCATGAAATCCTTGCGCCGCGCAATTTTGTTTTGGATGGCCTTGTTGCTGTTTGGCGTGGGCACACTTTCTGCTTTGGTCACTTACGAATATGTCAAAGACGAGGCCCAAACTTCATTTGACATCGAAATCAGGCAAATAGCCCAGTTTCTGCAAAACGAGACTGTGGCCAACCCATCTCCGGTCCAATTTGGCATGCCCGATCCTGACAACATCTTTCTGATCCAGGTTTGGAATGCACAAGGACAACTTGTCAGAACGACCGATAAGACCGCTTCGGCTGCAGCGCCGAATGAACAAGGCTATTCAAGTCCCAATCTCGGCCTTGTCAGTTGGCGTAGCTATAGCCTCATTGGCCCCTCACAGACCATTCGGGTGAGCTTGCCACTGGATGAAAGAAACGAACAGGCCTCTACTGCCGCACTCCAGATTGCCATACCAATTGCTTTCATCATCCCGCTATCCTGGCTGCTCTTAAGCTTACTCATTGACCGAATTTTGCGCAGTCTCGATCGGGCTGCCGAACAAGTTACAACGGGCGGTGCCGGCAATCGCTCACCTATAGCGCCGTCATCGGTTCCGTCTGAGATCATGCCTTTTGTCGAAAGCATTAATGCCTATGTCGTGCAGGTTCAGGCCCAGGCTGAGAAGCACAAGCGCTTTGTTTCCGATGCGGCGCATGAGTTGCGTACGCCACTGACGGCACTTTCAATACAGATCAGCAATCTGAAGTCAGTGTTGACAACAAAAGAACAGCGGACGCGGTTGGCGGCCCTCGAAGGCGGCTCTAAGCGCGCCGCCCATCTCGTAAACCGTCTTTTACAATTGGCGCGTCACGACGCGAATCTTACCCCAGCAAATCTTAAGTCGAAACGCCTTTCAATCCTTCTTGCCAATGGTGTGGCGGCCATAGAACCACAGGCGCAACAAAAGAAGATCAAACTTCAGGTGGGGTTTTCGTCTAAAATCGATCCGCTTCTGCCAGCTGACGATCTTTCACAAATATGCGAAATTCTCTTGGACAATGCCATTCGCTATTCACCGGCGCACAGCACAGTTCACATGGCTGCTAATGTCACTTCGGAGAGTTTTGAAATCAAAGTCCTGGATGGCGGGCCAGGAATTGCTCCTGACAAACTGCCCCTGGTTTTTGACCGCTTTTACCGGGCCGAGCCTCACACCTCGCCAGGGACAGGCCTTGGCCTTTCGATAGCGAAATCCATATGTGAGAGGCATGGCTGGGCAATTTCACTGAACAACCGAAACGCGTTCCCGGGCCTTGAAGCCATAATTTCTGGTAAGACGGCGATGACCTAAGTCTGTCCTAAGTCTGCTGTGGCATTTGCAAGGCTGCAACTCGGGAGACTCACATGACAGAACTTGCCTTGCCCCAGGAAGACTATGCCCAACGCCTCTGGAGCAAAGTGCCGCTCGTAACGGCGGCGTTTTGGATGATCAAGATCATGTCCACCACAGTGGGTGAGACGGGGGCAGATCTGCTGGCCACCAGACTGGGTCTTGGTCTCTCCATTACCTCCTGGATCATGACTGGCGTCTTCATCGTTTTTCTGGCGCTGCAGATGCGGGCCAAGACCTATGTTCCGGCCCTCTATTGGATGACTGTTGTTCTCATCAGTGTGGTGGGTACGCTCATCTCCGACAACCTCGTCGACGGGTTTGGCATCAGTTTGAAAACAACGACTATTGTCTTCTCAGCCATATTGGCGCTGGTCTTTGCCACTTGGTACAAGGTTGAGGGTACGCTCTCCATCCACAGCATCGTCACCACGCGCCGTGAAGGCTTCTACTGGGCGGCCATTCTGTTTACCTTTGCACTTGGCACTTCGGCCGGTGATCTGGTCGCGGAAGGCTTTGACCTTGGCTATCTCTGGGCCGCCAATCTGTTCCTTCTTCTCATTCTGCTCACCGCCGCTGCCTATTACCTCTTTAATCAAAACGCGGTCGCATGCTTCTGGATTGCCTATGTGTTGACGCGCCCCTTCGGGGCTTCGGTTGGTGATCTTCTGGCCAAGCCCAATATTGCAGGGGGTTTTGGTCTCGGCACGGTTGCCACGAGCGTCATCTTCCTCACCATTATTTCTGGCCTGGTTCTCTATCTCACCGCCACACGCACGGACAGCGAAGCCGTGACCGGCAACGATTGAAGCGGCCCCCTCATTCCCTTTCTCAAACACCAAAGGAGTCACCATGGTTCGAAAAATCACAACCGTTTCAATTCTGGCACTTGGCTTGCTCGCTGCAGCAGCGCCCGCGGCCCGTGCCGACTGCGAAGCTGATCTGCTTCAACTCGAAGCAGCGATGAAGGCTCCCGGTGTTTCGGCAGCGAATCTCGCATTCATGAAAGATGCAGGAGCCAAGGCTTCGGAAGCCCTTCGCAAGGACGATGACAAGACTTGCAATCAGTTCGTGCTGGACGCGCTGAAGGTCACGGGAGCTGGCGCTGCCGGCACTGCCCCAGCTAGCCCAGCCGCCGCCACAACCACGCCCATGGGTGATTTGCAGCCCATGAGAGCAATCACCGACGACACCCTGAAGATTGTCCAGAAGGGTGATCTCGCTGCCGCCAAGACCCGGATCAAGGATCTTGAGACAGCTTGGGACAAGGCCCGCAATGACATGCGGTCCAAAAATCAGGGTGCCTGGGAAGCGCTTGATAAGTTGATTGATGCTTCCTTGAAGCAACTGCGCGCCGACAAGCCCGATGTCAAAGGCAGTGCCGACGCCCTCAGCGCGCTGCTGGCGCAGTTCGACAAAACCAAGTGACTTCCCGGCGGCGCGCACTCCCCCAGTGGCGCGCCGCCACTTAAGACAACGGGACGGATTCGACAGGAGACCGACATGAAAAGCACCTTGAACACAATACTCTTCGCCGCCCTCATTGCGGTGCCAATCGCCTCCAGCGCATGGGCCGAGGCCCCTGTGGCAGCGGAGGTTTCACCTCCCGGTGACATTCCCGACAATCAAGCTTTTGTCATGTTCACCTCGCCAACTGGATATGCCGTCAAAATACCGGAGGGCTGGTCCCGTAAAGATGATGGCACGAAAACCACCTTTAGCGACAAATACAATCATGTTGCGTTGCAGCTCACGGATGTCCCGCATGCGATTGATGAAGCCTATGCCAAGGCGAGTCTGGTTCCCGACATTCAAACCTCTGGCCGGGCCGTCGATGGGCTTTCCGTCAAGACCCTGAAACTGAAGTCCGGGCCGGTGATTGCCATCGAATATGCCTCTAACTCCGAGCCCAATGCTGTCACCAATAAGCAGGTTCGGGAAGAGAATGAGCGCATTTACTTTGTCAAGGACAAGCAGATGATGATGATGACTCTCTCCGCGCCCGTGGGCGCCGACAATGTTGATCAATGGCTGTTTATGGCCAACAGCTTCCGCTGGAAATAAGCGTCATGCTGCTTCTCGAAGCCCAGGAACTTTACCGCTTTTTCCACAATGATGACGAAGAGGTCAAAGCCTTGCGTGGTGTCACCTTCACACTGGCCCAAGGTGAATTTGTGGCTTTGATGGGCCCGTCGGGCAGCGGCAAGTCAACCCTGCTTGCCTGTCTGGCCGGCTTGGACGAGCCCGATGGTGGCATGGTGCATCTCCTCTCGCTGCCCGTGTCACGCCGGCCAGAAGCCGAAAAGACAAAATTGCGTGCAGCCCATATCGGAGCCTTGTTGCAAAAAACTAATCTCATTTCCCATCTCAACGTGCTTGAGAATGTTCAACTTGCACAAAAAATGTCAGTGACGCAGTCACCAGTCCCAGCCGAAGAACTGGTTTCCCGCGTTGGTTTGAAACAACGCGCAGAATCGCTGCCAGCGGCACTTTCAGGCGGTGAACGGGCGCGGGCCGGGCTCGCGGTAGCCCTCGCCAATAGACCAAGAATACTTCTCCTCGATGAACCCACCGGAGAGGTGGACGCCGCCACGGAGGCTTCAATTCTTGCCTTGCTAAGTGGTTTGACCGCCGAAGGGGTAGGCATTGTTGTGGCCACTCACAATCCAGCTGTGGCCAATGCCGCAAAACGTGTTGTCAAAATGAGGGATGGGAAAGTTCTCGATGTCTGATGCTCTCGTTCAGTTTAATGATGTGACCCGGCACTACATTGTCGGAAATGACGTGGCCTTCGCGCTGAAAGAAGTTTCCTGCTCTGTCACGGAGCGGCAGCATGTCGCTGTCATGGGTGCCTCCGGCAGCGGCAAGTCTACACTCTTGGCGCTCATGGCGGACCTAGATGTTCCTGATTTTGGCACCGTGATCTGGCCTGGCATAGGCGAGAAAACCTCGTTGAGACCCAAACATGTGAGTGTGTCATTCCAGGCTCCCAGCCTGCTGCCATCGTTGACCATTCAACAGAATGTGGAAGTTCCTCTCTTGGTGCTGGGCGAAGATCGGGTTGGAAACTCATCCCTCCGCGCCCTTGACCGACTGGGCATTGCGCATCTGAGAGACCGATACCCCGAACAAATCTCTGGTGGTCAAGCGCAACGAGCAGCTTTGGCGCGGGCGATGGTGGCAAAGCCAACTTTGTTGCTAGCGGATGAGCCCACCGGACAGCTTGACCAGGAAACCGGACAAGGCGTGATCAAGAACTTGATCGAATGGGCCGCAGAGGCGGGGTCAACGCTGGTGGTCGCAACTCACGACCCGCAAGTTGCAAGCAAATTTCCCAATCAATGGCGCATGAGTTTTGGCGACCTCAAGACAGGAGTGCTTTGATGATCAAAGCTTGGACCGCTGGCCTCGTTAGGCAGCGTGGCAATTCAATTGTGGCTGCTTCCTTGGGTGTTGCCTTGGCGGTTTGCCTGCTGGCAGTTCTCGGCCTGTTTGTCACCCAAAGCTCCGGGTCGATGACTGCGCGTGCCTTGACCAATGTCAGCCCCTATTGGCAAGTTCAATTGGTAGGGACCGCTGACCCCGCCAATGCGCTGGCGGCGATTGCGGCCGTGACCGATCATCCCAAGACGGAACAGGTTAATTTTGCTGATGTCTCGGGGTTTTCATCGAATTCAGGGGGGACAGTTCAAAGCACCGGGGTGGGCAAGGTTGTCGGTGTTTCGCCGTCCTATTTCCGGACCTTTGCAAACCAAGGGCGCTTGCTGGCCGGTTCCTGGGACGGTCCGCTGCTGATTCAACAAACGGCAGCCAATCTACACGCAAGCCCCGGCGACAAGATCACCATTTCAAGACTTGGCCAGCCACAAACCGAAGTGACAATTTCGGGTGTCATCGAAATGCCCAGCGCCGACCAATTCTTTCAGGTGGTGAACGGCACGGCGCAGGCGTCACGGAACGCCCCGCCTGACAATGTCCTTCTGTTGCCAGCCAGCCAGTGGGAAACGCTGTTCCAACAGCAGCTGGAGACAATGCCGCAGACTGCTCAGCGCCAGATTCATTTGAGTTTCAACGCCCAGAACCTGCCCCCTGATCCTGTAGCGGCCTATGTTGGGGCCACTGGCCAATCCAACAATCTCCTGGCCAAGCTGGCCGGCGAGGGAGTGGTTACGAACAACTTGGCCGCGCGACTGGACGGTGTGCGTCAGGATTCCCTTTTCGCCAAGGTGCTCTTCCTCTTCTTGGGCATACCCGGGGCGCTCGTCGCACTTTTCCTGACCGTTGTCCTCTTGCAGGCTGGTGCTGAGCGCCGCCGCCTCGAGATCGGGCTGCTGCAGTTGCGCGGGTTTAGTAACGGCAAAATCCTGAACTTCAGTTCAATTGAAGGGATCATGATCGGAATATTGGGCGCGGTGATTGGTCTGGCAATGGCCCAAGTCATCTCCAAGTTCTGGCTTGCGGTGCCTCAAAGCAGTGCAGGGCTGTCTTGGTTCTTACTTGCGGGTGCTGCCGGGCTCATTGCTTCTGTGTTTGTGGCCTCAATTCCCGCGCTCTTGGTGACGCGGCGCGGCGTGAGTGAGAATCTGGCTCCGGCCGGGCTGACTCAGAATGCCGACCCGGCTTGGAAACGCCTCTGGCTTGATGTGGTGTTCTTGCTCATCGCAACACTGATTTTGTGGCAATCTTCTACAACGGGTTACAGGGTCGTGACCGCTCCGGAAGGTGTTGCCACCGCCACTGTTGACTACAAAGCCTATCTGGCGCCTGGGCTCATGTGGATTGGTTCTGCTTTGCTTCTCATGCGGCTCGCCGGGTTTTATCTCCGGCACGGTCAAAGCTCGCTCACAACATTGCTTCGGCCAGTCGCCAAGCGCTTTTCCGGCCTTGTTGCAGCCAGCATGGTTCATGAGCGGGGACGCATCGTCAAAGGCATTGTACTCGTTGCCTTGGCCATGTCTTTTGCAACTTCAACGGCCATTTTCAACAGTACCTATCAGCAACAGGCGCTTGTTGATGCCACGCTCACAAATGGCGCCGATGTTGCTATCGTTGGCACGATCGATCAACCGGCATCCCAGGTCTTGACCAAGGTTCAAGCACGTTCTGGGGTTGCCGCGATCCAACCCATGCAGCACCGCTTGGCTTATGTCGGCACCGATTTGCAGGATCTATACGGCATTGATTCTGCTCATATCGGCGAAGCAACGCCTATGTCTGACGCCTATTTCCAAAATGGCAGCGCCGCCAAGACCCTTGCGCAGCTCCAGTCGGTTCCGGATGGCATCCTTGTGTCAGATGAAACCGTGACGGATTTCCAGTTGAAGCCAGGGGACAAGTTGAATTTGCGCCTCCGAAATTCCAGTGATGGCACCTATCATGTGGTCCCCTTCACATTTGTTGGAGTGGTCCGTGAGTTTCCGACGGCGCCCACGGATTCTTTCCTCGTTGCCAATTTTGGTTACGTTGCGCAACAGACGGGCATCGCCAGCGCCGAAACCCTCTTGATCAAAGCGTCTGGCAACCCACATGATTTGACACAAGATATCGGGAAGGTGCTACCTCCTGAATCACCACTCAAGGTATCTGATGTAAGCGAAGCGGCACACCGCATTGGTTCGTCGCTCACAGCAGTCGATCTCCACGGTCTCACTGCCCTGGAACTGGCCTTTGCTGTGCCGCTTGTAGCTGGGGCCTTAGGACTTGTCTTTGCCCTCGGCCTGTCCGAGCGCAGACGGAGCTTTGCCGTGCTGCTCGCTTTGGGTGCCAAGGGCAAGCAATTGGGTTCGTTCTTGTGGAGTGAAGCTCTGGTTGTCTTCAGCCTTGGGATGACTTCAGGCCTTGCCATCGGCTGGGTTTTGGCCTGGGTATTGGTTAAACTGATGACCCATGTCTTTGATCCGCCGCCAGACGCGCTCGCGGTGCCTTGGGCCTATCTTGTCATTCTGGCAATTGCAGGGTTTGGCGCCATGTGCGGGGCTGTCTTGTTGCAACTACGCAAACCAAGCCAGCCACTGTCATTTGCGATGAGACGCGTCTGATTTTCACCCAGAGCGTTGCACAGAAAATTTGCGCTTAAAATTCGAGCACTGCGATGTCTTGAACAATTGACGGTTCGTAGAGAGAGTGTGCCCAGGTGAATCTTCTTGTTGATGTTTTGGCATCCCGCGTTGAATGAAAGCACCCTTGCTTTTGTTCAACGCAGGACAACGCCAGTTACGCTTCCATTGTTCGAGGTTTCAGGCACCCAACGCGTCTGCCGCCTTCACCGCCTTCCATTCGCGCGCGATGATTGCGATCGTGATCATGTCCAGAGCGATAAAGGCAAAAAGAGCTTCTGACCAGCTAAGTGAAAGCCGGTAGAGTGCGTAAAGAACGAGCGCCGAAAATAATGCGATGGAAATCGGAAATGCCAAGCGTTTTTCTAAAAACAGTAAGATGGCGAGTGTGATTTTTGTAATTCCATGGACGAGAAGATATACGGCGGCGAAATGCTGTGTGGCTTGACCGAAGCCCTCGGCCCAGTGCGCAAGCGTGCCGGCCACTAGATCATTCGGATCCTCGATGATTTCGGCACGGATCAAAATATCTACCCATTTGGCAATGAGGCCCGCGGGAATGAAGAAGAGAGCCCCACCGCAAACAAGTTCGAAAAGGCCATTGAAACCCTTTAAAACAACCACAATATCGAAGGCGCCGTGCAAAAGGCCGCTCTCTGGCTTTGCAGCTCTATTCGCCGTCATCGCTAAGTTTTCCCTGCATAAAGTCAGACCATTCAGACCATTAAGACATAATGATCTTTTCGTTGTGTAGCAGAGAAAATTTGAACTGTTAATCAGCTCACTCAGTTGAATCCATCGAGCATATCGCCCGCAGCAGATGATACCGTATTGACGTTCACTTTGATTTTGGGTGTCTGATGTCGAAGACAGGATGGGCTCAACGGTATCGTCAAACTGGGAGACGGCCCGCGCTGGTAGTTGCACGGGCCGAATTTTTTCAGAGAAGAAAAATGGTTATTTCACATCCACACCCGGCAACGCTTTAGTGCCCTCGGCCTTCACGGCTTGCAGGGCGTTGGGATCGAGGCCCAAAGCGGTGAGGATCGTGGGGGCCACTTGCAGGGTAGTGACGGCATCCTTGTTCTCAGAGGCAGCGAGTGCGGGGTTTGAAACCACCAGCGGCACATGGGTGTCATCCGGGCCAAAGCCGCCGTGTTCACCGGTCTTCTTGCCGGTGGGCTTGGTATAGATCACGCCGTTCTTGGGCATCACCACGATGTCGGGCACGCGGCTATCCTTGCTGGCATCGCCGAACATGTCCTTGATCTTGTCGGGGCCAAGGATCTGGTCAATCTTCGCCTTGTCCTTCACCGCTTCCAGCGCCTTGATGGCATCGGCGGTCCTGGATTGATCCGACAGCCAGACAAGCGCCACCGAATCCATGGTCACCTGCGCGGCCAAATCCTTGGCCACGCCGTTGATGGCATCCGGGATGATCTTCTTGTCGGTGATTTGCCATTGGGCCGGATCGATGGGGGATTGGCCATGCTTGGCCGACAGGATCACCAGGGTTTCCTTGTCGAGGCCCTTGGCGGCGAGTTCGGCGAGCATCTTGCCCACCGAAGCATCGGTGTGTTTCAGCGCTTCAGCAAGATCAGGCTTCGACGTGGCATTGCCATCGGCATAGCCACCGGTTTTCTGGCCCACCGAGACGGCCTGAAAATTCATGCCGAAAATGGCCGGCACGCCAGCGCCATCCTTGCCGTCGCTGCTCTTGCCATCAATTTGATTGATGATGGCGGCCACCTTGGTGTCGTCATAGGCGGCAGTGTTGGCGGCCTTGGCAGTGATGTCATCGCTGGAATTGATTTCCTGGGTGTAGAGATCATCTACACCCTTGCCCGATGGGCCGTTCACCAGATCATAGGCGAGGTGCTTGTCGCTCCATGCGGTTTTGAGACCGGCGGCCTTGGCCACTTCAAAAATGGTGTTCACGCGCAGGAAGCTGTGCGGGTAAACGGGCTTGCAGCCATTGGCGCCATCGCGCGGCAGCTTGGCCTCATCGAGCCCGCCGCCGCCATCCATGGCTTCGGTCTTCTTGTCGATGGATTCGTCATAGACAACTTCGGTGCCCTTCTTGGAGCAATCGCTGCCCGGCTCGGAAAGGGCGCGGTCATAGGAGTCATCGTAGTAAACGCCGGTGGATTTGGGTGAGCCGCCGGTGACCATGGCCAGAAGGCCGGGGAAGGAATCGGAAGGCTTGGCCGTAGATGCGTTGGAGAAATGCACGCCATGGGCCATCAGCTTGGCGAAGGCGGAATCCGGGTTGGCCTTGGCGAAGAGGCTCAAATCCTGCTCATGCAAGCCATCCACGCTGAGCAGCAGCACATGCTTGACCGAAGCGGCCGAAGCCGGGGTGAGGCTGGTGGCGAGGCTGAAGGCCAAGCCCAGGCCCAGCAGCGTTTTGCGAGAAATCATCGGGGACTCCAAAATCTTGCCGCAGGATTGCGGAGGCCCGTGAATCGGTCTGCCACATGACAGGCTGGCAACAACAGCGTTAAATGAAATTAATGTGAGGGTTTACAAATTCTAATGAGGTTCTACAGTTTCAGTTCTGAGTATGGGTGTTGTGGAATTCCGTGGGTTCATTTTGAACTGGTGCTTAGGAGGGCACTTGCACGCCCTGCTTTTGGGTTTCACAAGTGGTCATCTTTCGTGTGGCGGAATGTGGCGGAAACTATTGTTCTGTTCTGTCCTTGTTCATGCTTTATGGTCCTCTAGCGTTCCTCTAAGTGTCTGAAATTGCTTGAACGGGGTGGTTGCTCTTAACGTTGACATGGTAAGGGTCACAGGTTCGATCCCTGTACCACCCACCATTTTCCCTGTATTTCAATTGGTTAGCGGCGGCCCGGCAATCACCGGATCCGGCGCCCTTCGCTGTCAAACAGGCGGATATCCTTGGCGCTGAAGCCGACGCTGACTGATTGCCCCGATTTGACGCTGCCTGCATCGCGGTGTTCGACAATGACTTTCTCCCCCGTCGAAAGGAAGCCATGCACGAAGGATGTGCCGCCCAGGTGTTCGACGAAGTCCACTGCAACATCAATTTTGCCATCTGGCTTTTCATCGCGGTCAAAATGTTCGGGCCGGATGCCAACGGTGAGGGCCGCGCCTTCAGGCACCGCGCCCTTGGCCGTTGGTGCCACAACACTTGCGCCCGCGAAAGTGAGCTTGTTGCCCTTGGCCATTTCCGCCTCGAAGAAATTCATCTTGGGTGAACCAATGAAGCCCGCAACAAAGATGTTATTGGGGTTTTCATAGAGTTCAAGTGGCGGGCCAACCTGTTCCACCTGGCCTTTTCGCAACACCACGATCTTGTCAGCGAGGGTCATGGCCTCGGTCTGGTCATGGGTCACGTAAATCATGGTGTTGCCCAGGCTCTCATGCAGCTTGGCGATTTCCACACGGGTGGCAACGCGCAGCTCGGCATCGAGATTTGAAAGCGGCTCATCAAAAAGGAAGACCTTGGGGTTGCGCACAATGGCGCGCCCAATGGCAACACGCTGGCGCTGGCCGCCAGAAAGCTGGCTGGGGCGGCGCTCCTGCAATGCGTCAAGCTGGAGGATCTTGCTGGCCTCAGCCACACGCTCTTCAATCTCGGCCTTTGGCCGCTTGGCGATGCGCAGGCTGAAGCCCATGTTCTCCTTCACCGTCATGTGCGGATAAAGCGCATAGCTTTGAAAAACCATCGCCACACCGCGTTCCGACGGGTCAAGGCCATTGACTTGCTCGCCATCAATGCAGATTTCACCTGCAGTGACGCTTTCCAGCCCCGCGATCATGCGCAGCAGCGTGGACTTGCCGCAGCCGGAAGGACCGACGAAGACCGCGAATTCGCCATCCTCGATCCGCAGATCGACATTCTGGATGATGTCCACCGATCCAAAGGACTTCTTTGCTTTTTTCAGTTCAACAACAGCCATGGCCAGTGTCCATTTCAAAATCGTGCCGGAACCGCCGGCACGCGGCTTCATTCAAATTACATTCCAGCCCTTGGGCGCAGCCGCCAAATTTCAGCCGTTGCGACCAGGCCGGCAGGCGCCGAAAGTTGCAGGGAGGCGATGGCTGCGTCGCTATCGATACGCTTGGTGCCAACGAGACGGCCGCCATCAGCATAAATTTCAATCAGGCCAACATCGGCATAGATTGACAACTGCCTTGGCATCGCCGTGGCCACGCCCTGTTGGAGGTTGCGTGGCCGCGACTTGGCTTGAGGCACGGAAAATTCCAATTGGCTGCCGTCGAATATCAGATGCAGCGGGCCATCCGGGTGATTGAATGTGATCTGGAATGGACCTTCATTTGCGAAGCGGATTTGGATTTCCGCGAGCCCGCCGGGCAAAATAATGCCCTTCATAAGTTCTTCGGGCGAAGTGCTGAGCTTCGACAGCCGAAGCTCCTGCACCGTTTCAATGGGCGGCATCAGAAGCTGGCCCTGCTGCCAAACCACGCGGCGCGCGAAAGTCATGCTGCTTTGGAAATCACGGCCGCGGCCAACACTGGCCCAGTTGGCGGCCCAAGCGAAGCCAACTGGCCGTGTATCATGCAGAAAGCCCTGGAATGCGTAACAGTCACCAATGAAATCCAGTTCGCGGCGGGCAATCTCCTCAAAGCGGTGACCGTCAAAGCGGCCCACCAACGCAAAGCTTGGGTTGAGGCGGCCAAACACAGGTGTTTGGTGGCCAATCAGGCCGAAGATGAGCACGAAGAGGCCTTGGCCTTCGCCATCAAGCGGCAACACGCAAGGGCATTCAGCCGGAACAGGGCGGGCCATGGCTTCGCGGTGTAAAATTCCGGAATAATGCCAGCCCGTTGCCCCTGATGGATCGCTGGTTTCGTAAAGCACCACTAGTGCGGCGGTTTCGTCAACGCCGCCAAGCACCATCTTCCAAAGCCCGTCAGGACCCTTGAAGACGTAGGGATCACGCAAGTCGCGGCCAAAACCGGGCACGGGCGGGCGATCGTCAATGACGGGCACTGATGGGCTGACGCTGATCATGTCGGCGGAAGTGGCTGTCATCTGCCATTCCTGTTCGGGCAGCCGCCCATCCTGGCGGTCAGTGTGGAAGACGCGCAGGCCGCCGCCAGCGGCAGGGATTGCCGATCCAGAAAATGCGCCGCCTGTCTTGCCAGCATCGGCCAGCATCTCGGCACGCGGGTGAAGGAAAATGGGCTGGTGCACCCAATCCACAAGGTTGCCGGTGACAGCATGGCCCCAATGCATGTTGTTCCAGCGTTGGGCGTGGGGATAGTGCTGGTAGAACAGATGGGTGCGGCCATCAATCTGGATCAGGCCGTTGGGGTCATTCATCCAGCCGAAGAGCGGCGCAAAATGCAGCTGGTAGCGCGCTGGGCTGGCCAAGGTCTGTGGGCTGGCCCAGAGCAGGCGGATGCCAGCGGCCGCGACACTTTCAGGATCAAAGGCATAACAAAGCGAAACGAGGCTGTCTTGCGGGTTCCAGTCGACGGTGATGTCTTCCGAATGGTCTGCGCGGTGGGAAAACATCTGGAAATCATCGCCGGGCGGGCCAGAAAGCTGCTTTTTCCCGCTGGCCGTGCCTGCCAGCCAAAGATGCGATGGCGAGGATCGCGTCGCAGGTTTCATCCAGATGTGCAGGATCTCACCTGCCTGGACATGGCCGTTGAAACCAGCCTTGCCCGGCATGGATAGGGTTACTGGCATGGTGGCGCTCATCCCTTGACACCAGAGCTGATGACCGAGCTCACAAACCACTTCTGGAACATAAGATAGAAGGCGAGCACGGGGGCCATCATCACAACGGATGCTGACATGGCGAGGTTCCAATAGATGCTATCCGCGCCGAAGAAGCCGGCAATGCCGACGGAGATGGGCCGCGCGTAGTTGGATTGGGTGACAAGCAGCGGCCAGAGATATTGGTTCCACGTCTCGATGCCCAGCAGGATCGCCACGGTGGCGAGCGCCGGCAGGCTGATGGGCAGGAACACCTTCCAGTAGATTTCAAATGGCGAGGCGCCATCCACCACGGCGGCATCATAGAGATCGCGCGGGATCTGCGAGAAGAACTGGTAGAGCAGGAACACATAGAGCGGGCTGGCCCAGAAGGGCAGGATTTGCGCCGCAAATGAATCCGCGAGGCCCAGGTTGTTCATGATGTTGAGCAGCGGCAAGACGATGGATTCCTGCGGAACGATATAGAGGCCGATCATGAGGGTGAGAATGATGGCCCGCCCCGGCAGGCGGCCCCAGGCCAGCACAAAGGCGGCCATGGAATTGAACAGCATGCCGCCCAGCAACGTGAAAGTGAGCACGATGACGGAGTTCACCAGATAGCGCGCAAATGGCTGGTTGCCGGAGAAGGTGAGAATGTCACCATAGTTTTTCAGCGTCGGGTTGGTGACGATGAAGGCCTTGAAGCTGCCCATTTCAGCCAGAATCTGGAAGCGGTCCGGCTTCAGGCTGGCCACGATCAGCAGGAACAGCGGCGACACAATCACCAGCGAGATGATGGCAATGGAAACGAATTTGATGACCGGGAACTTGTCGGTTGGCCCGGATTGGCCTTGCGTGGCGGAACTCATTTGCGGTCCCTCAAGACATAGCGTTGCACGAGTGAAATCAACAGGACGATGACGAAGAGGATGATGGCCACGGCGGAGGCGAGGCCGAGCTTCTGGCCAACAAAGCCAACGGTGTACATGTATTGCACTACGGTGTTGGTGGAATCACGCGGGCCGCCTTGCGTAAGGATGTTGATCTGGGTGAAGAGCTTGAAGGCCTGGATTGTGGTGATGATCAACACGAAGATGTTGGTTTGGCGCAGGCCGGGCAAAGTGACGAAGCGGAAGCGCTGCCAGGTGGACGCGCCATCAAGGCGTGCGGCCTCATAGAGATCGGCTGGAATGTTCTGCAGGCCGGCGAGATACACCACCATCTGAAAGCCATAGGCCTGCCAGGCTGACAACAGCACAATGGCAGGCATCGATGAGCGCGGATCGCCCAGCCAGTCAATTGGCCCGGCCATGCCAAGCGTGAGGAAGCCCACGATCTGGTTCAGCGGGCCAGTCGGGAACTGAAACAGGGTTCCCCAGATGACGCAAACAACCGTCATTGAGGTGATGGCCGGCAGGAAGAGCGCACCGCGAAAGAAGTTCCGGCCCGGAATTTTCTGATTGATCAGCAGGGCCATGGCAAGGGCGAAGCCGCATTGCACTGGAACAACCATGGCGGTGAAGCGGGTGACATTCCACAAGGCCTGCCAAAACACCGGGTCAGTGAGAACCTGAACATAGTTGTCGAGGCCAACGAAGCGGTAGGGCCGCGGAATGAGGCGCTGGTTGGTAAGCGAAATCGGGAATGACATCACAAACGGCACCAGCAGGAAGGCCGAGATGATGATGCAGGCGGGCAGCAACATCACCAGCTCCTGGTATCTGGCGGGCAAGAGCCGCTTGGGGCGCCCCGTGTCTGAATGTGCTGATTTGGAAAGGGTCTGCGTTGTCATTTTCCCACCGTTCCCGAAAGTTCAGTCCATGCACCGCGGGCAGCATAGGCTCCCCGCGGTGCGGCGTGAACTGGCGCCAGACTATTTTTTGCCGAACGGCGGATAGCCGTCGTTGTCGGCGATGTCAGCGTCGATGGCCTTGGCCGCCTTGGTCAACTCGGTTTGCGGATCAGCACCATCGAGGATGTTGTTGAGCGCAACCTGGGCCGCCAGGGTGATGGCCGGATAGGCCGGGTGCGGCGGGCGCGGCACAGCCGTTTTCGCGGCCTGTTCGAAGGCAACGGCCATCGGGCCGCCCGGCGCATAAAGCGGTGAGGCAGCGCCGAATGACTTCAGCCCGGGATAGGCCGAGTGGGCCTTGTAGGCTTCCTGGTATTTCTGGTCTTCGATCATGAAGCTCAAGAACTTGCCAGCCATCTGCGGGTCAGACGATGTCTTGCTGATGGCGTAGATCCAGGTGCCGTTCGGGCTTGCACCCTTCGGGCCGAACTTGGGCAGCGGCAGGGCAAGGAGATCATCGCCCAGGGCCTTGGCGGCTTCGCTGTAGAACCAGAAGCCACCCCAGGCCAGCGCGGCGGGGCGCCCGTCGGCGTAGAACTGGTTGGCGCCAGCAGATTGCGGCACGACCCAGCCGTTCTTGACCCAGCTTGCCATCATGGTGGTGGCGTCAACGCAGGCCTTGCTGTCAAACGTGCCGGTGGCTTTCCACGTGTCACGGTTGATCAAGTCGCAGCCGGCGGAAACCAGCAGGGGTTCATAGCCATAGGGAATCCATTCCGTCTTGGTGCCATAGGCGCGGAACAGGTCGATCGGCCATTTCACGCCGGGCTGAGTGGACAGCGTCTTGAGGGCGGCCTGGAATTCTTCGCCCGTCCAAGCGTCGTCAACGCCCTTGGGAATGCGGATCTTGGCGGCCTCAAGCTGCTTCTTGCTGGCATAGATCAGAACGGTGCTGTCGATCAGCGCGGTGGCATAGAGCTTCTTGTCCGGCGGATAAGTGCCTTGGGCAACGTTGGATGGCGTCATGTCATCCAGGAGCTTCTTGTCGATCAGGCTGTCGATGGGCTGCAGGAAGCCAGACCACACATAGTTGGAAAGGAAGGGCGCATCCAGTTCCAGAATGTCGGGCAGCTGCTTGGCTGAAACCGCAGCGCCGACCTTTTCGTTGTAGGAATCATGTGGCGTGTGGATCAGCTCAATGGTGGTGCCGGGGTTGGCGGCTTCGAAACGCTTGGCGGCATCGCTGATGGCGTCGATTTCGTAGGGGTCGCCCTGGAACATCATCTTCAAGGCTGCCGCACCTGCCGGTGCAGTGAAACCCGCCACTGAAACAACCATCGCAAAAGCCGCGGCGCTGAGCCCCAGCTTCAATTTGGTTTTCATCTTAGTCATGTCTTACCTCCCAATGCACCGTTCCGGGGCGCCTCACAGCGAAGCGCGTTCAACCAAACGGAACGGAATCCTTTCAATTTGTTGTGTGGCCGGGTGAATGCCGGCAAGAATCTCAGCGGCGCGGCGGCCCATGGCGCGGTGCGGCAGGGCCATGGTGGTCAATGGCGGGTCCAGGCGGCGGGCAATTTCACTTTGGTTGTCGAAGCTGGCCACGGCAACATCAGCCGGTATTTTCACGCCCAAGCGGTTCAGCACGCCATAGACCTCCAGCGCGACGCGGTCATTGCCGCAAAGAATGGTGTCTGGCCGCGGGTTCTGGCGCATCAGAGATTCGATGTGTGCAGGCACGAGGCTGCTTGAGAACTCGGTGTAGTGAGCGCCGCGCGTGGCGGGCAGAACCCAGCCTCCAGACACTGCAATGCCTTTGACCTTATGCGCCTCGTGAAAGCCTTGTTCACGCAAGCTTCCCGCCAATATTCCAGGCAGGTTGAGAAAGGCGATGCGGCGGCGGCCACGGGCAAAGCAGAACTCCACAATCTCCCGCGCCGCCTGCACTTCATCGGGAACGATAGCCGGCACGCTCAGCGATGTGTCGAAGCAATTGATGGTCAGATTGATTGACCGCAAGGCCTCAGCGGGAAGGGTGACTGCCTTGTGGAACATGGTGGCGAAGGCAATGGCCTTTGGCATGAAACGCCGGGCTTCGGCGACACCGGCCTCGGCGCTTCGCGTGGCACCGACGTTGGTTGCCACCACGGAGAGGCCATAGCTGCGGCCGGCGTTATCAAGGCTGCGGACGATTTCCGTGGCGAAGGGCAGGGTGATCAGGCCTTCGGCGACGAGGCCGATCAATGGCATTACGCCTTGGCGCATGCCGCGCGCCACGATGTTGGGCTGGTAACCCAACTCATCCGCCAAGGCGCGGATGCGCTGGCGGGTTTTTTCCGCCATGCGGATAGAATCACCGTGCAGCGCGCCGGAGACGGTTTTCACCGAAACTCCCAGCTTGTCCGCAATATCGCGAAGATGGACTTTCTTCTTCACTGCAGCGCCACGCATCCATTTGGGTTAACGTTTACCCAAATTGCATGTGGGTGAGGTGGGAGTCAAGCCCAATCTATGGGTGGCGGCTCAGATCAATTGAAAAGGTGGCCCCGCAGCTTCCAGGTTTGCAGCGCGACGCGCAGGTTACGGCCGCGCGAGTGACGGTGCCACACGGACTTCAAGCGAGGCAACGTGAGCCCCGAACGCAGGTTCAGCAGTTGACTATTTGCTGAAGGTGATGCGGCCGCCGCACATGGTCAAATCCGGCATTACGGCCGCCAAGTCTGCCGGATCGCAGGCCGCGATGTCCCGGTCGAGGATGACGAGATCGGCCGCGAAGCCCGGTTTCAGCGTTCCTTTCCACGCCTCGGCAAATTCCGCATAGGCGCCGGTGAGGGTGTAGGATTCGAGTGCTTCCATCAGTGTCTGGCGATTGTCTGGAAGGCCGGTTTCCCAAGGCTGCCGCGTCACGGCGGAGTGGATGGATTCCCACGGATTGACTGACGACACCGGCCAATCCGATGAGAAGGCCAATGGAATTCCAAGATCCCGGATGCGCCGCCAGGCATAGGCACGGGGCCAGGCCGCGCGGCCCATGCGGCCAAGGGTGGGTTGCAACGGCAGGCCGCATTGGCCGGGCGGGTGCGGCGGCTGCATGGCGGCGATCACATCAAGATCCTTGAGGCGCTGAAAATCCGCCTCATGCACCAATTCCAAATGCTCAATGCGGTGGCGGCTGTCGCGCTGGCCATTGGCGGCGCGCACCGCGGCATAGGCATCAAGCACGCGCTGGGTTGACCCATCACCAATGGAATGCACTGCGATCTGCAGCCCGCGCTTGTCAGCCTCAATGCAGAGCAACTTGAATTGTCCGTATTCAAAGCGTGCCTCGCCACGCCAGCCTGGCTTGTCGGCATAGTCTTCGGCCATCAGGGCCGTGTGGCTGTCGATCACGCCATCCATGAAGAACTTGATGGTGCCGGAACTCAGCCACTGCGAATTGAAATCGCGTTTCATCTGGGCAGCCTTGTCCATCTGTGCGGTGACATCGCCTGCCACATAATGCGCGGGAATGCGCGCCCTGCACAGCAGGCCGCCTTCCTTCTCAATCGCCGCCAGCAATTGCAAGGTATAGAGATTGCCATCCATGTTCTGGAAGCTGGTGATGCCATGGCGCGCCAGATGTTTCAGGCCGTTGCGCAAGATGGCCTTGTCATAGTCGAATTCGGCGCTGCTCACCCCGCCGGGCGGTTCGCCACCAGTGGAAAGCCCCAGCCGCTCGCGCCCTCCATTTGTGTTGAGCGCCACAACATCATTGAAGGCATGGCTTTCGTGCAGCTCACCAGTGGCGAGGCCGTCCGCGCCCATGACAATCTCGTTGCCCGGGGGCAGGGCGCGGCCTTGCAGAAGTGATGCCTTCTCCAGGGCGATGGTGTTGGCCCAAACGGTATGATGGTCGGGCGAAACCAGCATCAAGGGCTGGCCGGGCAAGATTTGATCCAACACATGCCGGTCCACGCTGCGGCCTTCACCCAGTACAGTGTAATCGGCCGCATTGGCGATCAACAAGGGCTCGGATTTGCGCGATGCCGCATAGGTGCGGATGGCAGTGGTGATCGCTTCAAGCCCCTGCATCTTGAACAGGGACAGATGGCCAAGCTCTGCCGAGCCGCCGAAGATGTGGAGATGGCTTTCATTGATGCCGGGCATGACGGTGTTGCCGCGCGCGTCAATCTCATTGGTTTCCGGGCCTGCCAAGCTGCGCAGTTCCGCCCAAGCGCCCACGGCCAGGACCTTCCCATCGGAAATCGCCACCGCCTCCGCGATGGGCCGATGCCTGTCCATGGTCAGCACTTTGGCGTTGGCAATGATGTGGTCGGCGTATCCGGGCATGAGATTTTCCTGCAGCAATCCTGAAAACCTAGTCGCTTGGTGCAAGGCGCCGCAAGGCCGAATGGGTGCAGGACAAATCAAATCCGCATAACTGGCTGCACAAATTGCGGGTGACTGCCCTTGCTGGCGGAAATTGCCTTGGGCATAGTTTCAGCCACGCAGCGGAGAGAAGCATGAAGATCATTTATACCGATGACCACCGTTCCCACTTTCCACAAGGTGAGGTTTATGGCGGAGAACTGGTCACGCCCTTCGAGCGGCCTTCGCGCATGGAATATATCCTGCGGGAGTTGAAGGCCCGCAAGATGAATGACTTTATGGCGCCGGGAAAGCTCAACATGGCCACGGTGCGCAAGGTCCATGACAAGGGATTTGTTGAATTTCTGGAGAATGCATGGAGCGATTGGCAAAAGGCCGGCTATCGCGGTGAAATCCTGCCCACCATGTTTCCAGTTCCGGGCCTGCGCAAGAAGCCGATGCGCGCCATTGACGGCAAAGTGGGGTACTACGCCTTTGGCACCGAGACAATGATCACCGCGGGAACCTGGAAGGCGGCCTCAGCGTCTGCAGCGGTTGCGCAAAAGGGGCAGGCGCTGGTTTCAGGGGGTGAAAGGGCGGCCTTTGCCCTTTGCCGGCCGCCGGGCCATCATGCCCACCATGATCTTTATGGCGGCTATTGCTTCCTCAACAATGTGGCCATCGCGGCGCAGGGGTTCCGCGATGCCGGCGCCAGCCGTGTGGCCATCCTTGACGTTGATTTTCATCACGGCAACGGCACGCAGGACATTTTCTATGACCGGGATGACGTGTTGTTCTGCTCGCTGCATGGCGCGCCGGAAGACACTTTCCCCTATTTCCTCGGCTTCAAGGATGAAACAGGCCGCGGCAAGGGCGAGGGCTTCAATGTGAACTATCCCATGCCGCCCGGCACCAAATATGATGTATGGGGCGCAGCACTTGAATCCGCCTGCCGCAAGATCAAGGCCTACAAGCCTGATGTGCTGCTGGTTTCGCTTGGGGTTGACACCTACAAGGACGACCCGATCTCGTCCTTCAAGCTCACGTCGCCGGATTTCATGACCTATGGCGCGCGGATTGCCAAGCTGAAGCTGCCCACGCTGTTCGTGATGGAAGGCGGTTATGCCATCGACGCCATCGGCATCAACACCGTCAACGTGATTGAGGGCTTCGAGAATGGCTGAACGCCGCTTCTTGCCGGGAGGAGTTTGAAGTGCGGCGGGTGACGCTCGCCATCACCCAGATGGCTTCCCAGAATGACTGGAAGAAGAATTGCGACAAGGCTGAAAGCCTGGTGCGCGCTGCGGTGGCTGAGGGTGCACAGCTGGTGTTGCTGCAAGAGCTTTTCGATGCCGATTATTTCTGCATCGAGCAGCACGCGCGGTTTCTTTCGCAGGCCGTGGAGCTGGACCGGCACCCAACGGTGAAGCGCTTTGCCGCACTCGCCAAAGAGATTGGCGTGGTTCTGCCCATCAGCGTTTTTGAGAGGGCGGGGCAGGCGCATTACAATACCACGGTGATTGCCGATGCCGACGGCCGGCAGCTTGGGTTTTACCGCAAATCACACATTCCTGATGGGCGCGGCTATCAGGAGAAGTTCTATTTCTCGCCGGGCGATACTGGCTTCAAGGTGTGGGAGACCGCGGTTGGCACATTGGGCCTCGGCATCTGCTGGGACCAATGGTTTCCTGAATGCGCCCGCGCCATGGCGCTGATGGGGGCGGAATTCTTGCTCTATCCCACGGCCATCGGCTCGGAGCCGCCGAACCCTGCCTATGATTCCAGCAGCCACTGGCAAAATGTCATGCGGGGGCATGCGGCGGCAAATATCATGCCGGTTTTGGCCTCAAACCGCGTGGGACGTGAGACTGCGCCTGATGGCCGCAGCGACATATTCTATGGCCGTTCCTTCATTGCGGATTTTCAGGGCGAGAAGCTGCAGGAGATGGACCGCGCTGAGGAAGGCTATCGCCTGCAAAGTTTCGACCTTGATGAAATTGGCGCGCTGCGGCGCAGTTGGGGCCTGTTCCGGGACAGGCGGCCGGAAATCTATGGAGCGTTGATGACTTTGGACGGCAGAACGCGGCGCGATGGTTGATGATGCCCGATTTGGACATCTGGACCAATCGTTTTCGGCTTGTGGATTTTTGTTTTGCCGATCTAGGATGAATGTGCCGGGTTGAGGGGTGATGGGATTGGCTGACAACAAGGCTGCTATTGCGGCGCAAAATGTGAGCAAGGTTTTCAGGGGGGCCGGGCAGGAGGCCGTGGCCGCGCTCGACAATGTCTCCCTGACCATCAACCAAAATGAATTCTTCACACTGCTGGGCCCATCCGGCTGTGGCAAAACCACCTTGCTGCGGCTGATTGCCGGCTTCGAGTTTCCGACGGACGGACACATCTATCTCTATGGTGAAGACATCGCGCTTTTGCCGGCTTACAAGCGGCCGGTGAACACGGTGTTCCAGAACTATGCGCTGTTTCCGCACATGACGGTGGCGCAGAACATTGCCTTCGGGCTGGAAATGCTGGGCAAGCCCAAGGCTGAAATCGACGCACGCGTGCTGGCCATGCTGAAGCTGGTGCGGATGGAAGAGTTGAGCGGGCGCAAGACTTCGCAAATCTCCGGCGGCCAGCAGCAGCGCGTGGCGCTGGCGCGCGCGCTGGCGCCCAAGCCAAAGGTGCTGTTGCTGGATGAGCCGCTCTCGGCGCTTGACTACAAGCTGCGCAAGGAAATGCAGATTGAGCTGAAGCGGCTGCAAACCGAAACCGGCATCACCTTCATTTTCGTGACCCATGACCAGGAGGAAGCCTTGACCATGAGCGACCGCATCGCCGTGATGAGCAAGGGCAAGGTGTTGCAGGTTGGAACACCGCATGAGATCTATGATCACCCCGCCGAACGGTTCGTGGCCAACTTCATTGGCGAGACCAACTTCCTGAAAGGCGAGATTGTTTCTTCGGCCAAAGGCGTTCCGCGCGTGAAGCTGGAGGCCGGCCCAACCATATCGGCCGATGCGCCGCGCGGCGGGCAGCCTGCGGGCAAGGTGACGGTGGTGTTGCGGCCGGAGCAGGCCACGCTGGTGCCCGCAGGCAAGGGGGAACTTCAGGGCGTTGTCGACAACGTGGTGTTTTTCGGCACTGACACGCATTTCCATGTGCGGCTGGCGGATGGTTCGATGTTCATGACACGCCAGCAAAACTCAGGTGCGAACGCAGGTGGCCCAAAAGCCGGTGACAAGGCGGGCATCCAGCTTGCGGCCAACGCGGCAAGGATCCTGAAGGATTGAAGATGGCGGAGCCGGTGAGCAAAGCTGCAGAGATCGCCCTGGCCTCCCAGAAAAATGCGGCGCGGCGCCACCAGTTGCTGGCCATGCCCTCACTGCTGATCATCACGCTGTTTGGCATCGGGCCATTGCTGGTCATCCTGGTCTATTCGTTCCTGAAGGCGGCGCCCTATGGCGGCGTGGAGTGGAAATTCTCCACCGACGCCTATCTGAACTTCCTCTTCCAGCGGGACATCTTCGATGACACGCTGCAGTTCTCGCCAGACTATCTCTTCATCTACTTGCGCTCGGTGATCTTTGCAGTGGTGACCACAGCCGTTTGCCTGATCATCGGTTTTCCCACGGCCTATTTCATGGCCACGCGGCCGCCGGAGCAGCGCAGCTGGTGGGTTTTGCTGATCACGATCCCATTCTGGTCCAACCTTCTGGTGCGCACGCTGGCCATCATGTTTATCATCCGCGATGAAGGGGTGATCAACACAGTCTTGATGAACTGGCATGTGATCGACAAGCCCATCACCATGCTTTACACAAATTTTGCCATCGTGCTGGGGCTGCTCTATTCCTACCTGCCATTCATGGTCCTGCCGCTGTATTCAAGCCTTGAAAAGCTTGACTTCCGGCTGGTGGAGGCGGGCTTTGATCTTTATGCCGACAAGCGCCGCGTGCTGTGGCGCATCATCATCCCGCTGGCAAAGCCCGGCATCGTTGCGGGCTGCCTGCTGGTTTTGATCCCCGCCATTGGCGCCTATGTCACGCCACTCATTCTTGGCGGTGGCCTGCACCTGATGATCGGCGACCTTATCGCGCAGCAATTCGGCTCCGGCCGGAATTGGCCGCTGGGTGCCGCGCAAGCCTTGATCCTGATGGCGGCGGTGATGGTGGCGCTGTTCTTCTACGTGCGCAACTCCTCGGGCAAGATGCATCATGAATAAGGTGAATGCGTCAGTTGATATCAAGACGCAGCCCGGCTTCAAGGCCGTGGCGATCTTGTGCCTGGCGATGCTTTATACCCCCATTCTGGTCTTGATCATTTTTGCATTCAATGCCGGAAACCTGATGATGCATTGGGAGGGCGTGAGCCTGCGCTGGTTTGGCGTTGCGCTGGCCAACCAGGATTTCCAATCCGCGGCGCGCAACACCTTCATGATTTCGATTGTGGCCACACTGGTTTCAACCGTCACGGCCACGCTGGCGGCCATCGGCATGACGCGGGTGAAGGCCTGGCCGGGCATGCGGATGGCGTTCATGATCATCAACTTGCCCTTGATGGTGCCGGAGATCATCACCGCCGTGGCCACGCTTTCGTTCTTTGCCTTGCTGGCCAAGGGGCTTGGGCTGAACTTTGGCATTGGCAACATCATGCTCGCGCATTGTGTATTCTGCATTCCCTTCGCCTTCATGCCCATCCGGGCCAGGCTTGAGGACATGGACCTCACCTTGGAGAACGCCGCCGCTGATCTCTATGCCACGCCTTGGCAGGCATTCAGGCGCGTGACGTTTCCGCTGCTTGTGCCGGGCATTGCCTCAGGTGCCGCGCTGGCCTTCATCGTGTCCTTCGATGATTTCACCATCACCCAGCTTGTGGCCGGGCCGGGGCAGACCACGCTGCCCCTTTACATCTGGGACCAGACGCGCCGGCCGATGACGCCGGAAATCAACGCCATATCTGCTGTTTTGCTGCTGTTTTCGATCAGCTTCATCATCATTTCGTTCCTGATCGCACGCAAGCGCAAATGAAACTAAAACCACAACCAGGAGAGACGACCATGTTGAAGACCATCTTGAAATTGGCAGCCGCGGGAACGGCGCTGATGTTTGCCGCCGGGCACGCGCTGGCCGACGGCGAACTGCACATCTACAACTGGGGTGACTACACCAACCCCAAGCTGATCGAAAAGTTTGAAAAGCAATTCAACGTGAAAGTCACATTGGATTCCTATGATTCCAACGAGACCATGCTGTCGAAGGTGCGGGCCGGCAATTCCGGCTATGACATTGTGGTTCCGTCTGACTACACCGTGAAGATCATGGTTGCCGATGGCCTGCTCGAGAAGACCGAGCCCAACACCATGGCCAACTTCAAGAACATGCGCCCGGAATTTGTGGATGTGTATTGGGATTCGGGCCGGCATTATTCCGTTCCCTGGCAATATGGCATGACCAACTTCGCGGTGGATACGGCCAAGTACAAGGGCGACATTGACACGCTGGCCATTCTCTTCAACCCACCCGCGGAATTGAAGGGGCAGATCAATGTGCTTGATGACTCGAACTCGCTCACCCATGCCGCTGAGCGTTATGTTGGCGTGCCGCGCTGCGGCGCTGACAAGGAAAACCTGAAGAAGGTGAGCGATGCGCTGATGGCCGCCAAGCCCAATTGGAAGACTTTCAGCTATGACACCATCACCAAGATGACATCCGGCGACGTGATCGTCACACAGACCTGGAATGGTGCGGCCTACCGCATGCGCCAGAAGATGCCCACCGTGAAATTCGCCTTCCCGAAGGAGGGCATCGAAGGCTGGATGGACAATGTCGCCGTGCTGAAGGGCGCCAAGAACATGGACAATGCCAAGGCCTTCCAGAACTTCGTGATGGACCCGGAGAACGCCGCGCTGATTTCGGAATTCGCCGGCTATGACAACGGCATCACCAATGGCCTTGCGGCGCTGCCGAAGGACTTTGCCGATGCGCCGGAACTGCACCTGCCGAAGGGCGCGCCGACGCCTGAGTTCGTGCCGCCCTGCGACCCGGCGGTGATTGAGATCTACAACAAGATCTGGACCAAGCTGAAGGGCTGAGGCGAAGCCTAAACGCAATGGGACCCCGGCCGCAGATGGCCGGGGTTTTTCATGGGAGGAGCAGGCTGATCATGAGCAAGGCAAGCACTGGCGGGCAGCCTACACACCCTGGGCCGGGGCCCAACCGGCCCATTCCTGCCATGGATTGGGACAGGGCGCCTTGGAACCGCTGGTCATTCCAAAACATCAGGGAAGTGCTGCCCACTGTTGAAGTGTGGCGCGGCGCGGGCCCGGCGCGCCAGTTTGAGCGGGCGGAAAAGCCGCTTGGCGGTTTGCCGGTCAAATCGCTGTCTGGCGCCGCCTGTTCGCTGGATGAATTCCTGGCTGAAACTTATGCGGACGGTTTTCTTGTCCTGCATCATGGCCAGATTGTTTTTGAGCGCTACCTGAACGGGATGAATGAGCGCAGCCTGCATCTCTCGCAATCAGTCGCCAAGTCGGTGGTGGGGATGACGTCAGGCGTGCTGGTCGGCCGTGGGCTGCTGGAGCCAAGCAAGCTTGTCACGCATTATTTGCCGGAACTGGAGAACACAGGCTGGCAGGGCGCCACGTTGCAGCAAGTGCTGGACATGACGACGGGTGAGCGTTTTGACGAGACCTACACAGACCCGCATTCCGACATGGGCCAGCTTGATGTGGCAGCAGGCTGGAAGCCGGTGTCTCCGGGCTCTGATCCTTCGCTCAACTGGCCCTCGCATGTGTGGGAGCAGATCCTTGGCATCAAGGCCAAGGTGCGCCCGCATGGCGCGACCTTCGAATACCGCTCCATCGAAACTGATATCCTCGCCTTCTGCATGGAGCGCGTGACCGGCAAAAGGCTGGCGCAAATTGTTTCGGAAGAGCTTTGGCAGAAGCTTGGCGCGGAAGAAAGCGCCTGCTTCACGGTGGACCGCGCTGGCTATGCCCTTGCCGATGGCGGCTTCAATGCCACACTGAGGGATTATGGCCGCTTCGGGCAACTGGTGCTTTCCGGCGGGCAGGGCGTTGTTCCAGCCTCATGGATTGAGGAGACAAGGCGCGCCGATCACGCGCTGTTCGGAGAGCCCTATATCCTGGCCCTGCCCAAGGGTGGGTATCACAACCAGTTCTGGGTCTCAGACCCTGACAACCGCAACCTTCTGTGCCGTGGCGTTTTCGGGCAGCTGATCTATATCGATTTCAGCAATGACATGGTGGTGGTGAAGCTGTCGAGCTGGCCGGATTTTCTGAACGTGAAGATGGCTGTGGCAACATTTGATGCTGTCAAAGTGATCGCCACTGCGCTGGGGGCAGCCTAAGGCACGGGCCAATCGGCCGGGTCACTGCACCTTGCCACGCGCATCGATCTTGATGGCGCCCAGCACGCGATCGCCGCGCCCAAACACCACCTTGTCGAACAGATTGTTGACCGGGCAGGTGTGGTTCATGACGATTTTGACGCGCTCGCCCACCTTGGGCCGGCGTGGCGCGGCGCTGATGTCGAGATAGCCGTGCTCTTCATTCACCGCATAGATTTTGGCGAACCCAAGCTCTGGCACCACGCCATAGCCATCAACGCCGCCCAGATCACTGGTGAGAGCCTTTGAGCCTGCGTCGATGATGGCGCGGCCCGCCGTGGGCACACTGACAACGGTGGCCAGAACATGCTCAGCGCATTGCGCGAAAGTGCAGGATTTCGCCGCCACCATCTGGCGGTCATTGTAGATGTAGGTACCGGCGCGGTATTCCGTGACATCCGCGAGACCAGCGTCGTCCCACAAATCCTTGGAGCCGCCGGAACTGACGCGCGGGCAAGGAACGCCCGCCTTTTGCAAAAGTTCCTTGGCGCTTGCGATGAAGCTTGCCACCTGTTGGCGCTTGAAGGCCGGCGGATAGGTCATCAGCCCGCCAAATGTGAGGTGGGAAGAACTGGCGATGGCTTGCGCAAGGGCCAGAGCTGCAGCGGGTGTTTGTACGCCGTTGCGGCCAAGGCCAGTGTCACACTCCACCAGCACCTCAAGCTTGCGCCCAGCGCTCTTGGCGGCATCGGCGAGCCCAGCCAACATTGTCTCGTTGTCAGCCACCACCGCGATATTTGTATTGCGCATCACTGCCGCAAGGCGCCTGACCTTGCTTTCGCCCACCACATTGAAAGTGAGCAGCATATCATGCAGGCCGGCTGCGGCCATCACCTCCGCCTCGCCCAGTTTTTGCACGCAAAGGCCCGCAGCGCCGAGGGCAATCTGCAGCTTGGCCATGGGCACCAGCTTGTGGGTTTTGATGTGCGGCCAGTTGGCAATGCCCAGCCGGTCGCAATGCATTTGCCAGCGGATGAGATTGGCCAGCATCACGTCGAAATCAATGATGGGGACGGGTGTTTCCAACTCATGCAGCGAAGCGCCGACCGGTTCAAAATCAAAGAGGGCTTCTGCCTGTGCAGCGCTGAGAAAATCCCGGGTTTTTAATTCAATCTCAGCCATGTGCCATTCGGCCTTTCATTGGATGCCTCATCTGCCCATTCCGCCCCAGCAAATCAGGACGCCAGATATTTCTCGCGCAGCTTGCTGGGCGAGACACCATAGGCCGAGGAGAAATGCGAATAGAACTGGCTGGTGGAGCCAAAGCCGCTTTCTTCCGCAACTTTGGAAATGGCCAGGTCGCTCTCAAGCAGCAGCCCGCGGGCGCGCAGCAGGCGCATGCGCAGAATGAACTGTTTCAGCGGAATGTTCATCACCTTGGTGAAGATGGCCAGTGCATAGTTGGGGTGAAGGCCGGTCTTGGCCGTCACATCGGCGTTGCGCAGCGCGCCACTGATGTTCTCCAATATGTGCTGAACCATGGCCACCACATGGCGGATGTGGGAGGAGGAGAGATCGTGCTTGCGCTTGTTGGCCAGCCATGGTGCGCGCAGGTAGTTTGGCGGCTCCAGCGACAGGCGGCGGAACAAGGCGTTCAACTCCATCTTCATCAGATCGAGGCGTGCTGCATCGGCAGAGCGATAGTCCTGGTACCAACGCTGGATCTGTTCGCGGCTGCACAGTTCCGGCGGGCAGGCGATCATCGCGCCATTGAGCAGGGCAATCTGGAATTCGGCCAGATGCGGCATCATCAGGAAGGCATCGAGCGGAATGTAGATGTTGCAGAGTTCGGCGTCCTGTTCGCCTATTTGTGGAATCTCCAGCAACTGGTGCGGAACATTGGCCCAGAAGATGACCAATTGGCCGGGTTGCACAGTCACTGGCGTGCCATCAACATTGTAGAGCAGACTGGCGTGGCGCACGAAATTCGCCTCGATGTGCCCGTGCCAGTGAGGATCCGCCATGATTTGCGGCTTGAAAATGCGCATGCCGAAACGGCCGAAGGCTTTGCTGCGGCGGTAGAAGGGCCGCTCCGTAAGGGCGCTCGCGCCAGTCTTGTCGGATTTCGTCGCCATGAGGAGCTTTGCCAGCAATCTTAAAAACCCGGAATTCTTATTTGGGAAACGGGATTGCCGCAAGCGGGGATTTGCACGAACTTGAATCTCCGGAGCCACAAAGAACTCCGCACAACAGATTCTGGGAGGAATTCGATGAAGACAATCACAGGCCTTATGGCCGCAATGCTGGCGCTTGGGGTTTCGGCCTCGGCTGCCTTGGCTGATGGGGCTGCCCCCGGCCAATTGCCCGATCCGCCAAAGTTCGATGCGCAAGGCAAGGTAACGCTGGTGGGCGTGGGTGACATTCTCACCTATGGCGCGCTGCCCGCCTATAACGAGCCGGACTTCGTGAAGGCGCTGGAAAAGGCTGGCAAGCTGCCGGCCCTGAAAGACCGCCTGCCGAAAGAGCCGATGATCTACAAGACCGGCAACATGAAAGACGGCATTGGCGTCTATGGTGACGTGATGCGCCATGTGATCGGCGGCCGGCCGGAGGGCTGGAATTATTGGGCTGGCCAAAGCCAGGGCTGGGGCGGCATCGACATCGGCCTGCAGGAATGCCTGACGCGCACTGGCCCGCTGTTCCAGGTGAAGGCCGAAGAGCTGCAGCCGTTGCCGAACCTGGCCAAGAGCTGGGATTGGTCTGCTGATGGCAAGCAGCTCACCATGCACCTGATTGAGGGCGCCAAGTGGTCAGACGGCGAGCCCTTCTCGGCCGATGACGTGATGTTCTATTGGGAAAAGAACGTTCTCGACACCAATGTGCATCCGCTGAACGGCGCCAACCCCGGCACCTTCGGCGAAGGCACCACGCTGGAAAAGGTGGATGCCAACACCATCAAGTGGACGTTCAAGAACGCCTTCCCCACACAGGTGCTCTATGCCATGGCCTATGGCACGTTCTGCCCCGGCCCGGCGCATATCCTGGCGCCGCAGCATCCGGCAAATTCCAAGAACACCTACGACCAATACAAGAATGCCTTCCCGCCGAGCTATATGGCGATGCCCACCATGGGCGGCTGGGTTGTGGTTGACCACAAGCCGGACAACATCGTGGTGCTGCGCCGCAACCCCTATTATTGGAAGGTGGATGAGAAGGGCAACCAGCTGCCTTACCTGAACGAATTGCAGTATCGCCTCTCGACCTGGGCGGACCGCGACGTGCAGGCGGTGGCCGGCACGGGCGACTTCTCCAACCTTGAACAGGCTGAAAACTATGTGGAAAGCCTGAAGAAGTCGGCTGACGCCGCCGCTCCGGCCCGCCTCGAATTCGGCCAGCGCACCATCGGCTATGCCTTGCAGTTCAACTATTCCGCCAATGGCTGGGGCGACACGGATGACCGCAGCGTTGGCGTTCACAAGTTGAACCGCGATCTGCACTTCCGCAAGGCCGTGACGTCGATGCTCGATCGTCAGCGCTTGGGTGAATCGCTGGTGAAGGGGCCGTTCACGGCCATCTATCCCGGCGGCATCTATCCGGGCACCAGCTTCTATGACAAGGCCTCCACCGTCTACTATCCCTACAATGTCGAAGCGGCCAAGGCAGAACTTGCTGCTGCCGGGCTCAAGGACACGGATGGGGATGGCATCCTGAACTTCCCGAAGGATGTGAATGGCGGCAAGAACGTCGAGATCACGGTTCTGGGCAATGCTGACTACCAGTCCGACAAGTCTCTGGTGGAAGGCATTGTGGCCATGGGCGAAAAGGTTGGCCTGAAGGTCATCCCCAAGCTGCTTTCTGGCAAGGACCATGACGCTGCCCGCGATGCGGGCAAGTTCGACTGGTCGGTGCTGCGCCAAGGCTCGGAAGTGATCACCGCGGTGCAGAACACCGACCATCTGGCGCCGATTGGCCCGAACACGACTGACTTCCACAAGGCAGGCGCGGACGGCAAGGTGGACCTGATGGACTTCGAGCAGCAGCTTGTGGACACCGTCAACAAGTTCATCGGTGCCAAGGAAGCCAAGGACCGCATTGAGTTGATGAAGCAATTCCAGAAGACCGCAACCGAGAACGTTTATACGGCGGGTCTCACGGTTTATCCGGGTGCTCTCATCATCAACAAGCGCTTCTCCAACGTGGCGCCGGGTGCCCCGATCTTCATGTACAACTGGGCGGAAGACAACATCATCCGCGAGCGTGTGTATGTGGCGGCCGACAAGCAGCAGAAATATGAGCTGTTCCCCGACACGTTGCCTGGCAAGCCGGGCTCCGCGCCTGGTGAAGGCCTCGTGAAGTAAAACCACCCTTGGCCGCCCCCGGCCGGCTGCCGTGCCTTCTTCTCCCTGGAGGCATGGTGGAACCGGGGGCGGCGTTCCCATCCCCTGAGGACCCATGCTGCGCTATCTGGCCTATCGCATATTGGCGGCCATCCCCGTGCTGTTTGTGATGAGTGTGGTGACCTTCGCCATCATTCACGCCACGCCGGGTGACTATGCCGACTATTTTGCGCAGCAGCTTCGCGTGCAGGGCCATGCGTCCAATGACGTGGCGCTGGCCGCGGCTGAGCAGTTCCGCATTGAACATGGGCTTAATGACCCGCTCGTCATCCAATATTTCCGCTGGATCAAAGGCTTTCTGGTGGGGGATTTCGGCACGAGCTATTACTACAACCGGCCGATTTCCGAGGTGGTGTGGCAGCGGCTGCCCATCACGCTCGCCATCGCTCTCACGTGCCACTTCTTCGCGTCAATGATTGGCATCAGCCTCGGCATTCTTGCGGCCACGCGGCAATACAGCTGGGTGGATACGCTGCTGTCGGTGTTCACTTTCCTCGGCATGACCATTCCGCGCTTCCTGATGGCACTGATCATCATTTACATTCTGGCCTTCAAGCTGAATGTGCAGGAGCTTGGCTCGTTCTATTCAAGCTACTACACCTATCAGCCGATGAGCTTCGCCAAGTTCTGGAACCTGGTGCAGCATGTCTGGCCGATCATCGCGGTGGCCACCATTGGCGGTCTGGCCTACAACATGCGCGTGATGCGCGGCAACCTGCTGGACACGCTGAACGCGCAATATGTCGAAACAGCGCGCGCCAAGGGCCTTTCCAGTTCGGCCACCATCATGAAGCACGCGGTGCCCAATGCACTGCATCCGCTGGTGGCCTATCAGGGCGTGATCCTGCCTTACATGATGCAAGGCGAAATCGAGACGGCGATCATTTTCGGCATCCCCACCGTTGGCCCGGCCATTGTCGGCTCGATGAGCATCGGTGACGTGCTGGTGACTGCAACTTTCCTTCTGATTTTGGGTGCCACGCTGATTGTGGGCGGCATCATTTCGGACATGCTGCTGGCCTGGCTTGACCCGCGCATCCGTCTGGGGGGCGAGGCATGAGCGCGGACCTGTTCGCTCCCTTTGTGAAGGCCGAGGACGCTGGCTATCTCGACAGCACGCCGGGTGCGGCGCGTTTTGCCAAGAGCGAGGCCTATGTCACGTTGGTGTGGCGGAAGTTCCGCCGCTCTGTCACCGGCATGATCGGGCTCTCGCTTGTTGTTTTGCTGCTGCTGATGGCCTTGTTTGCCGATTTTGTGTCGCCGCTTGACCCCAAGGAACCTTACCTCGCCTTTGCGCCGCCGGACCCGATGAGCTTTGCAACCAAGGAAGGCTATGGCCTGCGGCTCAACGCCTATCAGATCGTCGAGGGCGGCGAACTTGACCCGATCACCTTCCAGCCGCTCACAGGCCCGGACTATGACCACCCCCACCCAATCAAGTTTCTCGTGCAGGGCTATCCCTACAAGCTGCTAGGCCTCATCCCCGCCAGTGTTCACTTGTTTGGCACTGATGATGGCTCGCATTTTCACATTCTTGGCACTGACAAGTTTGGCCGTGACATCTTCTCGCGCGGCGTGTCGGGCTCGCGCATCACCTTGTTCATTTCGCTCACCACCGTGGCGCTGCTCACACTGATCGGCACCAGCGTGGGCCTGATCTCAGGCTATGTCGGCGGCAGGTTCGATTCCTGGGTGCAGCGCTTTGTGGAAATCGTGTTGGCCTTCCCGCAATTGCCGCTTTACCTGGCCTTGGCCAGCGTCATTCCCGTCACCGCGCCAAACTGGGTGTTCTTCACATTTCTCATCGCGGTGCTCACCACCGTGAGCTGGGCGCAGCTGTCGCGCGAGGTGCGCGGCAAGACTCTGGCTCTGGCGCGCATTGAATATGTCCGCGCGGCGCAGGCTGTGGGGGCTGGGGATGGCCGCATCATATTCCGGCACATCCTGCCCAATGTGCTCAGCCATGTGATTGTTGCGGTGACGATCTGGATTCCCGCCATCATCCTGATTGAATCCTTCCTTGGCTTCCTGGGCTTTGCCGTGAAGCCGCCGCTGATTTCATGGGGCATGATGCTTCAGGATTGCGGCAACTTCTCGGTTTTGGGGTCTTACCCATGGATTCTCTCGCCGGTGGGCTTTGTGCTGCTGGCGGTGTTTGCATTCAACGCGCTGGGTGATGGCCTGCGCGATGCCATTGATCCCTATTGAGGCGCGTGATGGCAGAAACCCAGAGCAACATCATCCTTGAGGCCCGCAACCTCGCCGTCACCTTCAAGGTGGAAGGCGGGGAGGTGAAGGCGGTGCGTGATGTTTCCTTCGCGCTGTGCAAGGGTGAGACAATTGCCATCGTTGGCGAATCCGGCTCCGGCAAATCGGTCACGGCGCGGGCAGTGATGCGCCTGCTGTCGCGCCGCGCCAGCATAGGCAAGGGTTCAAGCATCACCATGGGCGGGCAGGATGTCCTGGCGCTCACCGAGCATGAAATGCGCAAGCTGCGCGGCAGCCGCGTGTCGATGATTTTCCAGGAGCCGATGACCTCGCTCAACCCTCTCTACACGGTTGGAGCGCAGATTTCAGAGGTGATCCGCATCCACAACAAAGTGTCGCGCGCCGAGGCCTTGGCCCGCGCCAAGGCGCTTTTGGAAGAGGTGCAAATTCCCGAGCCGGAGGCGCGCCTCAAGCAATATCCGCACCAGCTTTCCGGCGGCCAGCGGCAGCGCGTGATGATCGCCATGGCCTTGGCCAACCGGCCGGACATACTGATCGCCGATGAGCCGACCACGGCGCTGGACGTGACAGTTCAGGCGCAAATCCTGAACCTGATCAAGGATCTCAAGGCCAAATATGGCATGGCGGTGATCCTCATCACCCACGACCTCACCGTGGTGCGCCAATTCGCCGACCGCGTTTATGTGATGCAACATGGCGAAGTGAAAGAGCACAACGCCACGGCCACCTTGTTTGCCAACCCGCAACATGCCTACACCAAGCGCCTGCTGGCTTCTGACCCCAAGGGCGTGGCCAAGCCGCTGGAAGGCGAGCACCCGGTCATCCTTTCCGGTGACAAGGTTCGCGTCACCTACACCTTGCGCAAGGGCGGCTTCTTCAATGCCACCTATTCCGACCTGCACGCTGTGGATGGCCTTAGTCTCGCGCTCAAGCGCGGCGAAACGCTGGGTCTGGTGGGTGAGTCAGGTTCTGGCAAAACAACATTCGGCCAGGCGCTGATCCGCCTGCTGAACCCGCAGGAAGGCACCATCACTTTTGCCGGCGCGCGCATCGACGGGCTTTCGCGGCAGGAGCTTCGGCCCTTCCGCTGCCGCATGCAGATCGTGTTCCAGGACCCGTTTTCGTCGATGAACCCGCGCATGAATGTGCGGCAAATCATCGAAGAAGGCATGATCGTCAATGGCCTGGGCGGCGGCGCTGCCGAACGCTTGCAACGCGTGCAGAAGGCGCTGGAAGATTCCGGTATGCCCACCAGCATTCTCACACGCTTTCCACATGAATTCTCTGGTGGGCAGCGCCAGCGCCTGGCCATTGCCCGGGCGATCGCGCTGGAGCCGGAGTTCATCCTGCTGGATGAACCAACCTCGGCGCTTGATCTTTCGGTGCAGGCCCAAATCATCGAGCTGTTGCGCAAGCTGCAGCGCGAGCGCGGGCTTTCATACCTGTTCATCAGCCATGACCTGAAAGTGGTGCGTGCACTCTGCCACCGCGTCATCGTCATGCAGCATGGCAAGATCGTCGAGCAGGGGCCAGTGGCCGACGTGCTTGAGAGCCCAAAGACCGACTACACGCGGCGCCTGGTGCGCGCCGCCTTTGACATCGCCGCATAGGAGAAACACATGACCGCCAACCCCCGCATTGCCTTTATTGGCGCCGGTTCCACTGTTTTCATGAAGAACATTATTGGTGACATCCTGCAACGCAAGGCCACCAGCGGCGCCACCATTGCGCTGATGGACATCAACGCCGAACGGCTGAAGGAAAGCGAGATTGTTGCTGGCAAGATCATTGCCACACTGGGCGTCCCGGCCAAGCTGGAAACCCACTCCAACCAGCGCAAGGCGCTGGACAAGGCGGATTTCGTGGTCGTGGCCTTCCAGATCGGCGGCTATGAGCCTTGCACGGTGACCGATTTCGAGGTGCCGAAGAAATACAAGCTGCGCCAAACCATCGCCGACACGCTGGGCGTTGGCGGCATCATGCGCGGGCTTCGCACCGTGCCGCACTTGTGGAACATCTGTGCTGACATGATGGAGGTGTGCCCGAATGCCATTCTCCTGCAATATGTGAACCCGATGGCCATCAACACCTGGGCCATTTCAGAGAAGTTCCCGAAGATCAGGCAGGTTGGCCTGTGCCATTCGGTGCAGGGCACGGCCTATGAATTGGCGCGCGACCTCGACATTCCGCTGGATGACATCCGCTACCGTGCGGCCGGCATCAATCACATGGCGTTCTACTTGCAGTTCGAGCACCGCCAGAAGGATGGCAGCTACCGCAGCCTTTATCCCGACCTGGTGAAGGGATACCGTGAGGGGCGTTTCCCCAAGCCATCGCACTGGAACCCGCGCTGCCCCAACAAGGTGCGCTATGAAATGCTGGCGCGGCTTGGCTATTTCGTCACCGAAAGCTCGGAGCATTTTGCGGAGTACACGCCCTATTTCATCAAGGAGGGCAGGGAAGACCTGATCGAGAAATTCGGCATTCCGCTGGATGAATATCCCAAGCGCTGCGTGGAGCAGATCGCCCGCTGGAAGAAGGATTCCGATGCCTTCAAGGCCGCCGAGAAGATCGAGGTGAAGGCCTCCAAGGAATATGCCTCGTCGATCATCAACTCGGTGTGGACGGGTGAGCCCAGCGTGATCTATGGCAACCAGCGCAACAATGGCTGCATCACGTCGCTTCCTGAGGCATGCGCCGCCGAGGTGCCCTGTCTGGTGGATGACAGGGGCATTCAGCCCACATTCGTGGGCGATTTGCCGCCGCAGCTCACCGCGCTGATCCGCACCAACATCAATGTTCAGGAGCTCACGGTCCGGGCCCTGGTCGAGGAAAAGCGCGAGCATATCTATCACGCCGCGATGATGGACCCGCATACGGCCGCAGAGCTGGACCTGCAGCAGATATGGGACCTGGTGGATGACCTGCTGGCCGCCCATGGCACCTGGCTGCCGGAGTTTGCCCGCGGTTCCAAGGGCATGAAAGCAGCCGAATGAGCGAGGCCGCGCCATACAATTTCGTGATTGTTGGGGGCGGAACGGCGGGCTGGCTTGCGGCACTGATGCTGCAGGAGGCGATTGCCAAAAGAAACATGAACGCCATCGTGACGGTGGTGGAATCCTCGCGCATCCCGGTCATTGGGGTGGGCGAGGGCAGCACGGCCGTGTTCCGGCAGATGCTGAAGCATTTCGGCTTCGATGAGTTTGAGTTTTTGCGTGAAACCGAGGCCACAATCAAATTTGGCATCCGTCACAAGGACTGGCGGCGCAAGGGGCACAGCTATGATGGCCCGATCGACGACCCACATCTGGTGATGGAGCCGCCGGGCACGCGCCCGCAAAGCTATATCGACATCTTCTCCTGCGCTGCGGGGCGGCGGCTGGCCGACACGCATCTGTTCGCCTATTTGCTGGACCAGCAGAAGGCTCCATTCGCGCGCAAGGCAGATGGCGGGCTTGTGCCACTTGGCCCCTTTCACCACGCCTATCATTTTGACCAAGCGCTGGTGGGCAAATATCTGCGGCGCAAGTCCAGCAGCGTGGAAATGATAGATGCAGAGGTGAGCGGCGCAAGGCGGGACCCGGCGAGCGGCAACATCACCGCGCTGATCACCGATGTTGGCGAAGTGGCGGGGGATTTCTTCATTGATTGCACGGGCTTCCGGCGCAGCCTGATTTCCAAGGTGATGGGCGGCAAATGGAAGTCCTTCAAGGAGCATTTGCCCGTCAATCGCGCAATGCCCTTTTGGCTGGAGCATGAGGAGGGTGCGGAGTTCACACCATTCACCACGGCCTGGGCGCAAGGTGCCGGCTGGATGTGGATGATCCCCACACAGGCGCGCATGGGCTGCGGCTATGTTTATTCTGACGCATTCATCACGCCAGAGGAGGCGAAGGCTGAGATTGAAGCCACGCTGGGCCGCAGCATTGAGCCCCGCAATGACTTGAAGTTCGACATTGGCCGCCAGGAAACACCGTGGATAGGCAACTGCCTGGCGCTGGGGCTTGCTTCCAGCTTCCTTGAGCCTTTGGAAGCTACCTCCATCCATGGCACAATTGTGCAACTGCTGGTGTTCACCACTTTTCACATGAAAGATGGCGTTGATTTCAACGCCAAGGACCGCGACGCCTATAACGCCTTTGCTGGCCGCCAGGTGGATGACTTCCGGGATTTCATCAATCTGCATTACGTCAGCGAACGGCGCGACACGCCGTTCTGGGAGCATGTGGCCTCGGATTTCCGTTCTCCGGCAACGCGGGAGCGGCTGGCGCTGTGGCAGAGAAAGATGCCAGGCCATGAGGATTTCACGCCGCTGCCTGGCCACTTCGCCCACACCGAGCAGCAGCTTTATTACCCCGTTCTGGATGGCCTTGGCCTACTTAACCGGCCGCTTGCACAACAGTTCATGGATGCCAATCCCACGCTCAGGGCCAAGGCCAAAGCGGCGGCGGACAGCCTGACCGCGGAATACCGTGCGGCGGCGCCACGCGCGATGGGCCACCGCGAATTTTTGAAATCACTTTAGGAGATCACCCATGTCATTCAAGATTGCCATCATTGGCGCAGGCTCCATCGGCTTCACCAAGAAACTGGTGAGCGACATTCTCTGCGTGCCGGAGTTTGCCGATATTGAAATCGCGTTGACCGACAGCAGCCCGCACAACCTCGACATGATCAGGCAGATCATCGAGAAGCTGGTGGCGGCCAACAAGCTGCCCACCAAGGTGACGGCCACGACAGACCGGCGCAAGGCCTTTGACGGCGCCAAATACATCATGAACTGCGTGCGCATTGGCGGCCTTGAGGCCTATGCCACC
>JAGWTZ010000029.1 GCA_028868695.1 Alphaproteobacteria bacterium | reverse complement strand
TCCGTGGACGGACTATATTGGATCAGCTCGAACACATCGTTGCGGAACACCACCTTGCCCGGCGTCATCGCCAGGTTGCGGCCAAGCTCGAAGGCGGTCTTGTCGGTCTGGGTGATGCGCAGCCGCCCATCCGGCGTCTTGAAATCATTCTCCAGCTTTGTGATGCCGCGCAGCAGGTTTTCGCCATTGGAGTTGAGCGTGGCCTTCAGCACTTCCGGGTTGGAGATCGGGAAGTTGGAAGGCGAGAGCGCATTGACGACCTGCTCGACATAGAACTTGGCCTTGAGCTTTTCATGTTCATCAAGCTCGGCATTGGCCACCATGTCCTGCGCCCATTTGGCCGAGATGAGATAGGCCTGCTTCATGAAGTCAAACAGGCTGTTGTCCTGCCAGTCCTTGTCCTTGAAGCGCTTGTCGGATTTGCCGGGCGAGATCATCGGCGCCACTTGCGTGCCCAGCGCCTTGGCCCAGGCCGAATGCCACAGCATTGTCAGGCTCTGCCACAGCTGCATCTGCGCGGCCATCATCTTGGCCGGGTTTTCCTTGTAGTAGTCGTAGACGCCGCCCAGCGTCTTGGCCACCTGTTCCATCGGCAGGATCTGGATTTCGGCTTCCTTCTGCTGCAGGTCCGGCCGCGCGGCGATCTGGCTGAACAGCTCCGCCCCCCGCTGGAAAACCTGCGTCATGTTCTGCGCCAGCTTGAGCATGTCCGGCAGCTTGAACTCGGGTGTCACCTGTTTGGAATCGGTCATGGCTAGGTTCCTATCAGCCAAGTTTGAACTTTTCATGAGTGCCTGCCCCTGCGCAAGCGGTTTTCTGGACAAATCAGGGGGATAGCGCCATAAGCAGGCCCATTCAGGATGGAATGATGACGAACGCTTTGAGATTGGGCATTGCCGGGCTTGGCACGGTGGGAACAGGGGTGCTGGACATACTGGCCGCCCATGGTGATCTGGTGGCTGCCCGTGCCGGAAAGCCGGTGACAGTCACCGCGGTTTCCGCCCGCAACAAGTCGAAGCCGCGCGGCAAGCACGACCTGTCTGGGCTGGAATGGCATGACGACCCCGTGGCGCTGGCCAAGTCCGCCGGCATTGATGTGTTCATCGAACTGATCGGTGGGGATTCCGGCCCCGCCAAGGACGCGGTGGAAGCCGCCATCGCCTCCGGCAAGCATGTCATCACCGCCAACAAGGCGCTGCTCGCCCATCATGGGGCCACACTTGCCCGCGCCGCTGAAGCCAAGGGACTGGCACTCAATTTCGAGGCTGCCGTGGCTGGTGGCATCCCCGTGATCAAGGCGCTGCGTGAAGGTCTGGTGGGCAACGCGCCCAAGCGGGTGTTCGGCATCATGAACGGCACCTGCAACTACATCCTCACCAAGATGGGCATGGAAGGCCGCAGCTTTGCCGATGTGCTGAAGGAAGCGCAGGCCCTGGGCTATGCCGAGGCTGACCCGACCTTCGACGTTGGCGGCTTTGACACCGCCCACAAGCTGGCCGTGCTCACCTCCCTGGCCTTTGGCACCGAGGTGAACCTTCCCGCCATCAAGATTGAAGGCATCGAGAACGTGGCGCTGGCCGACATCCGCAATGCGGCGGAGCTGGGCTACAAGATCAAGCTGCTGGGCGTGGCGGTGAACTATGGCTCCGGCATCGAGCAGCGCGTGCACCCCACCTTGATCCAGCGCGGCTCGCCCGTTTCGGAAACTGATGACGTGTTCAACGCCATCGTGGTGAAGGGCGACTTCGTGGGCGATCTGGTGCTGGAGGGCAGGGGCGCTGGCGCACATCCCACCGCTTCCGCCGTGCTTTCGGACATTGTGGACATTGCCCGCGGCAACATCCGCCCGGCCTTTGGCGTGCCGGCCACCGCCTTGAAGAAATACAAGGACTCCTCGCCCCGCGCCCATGAGGGCGGCTTCTATGTGGCGCTGGAACTGGCCGACAAACCCGGCGCCGTGGCGGCCATCGCCACCATTCTGGGCGATGCCAAGATCTCGATTGAAAGCATCGTTCAGCGCGGCAAGGCCGACCCGACAGCCGAACGTGCCACCGCGCCCTTCATCCTGATCACCCATGACACGCTTGAGGAATCTCTCAAGCAGGCCATGGCCAAGATCGAGAAGGATGGCCATGTGGCCTCCAAGCCGCGTGTGATCCGCATTGAGCGCTTCTGAACACGCCTTCCTGAGCGTCACCCGCTCGGCCAAGGGCCAGCTTTGGCAGGCGCGGCTGCCGGACCAGCGCCTGGCCCATGCGATTGCAGAGAAATATGACCTGCCGGAAATTCTCGGCCGTGTCATGGCGGCGCGCGGCGTGGGCCTCGATGAGGTTGAGGCCTATCTGAACCCCACCTTGCGCGGCCTGATGCCCAAGCCTTCGGCGCTGATGGATTTGGAGAAGGGGGCCGCCCGCCTTGCCCAGGCCATCATGGCGCGCGAGAAGATCGGCGTGATCAGCGACTATGATGTCGACGGCGTCTCGTCCGCCGCGCTCTTGCTGCGCTTCCTGCGGGCACTTGGCCATGACGCGCAGGTCTATCTGCCGGACCGTCTCACCGAAGGCTATGGCCCCAGCGAAAAAGCCGTCAGTGCACTGAGGGAACAGGGGGCGGAGCTGCTGCTCACGCTGGATTGCGGCGTGCTCAGCCATGATCCCTTGGCCCATGCGGCCGATCTTGGATTCACCACCATCATTGTCGACCACCACCAGGCCGGGGCTGAACTGCCGCATGCCTTCGCGGTGATCAATCCGAACCGGCAGGATGACATATCGGGCCAGGGCCATCTCTGCGCGGCGGGCGTCACCTTCCTGCTGATCGCCACCACCAACAAGCTGCTGCGCGAACAGGGCGCCTTTGCGCCAGGGGCCGAGCCCAATGTGCTGCAGTGGCTTGATCTCGTGGCACTGGCCACGGTGGCTGATGTGGTGCCACTGAAGGGCCTGAACCGGGCCTATGTCACCCAGGGCCTCAAGGTGATGGGGCGGAGGGACAATCTCGGCCTTGCCGCCCTGGCCGATGTGGGCGGCCTGAAACGCAGGCCGGATGCCTATGCGCTGGGCTTCATCCTGGGGCCGCGCATCAATGCGGCGGGCCGCGTCGGCCACGCCGATGAGGCGCTGGCCCTGCTCACCACGCCCGACAAGGGCGAGGCCGTGGTGCTGGCCAATCACCTGAACGACATGAACCGCCACCGCCAGGCGGTAGAACTGCGCGTGGTCGATGAAGCCATCGCCCAGGCCGAGGCCGCCTTGGGGCAGGAAAAGCGGGCCTCGGTGCTGGTGCTCAATGCCGAAAGCTGGCACCCCGGCGTTGTGGGCCTCGCCGCCTCCCGCCTGAAGGACCGTTATCAGCTGCCCAGCCTGGTGCTGGCCGTGAACAAGTTCACCGGCCGGGCGACAGGTTCTGGCCGCTCCATCGCTGGCGTGGATTTGGGCAAGGCGGTGAGGGCGGCCTTGGAGGCGGGGCTTCTGGTCAAGGGCGGCGGCCATGCCATGGCGGCGGGCCTCACCGTCGAGCTCACTCAACTGGCGGCCCTGCGCGATTTCATGGAACAGGCGCTTGGTGCGGGCGTGGAACAGAATCGCAGCCCTGCCTTGCTGGTGGACGGAGCGCTTTCGGCCGGCGGGGCAACGCTTGATCTGATCGAACTGCTCGAACAGGCCGGCCCTTACGGTGCTGCCAATCCCCCGCCGCTGTTCGTCTTTCCGGCCCACCGTGTGATCTATGCCGACCGTGCGGGAACCGACCATGTGCGCTGCACGCTTTTGGCGGGCGATGGCGCGAAGCTGAAGGCCATCGCCTTCCGCGCCCTGGGCACCGAACTGGGCGAATTGCTGCTTTCCGAACGCCAGCATCCGCTGCACATCGCCGGCCGCCTGGTGGCCGATGAATGGGGTGCAAAACGGGTGCCATCGGTGCAAATTGAAGACGCGGCAGAACTGGTTTGAAGCTCTTGCAATATCAGGCGAACCTGCATATAGAGCGCCCAGCCTGGAGCTGATCCGGGCCAAGCGCCCTTCGTCTATCGGTTAGGACGACAGCCTTTCACGTTGTAAAGACGGGTTCGACTCCCGTAGGGCGCGCCACTTCCCCCTTCATCCCTTTCCATTCTGCTGCGCGGCGGCAACCACCTGTTCGGCGGCCCTGCCGGTCAGTTCCGCCATGTGGTCATGCGCGAAGGTGAAGGTGCCCACGCCTGAAGTCGCGGAGCGCAGCTCGACAATCAGCGAGGCGATTTCGGCTTCCGGCATGTGGGCCTTCACTGTGTCCCAGCCCGGCCATCCATCGCGGCCATCAAAGCCCAGAAGCTGCCCGCGGTGCCCGGTGACAATCTGGTTGATGCGCGCCGTGTGCTCCGAAGGCGCGTGGATTTCCACCGCCGCCACCGGCTCCAGAAGCAGCGGCTGGCATTGTGGCATGGCTTCGGACATGGCGAGCCTCGCCGCCATCTTGAAGGCCATTTCCGAGCTGTCCACATCATGATACGAGCCGTCAGAGAGGTTGACGGCGAAGTCCACCACCTCGAAGCCCAGTGGCCCGCGCGCCTTCCACTCAACAATGCCCGCTTCGACGGCCGGGATGTATTGCTTCGGCACCGTGCCGCCCACCACGCTGTCGGAAAAGGCAAAGCCCTCGCCGCGCGAAAGCGGTTTGATCTCCACGATCACATCGCCATATTGCCCATGGCCGCCGGATTGCTTCTTGTGCCGGCCGCGGATCTGCATCGGCCTGCGGATGGTTTCCTTGTAGGCAATCTTGCGCGGCGCGGTGGCCGCCTCAAGGCCGAACTTGCTCTTCATCCGCTCCAGCGCCACCTTGAGGTGGATTTCCCCTTGCCCCCATAGCACCAGCTCATGCGTGGCCTCGGAATGGTCAACCCGCAGCGATGGGTCTTCCTCCACCAGCTTGGCGAGGCCCTGGGTGAGCTTCACTTCATCCTTCCGGTCATGAACCGAAATCGCCTTGCCGAATACACCAGCAGGCCGCACCGGCCGGGTAAGCTGCGCCGTGCGGCCCTTGGCCGTTGAAAGTGTCTCCCCGGTGGCAATGCCTTCAAGCCGGCCCAGCGCAACCGTGTCGCCAGCCACAGCCTTGGCCTGCTTGTTCTGCTGCTGGCCAAGCAGCGCGAAGACGCCTGCGACGCGCGCTTCCGGCCCGCCGCCATAAACCACGGCGCCATCGGCAATCTCGCCCGCCAGCACCCGTGTCAGCGAAAGCTTGCCGCCGCGCTCGCTATGCGCCGTCTTGAGAACCAGCGCCGTCGCGCCGCCGGGCGTTACGCCAAGGCGGGCCGCTGTCTGCTCAACTCCGGGCACTTCATGGCGCAGCGCCTTGAGCAGGCGGCCAATGCCGTTTCCATGCTCGGCCGAGCCGAAGAACACCGGGGTGATCAACCCATCGGCGGATTCGCGCGCCAAATCCTGCATCACATGCTCGCGCGTTGGCTCATGGTCGGAAAGCAGTTCCTCCATCATCTTGTCGTCATGGTCGGCCAGCCGTTCCAGCAGGGCGAAATGCGCCTCCTTTTCCTGCGGGCCAAGATCGGAAGGGATGTCGACAGCCTCGGCCGGGGCATGCTCGTGGTAGATGAAGGCGCGCTCAAGCGCGAGATCGACATAGCCCGCCACCGCGCCATTTTTGACAATGGGCAGCTCGCGCATCACCAGCGGAATGGCGCTGGCCGACTGCAGCCAGGAAAGCGCCTCATGCGGGCGTGAGTTGGACTTGTCCACCTTGTTGATGAAGATGAAGTGCGGCAGGCGCAATTCCTCCAGCTGCTTGAGAATGAGCTGCAGGGCCGGGGCTTTTTTCTCGTCGGCCTCGCACACTACAACGGCAGCGTCACAGCCGGGCAGGGCATCGCGCGCATCCTGGGCAAATTCGATGGAGCCGGGGCAATCGAGGAAGGTGAAGCTTTCGCCCATGTATTGGGCCGTGGCTGCGTTCAACTCGGTGCCCATCGCGTGGGCCCTTGCCTCGGAGGAGGCATCGCCAATGGTGTTCTTGTCGGAGAGCTTGCCTTGTCGCGGGATCGCGCCGCAGCGGTGAAGGATGGATTCGAGCAGGGTTGTCTTCCCACTTTGGTAGGGGCCAACCAGTGCGACACACCGGGGGCCCTTGGGACTTCTGCCATTTGCTGCTGCCATGATGCCTCTCCTTGAAATAGCTGTTGCATCTCAGGGCCGCTGTTCAGGCGCAATCCGCTCCAAGGCGGCTCTGCACCTGTCATGCTCGCGCTAATCGGGCGCGCTGGCAAGGGTGAAATCGGCTTGCGGCTTTCGGCCTCAGACGATTCATGCTAACTGCCCGCCATGACCGGATTTGCAACCAAACAGATTTCCGATGAGCCGGAGGCAGTTGCCCCCGATGGCTCGGAGGTGCGCCTTCTCGCCGCCGGGCCGCGCGGCTCCATGGCGCATTTTGAATTGGCCGAGGGTGAGACGTCCAGGGCCGTGATCCACAAGACGGTGGAGGAACTCTGGTTCTTCACGGCGGGCGAGGGCGAGATGTGGCGCAAACTGGGCGCGCAGGAAAGCGTGACGGAACTTGTCCCCGGCCTCTCGATTTCCATTCCGGTCGGCACTGCCTTTCAGTTCCGCAGCACGGGCGAAGAGCCGCTGCAGGCCATCGCCGTCACCATGCCACCCTGGCCGGGCGAGGCCGAGGCGCAAGTGGTGCCCGGAAAATGGCCGGTGGAAGACTAAGCCTTGTTCTCGCGCCTGCGCCGCAGATACATCACGGGGTCCAGCAGCAGCTTGTCGAAATCCCGCGAGGCATCGCCCGAGGCCTCCGCATCATCAAGGCCCAGCCGCTCCGGCAGCTCGCGGCGGAAAGTGCCGAACAGCCTGTCCCACGCCGTGAACACATTGCCATAGTTGCTGTTGGTCTGCGGTTCAAAGGCGGAGTGATGCACGCGGTGCAGGCGCGGCGTGAACAGCACAGCTTCAACCTTGCGCGCCAACCCATCGGGCAGCGGTGTGCGGCCATGCGTCCAGAAATCGGTGAGAAACTCGAGGCAGGACCAGAGCACAATGGCCGCCATCGGCGGTGCCAGAATGAAGGCGAGGGTGGAAAACACCAGCAGCGCCACCAGGGATTCCCCAGGGTGGTGGCGCAAGGTGGTGCTGGAATCGACGATCTCATCAAGATGATGCACCCGGTGCAGCGACCACAGGAAACGGACGCGGTGCAACGAAAGATGGAAAAGATATTGCGTCAGAGTGTAGAAAAACACCCACAGCGCGAAATCGCCGGCAAAGCCAAAGTCGGCCCAGGCCCGCAGGCCGATGCCCAGCCTGAATGAGGCAGCAGCACCCGCCAGCATGCTGATGGGGAGATTGAGCACCAGCACAAGGCCCAAGCCATAGAGGGCGCCATGCAACAGCCACTGGCGCGCCAGCGTGGTGGCCGGAGTGGCCCCCCTGTTGACCAGATCTATGGCCGCGAAAGCCATGGCTGCCAGCGCCATCAGCGCCCAGAAATGCGCCGACAGCGCTTGTGCCAAATTGTCGAGCATCACCACACGATCAGCATCACGGCCAGGCCAAATATGGCAAGGGCCCGGTGGCGCAGGAGATGGAATGCGTCAGCGCAGTGCCTTGTAGGCGCGATAGGCCCCGTAGGCGAGGCCAGAGGCAACAAGGCCCCAAGGCCCGGCCACCACGCCAACCACCGGCCCCGGTGTGGGCGCCGGGATGGCCAAGGCAACAGTTGTTCCGGCCACCAGGGCCGCAAGTGCAATAATCGCTCTCATGTCCAACTCCCCAATCTCAGAAGACCTTCAGTTCAGCGCAATGCCTTGTAGGCGCGGTAGGCACCATAGCCGATGCCCGCCGCCACCAGGCCCCAAGGCCCGGCCACAACGCCAACCACGGGTGCGGGCGATGGCGCGAGCGCAAAAGCCAGCGATGCCCCCGAAACCGTGAACGCAAGTGTCAGCAATAGTCTCATTCCGTCCTCCCCAACTTGCCCGCAGGCAATTTCAAGTCAGCGCAACGCCTTGTAGGCGCGGTAGGCGCCATAGCCTAGGCCCATCGCCACCACGCCCCAAGGCCCGGCCACCACGCCAATCACCGGGCCGGGCGTGGCCACTTGCGCCATCGCGGCCGTGGCGCTGAGCGTCAGAAAACCAAATGCAAGAAATGATCTCATGTCAGTTTCCTCCCATCAGCAAATGAAAATCAGCGCCGAGTTTTCAGTGCCCGGTAGGCGCAATAGCCAACCCCGGCCGCAACCAGGCCCCATGGCCCCGCCACCATTCCCAGCACCGGCCCTGGCGTAGGTCCCGGCGTTGGCACCGTTCCGGCCCATGCCGCTGTTGTGCTGCCCAGAACCAGCATGGCGCCCGAAATTGCCGTCAAAAACTTCATTGTAGTCTCCCGATTGAATCCCCGAAACAGGGTGAGGCTAGCATAACATGACAAAGCTGCAATATTTAACTGCTCTGCAGGCCAATGGCTGACCACAACGCAGGCCAATCCACAGCCCTGTAGCCCACGCATGAGGCATCATGGACGACCGCAAGCAAGGTGCCGGATGGGGCAATGTCAGTGAGCCCGAACTTGAGCCCGAGATAGTTTTTAACAGCGCTCAGCCGCATCGCCAGCCGCCCGCCCATTCCATGTTCCTCACCCTGGGCAAAGACCGCAATCTCCGGCGCGGCGAGGCCTGCTGGTGTTGCGATCCTTGCCGCCGAGGAAAGGTCTTCCTGCGTGGAAACGGCCACCACGCGCAAGGGCGATGGGCAATCCGGAAGGCGGAAGGTGAGCTGGTGGGAGCCTGCCAAATCCGCGCGCTGCGAGAACTGCACCGGCCCTGTGCCGCGTGCCGCCAATTGGTCGCCAAGCCGCTGCAGCAGGGTGTCGGCGGGAATTTGCTCAATTTCGCCCGGCGCCAACAGCTTCAGCGCCAGCAGCACGGCAGCAAGTGCGGCCAGCATCAGCCGCGGCCGCAAGGCAGGCGGAACTGTCACGCGCGGGCTGCCCATCTGGCGCAGAGCGTGGCCACAATGGCGATCACCGCTGTCTCGCCAAGGCCGAACCAGACAACGCCTGGCCCATTGTGCCAGAAGAGATAGTTGTCGCGGCTCCAGCCCAGAATGGCCAGCCGGCCTGAATTCATCGCCAGCATCACCAGCAGCACGGCGGCCATGGCGGCGATGTCGCGCTTGCCCATCCACGTCTTGAGGCGTTGCGAAATCGCCGTGGCGGCCAGCACGGCCACTGACGCGCTGTTGAACACCGAACAGGCGCCAATGACGATGATCGAGAAGCCTTCGCCGGTGCGGAAGGTGGCGCCGTTTGAGGTGATGTCGGGCCGCAGCACGGCATTGATCATGCGCAGCGCGGTCACGTCGATGCCGATGATCTGGTCCGTGAAGGTCTGGAACATCAGCGGCCCCCAGAAACAATTCACCGCCATCGCCCCCATCACGATCAGGGCTGAGCGGAATTCAGGCTCGGGCCGCTGCGTGGCGAAGGCCAGCACCAGCACCGTGAGCACCAGCCCCGCCGCCAGCGGCTGGCCGAGATAGGCCGCCAGCGCAAACAGCAGCGCCGCGATGATGAGGAGCCCAATGTCAAACCCCGAGGCGGCGCGGGCCGGGCTGCGCAACAGCCGCCACCCCGCCACATAAACCGCAAAGCAGAAGAACAGGTTCTGCCGCGCCAGCCCATCGAGGAAGGCCAGCAGCCCATCACGTGCCGAAACATCCTTCAGTGAAGCAATCACAAACCCCGCCAGCACAAACAGCCCCACATCCGCCCGGGTGAGGGCAGCGGCATCACGGCGCGTGGCTGGGTTGAGGCTGGTCATGGTGCGAAACTATCGTGGGAAACTGTGCTTGCCAAGCGCCGCCGCCTCGCGGCGCGGGGGCTTTTCTCAAACCGCTGGTGGGAGAGATGCGGCAAAGGCCTCACGGCCGCAAATAGGCCCAGCCTTGTCCCTGCAGTGCTGCGAGGCGCACCACGCCGCCTTCGGGCACTTCGGCAAAGCCTTCCAGCAAGTCGCCAACACTGATCTTCATGCCTTTGAGCGTGTTGCCGCAGGCATGAAAGCCCACGCCAGCTGCGAGAAGTGCCGCCACCGGGCCGCTCACCGCCACATTGCCATCCATTCGCCTGAAGGCGGCCAGGGCAGGGCCATGCACCACCAGCGCCAGCGTCACCTTCTCCGGCCCGCCGCCGCCCTTGAGATGGTTTTGCATGTTGGAGAGAACGAAATTCACCTTCTCAAGATCCGCCAGATGATAGACCACGCGCAGCTTGGCAGGTGCGTCGTCGGCCTTGGCTGCGCTTGCGCCAGTGGCGGCCAGGGCAGCGGCCACCAAACTGCGGCGGCTGGGGAATTTCATTTCAGCGCCTTGAGGGCGGCCTTGTCCGCATCCTCGGCCGCCAGCGGCAGGCAATTGCTGCCGGAAACGCGCGTCAGCTTGAACACCTTGTCGTCGCTGCCGAAGCGGCCCATGGACGGGCCTTGGTCATTGGCGTCGGCTGGGTCACTCACCGCGATGCCATCCGGCAGCTTGACGAGAAGCGTGTCCGCATCCTTCAGGTTCACATTGATGGTGCCGCCATCGCAATCAATGCCGCAATGAAGTTCCCCCGGCTTGCCGCCTTCCACGGCAACCGAGGGGCACTCGCCGTAAGCCTGGAAATGCTTGCCGCTCTTGCGGAAGCGGAAATCCACGCTGGCATTGTAGTGAACCGTGTCTTCCGTCACGCCCTTCACCAGCAGCATGATGGACGTGACATTCTGCCTGGGGTGCGAAGCAAGATGCGGCTTGTCATAAACCCGGCTGAAGCAGGCAAAGCCCGCGTCCTTGCCCAGCGCATGGCCGAACACCTGCGCCTGCAAGGCGGCATCATCGGCGCGCGCGGCGCTGGCCAAGGTGAGGCCGGTCAGGATGAGGGCAAGGCGCATGGCAGCCTCCTTTGTCGCTGCGGCAATGTGGAATGCGTGGCCGCCCCTGTCAATTCGCCGGAACGCCGCGCCGGCCAGCGCCTCACGCCACGCCGGTGAACTTGGAGAAGAACGCTTCCTTGCTGCGGCGGATCGATTCAAGCTCCGGCAAGGCCGTGTGGTCCTGTTCCAGGATGATGTGGCTGAGATGGGGCAGCTTGGCGGCGGCGTTGATGATGTCCTGGATCGGCAGGATGCCCGTGCCGATCTCGGTGAAGCAGCGCACATCCTTGCGCTCGTCAAACACCTTCATGTCGATGTTCTCATCAAGCGAGACCACGCCGTCATAGAGGTTCAGCGGCTGCGGCGCATTGGCGGGGAAATCCTTCTGGTGGAGGAGGATGATGCGACCGGCGTGGCGCTGCATCAGGGCGATCGGGTCCTGCCCGCCGCGATAGATCCAATAGGTGTCCAGCTCAAGGAACACGAGCGCGGGGTCGGTGTTCTCCAACACAAGGTCATAGACATGCCGCCCGTTGATCTTCTGGAACTCCTGGAAGTGGTTGTGATAGTAGAAGCGCATGCCGCGCGCCTTGGCCATCTCGCCAACCGAATTGAAAAACGCGCAGCGCCGCTTCAGGTAATCCATGTCTCCGCGCGGATAGAATTCGATGTCACAGCCGAACTGCTTGTTTCCAAGCTCCGCCTGATAATCAAGTGCGGCAGGCAGCACATCGGGGGTGAGCGGGTTGATGTGGCAGCCATGGATGGAAAGGCCAAGATCGGCCAGCCTCTGCCGCAATTCCTTCGCGCCCACGCCAAAGCCCACGCCGGGGTCGGTGCGGGCGTGATGGTTCGCTGCCTCAAGATCAGTGAAGCCAGCCTTGGCCACGCCCTCCAGCGTTTCCCACGGCGCCTTGGCGAGAGACTGGCGCACTGAATAAAGCTGCAGGCCGATTTTGATGCTCATGATGGCTCCAATGTTGACAAGCTGTAATGTTCTGCCAAACTCCCGCGCATCGTGCAATTCCACGCGGGTTGCAAGCACGCAAGATTGGGGAAAACCATGCCAGACAACAAGCCGGACGTCACCAAGGATTGGCAGGCCTCGCAAGGCCAGCAGAGCAAGGCCTCAAGCCAGCGCCTCTATGCCTGGATTTGCTGGCTGATTGCGATCGCTGGCGAGGGCTATGCGATCTATCTGCTGCTGCACCACAAGTTCGACACCGGCCAGGCCAACATGCCGCTGCTCATTGGCCTGCTGGTGGGCATCGCCATTTTTGCAATCCTCGGCAGCATCATGTGGAAAGCGGCCTACACGCATGATCCCGCCAGTCGCGCCAATGCCGCCAGCTTCTTCGCGCAGAACCAGCTGGGCGCGATCATGACGGTGATCGCCTTCCTGCCGCTGCTTGTCCTGATCTTCATGGACAAGGACATGGACCCCAAGAACAAGCAGATCGCCGGCGGCATCGGCGCGGTGCTTGCGGTTCTTGCCGCCATCATGGGCGTGAACTTCAAGCCCGCTTCTGTCGAGCAATATACCCAGGACATGAACGCCTGCGCCGCGCAGATCAAGGCTGGCCTGCCCACCACCGCCTGCTCGCCCGAAGTGGCAGCACAAGCGCAGGACATCGCGCGCGACACCACGGACATCGCCGCCGCCACAAAGAGTACCGCGAACCCCAACGGCACGGACGTGGTCTATTGGATCGCGCCGGAAGAGGGCAAGGCGAAGTCCTCCGAACCGCATGTGTTCCACCTGTGCGAAGCGGTTTCACCGCTGAAGGACAAGACGGTGCACCATGGCTCGGTGACGCAAGCCTATGCCGAAAACGCCATCCGCATCACCAAGCAGATCGACATGGAGCAGAAGCAATGCGGGTTTGCGCAATAGCAGGCTGGCGGATCTAGCCGTGCAGATGCTCTGGCGCCATTTTTTTGGTGCGCCAGCTGGCTGGTGCGAGTCCCACGTGCTTTTTGAAAGCGCGTGAGAAGGCTTCTTCCGAACCATACCCAATGGATTCCGCGATGGTGGCAATCTTGTTTGAAGTTCGCGCAAGGGCATCTGCCGCCAATTGCATTCTCAGTTCAGTCAAATAGCGCGTTGGCGTCTTGCCCAGAATGGAGTTGAACCGCTCGGTGAGTACCGTTGCGGATGCATGGGCCGCGCTGGCCAGTTCTGCCACCGTCCATGCCTTGCCGGGATCACCGTGGACTCTTTCCAGCGCTCGCCGCAAGACCGGATCTTTGGCGGCCGCCAGCCAGCCGGATGTGCTGTCCGTTGTGCTGCTGTAAAGCCGCAAGGCTTCAATCAACAGCATTTCCGGCACGCGCGAGGAAAGCGGCACCCGTCCCATGCGGGCCTCCTTGTTCTCATCAAGGGCGAAGTTCACACAGGCGTTGAACAACTCTGCGGCAGAGCCGGAAGGTGGCCTGATGCACATGAGGGGCGGCAGGCTTTTGAGGAATGAATTGAAAATGAGCTCGTCGCAAGTGAGATAGCCACAAACAACGCCCGTTTCCTCGCCGCCGCCATCGAAGCGGCAAACCGGGATGCCATGCCAGGGCGTGGGCGGCAGCAAATCGGCAATCGGGATGGGCTTGGGGGAATCTGGCAAGCTTCCCATCAGATGCCGGTCCGCATGGGGCAGGATGACCAAGTCACCTGCTTCCGCCTCCACGCGCGCCGTCTTGGCGCTCACCCAGGCGCGGCCTTTGCGAATGATGTGAAACAGGATCAGCCGTTCGGCTTCTGGCGCGAGCAAATTGGACAAATCCTGTGATTCCGGGGAATCCAGCGCCCAAGGTGCGGAATAGTCGCCGCGCAGGAACATGGCGCCAGACAATCGGATGCTTCCCAAGACATTGGAAAGAAGGTCAACAGCCATGCGCTTTCCGCCTTAACGTGGTTTTGATCAACTTTTCGGGAGGTTAGATCATGGAAACGTGATCGGGAATAGCGGAATTTGGTGCCGCAATGGGTTGTCAATCCAAGGTGCCTGCCGTGCCAGCAAGGATTGCGGCGCAAAAATGGAGAAATGAAATGCCCCTCTTTGTCATTGAACGGAACATCAAAGACGCTGCCAAGCTCACCCCGGAACAGTTGCGCGGCATTTCTGCCAAGTCCTGTGATGTGGTTGCGGGTCTGGGCGTGCCCTACAAGTGGCACACCAGCTATGTGGCTGGCGACAAGATCTACTGCGTGCATGAAGCTGAAAGCGCCGACGTGATCCGCCGCCACGCCAAGGAAGGCGGCTTTCCGGCGGACATGGTCACCGAAGTTGCCGCCGTGATTGGCCCGCAAACTGCGAAATGAGCGGGCGCTGCCTTGGCGTGGCATCTGCCACACTGTCGTAGCAATTTCGCAATAACGGCAGTGAAGATGCCTTCAGTGACACAAGTGAAGGCAACTTCGTGACTGCCGGCTGGCCCTGTTCATGAACTGACTGGCGGGCGGTAGCTTTCGCTCGCCGGTCTTTGAGCTCTATGTCAAATGGCCGGCTTGCGGGCCTTGCAGGTGCCGTGCGCTGAAGGCCTCGGCATTGTTGCTGGAGGGATAGGCAACATCGGGCACGGCCACGCCAAGATGGGCGCAGAGCGGCTCCCAGCCATCGCCCAGCTCATGCACCAGAAGGCGCGCTGCCGGAACAGTCTCGCGCACGGCCTTCACATTGGCCTCATAGCAGGCGATGGCATGGGCCTTGTCATTCATCCTGCCGCCGAACACCTTGTCGCGGATCAGCGCCAGGCCGAGGGACAGCGGATCGGTGCTCTTGTTGAGGCCCACCAGAATGGTTTTCTCAAAACTGGCCCACCAGCTTTCGGCGCTGCGATGCGTGAGGATCACCTTGGCTTGCGGATGGGCAACGATCAACTCGCGCCAATAATGCGCCGAAGGCCAATCCACGCAGGCGTGATACCCCTCAAACAGCTTCTCCCAATCAGGCTTTGCACCCTGCACCAGCGCGCGCCAAAGCTGCTTCTGGTGTTCATTGGCAATCACCTCATGCATGTGATGGCAAGACCCAAAGCCCAGAATGTTCAAGGCCTCGCGCATGGAGTCCGTGCCCGTGCGACCAAAGCCAGTTCCAATCACCCGAAGTGTCATTAGCATCCCCTGCAAGCATAACGCTATCGCAGCTACAGTAAGTGGCAAGCGGAATCTGAGGTGCTTCTTTGCAGCATTTGGTTCGCAATGCCAACCCGTCGAACCTCGGTGGAGCAGGGGTCTTGCCAAAGCGCGCACTTGGCGACAAGCTGAAAGCCATGATGCCACGGGCGGCTTAAGTTTCGTGCTGTCACGGCAAACCCACCGAAATCAGCGGTTTTGCGAGGCGGAGTGATCACTAAAGTTTGGGGTCTTATTGGATGCCATTTCCTGATGAGAAGATGATTGAAGCCGGTGCGAAGGCTATGTACGCGGCAACGATTAGTCGTGCGTTAGACAAGCTTGCAAAATTGAATTTTGAGGCGGACGATTTGCCAAATATTTTTGCGAGTCTTTTCGACGAGAGAGAGACCGGTCAAGTGCTCATCTTTGGTTCTTATCTTGAAGATCGCGTGTAGGCACTTATCAAATTCAGAATGGAACACTTGGACTCGAAAAATGAAGAGAACTCAGTTTTTGGTCCAGTGGGTCCACTTGGTTCACATTTCGCACGAGTTGAGTTGGCCTTTCAGCTGGGTTGGATGGAGAGAAGCACTTACGATGCGCTGACTCTCTTTCGGAAAATTAGGAATGAGTTTGCCCATAAGGCATTCAAAATCTCATATTCTGACGAGCCAGTGCAAAAGTATTTTGCGCAATTGCAAAAGCTGTTGGCACCGAACATAGAGAAATTGGAGACCATTGTTGATGCGGACAAGTATCTGAAGTTCAATGAACTATCAGAGAAAAGAAGAAAGTTGCTCTTAATGGCTATGTTGGCAAATCTGGCTTTCCGGGAGTTGTTCTTTTTTCCAATTGCAAAAGAACATCACGTTGATCCAAATGATCTTTGGAAATTTGCCTCTATGCCAGAGAGGGCAAAGGAATTTACACGGAAGTGCGTATCGGCAGTTCTTCTCCTGATGCTGAAGTGAAACAACTAAGGCTGGTCCTAAGTTCTATTGTTGCTTTGGATGGCTTAAGGTTTCACTTCCTCTTCGGCCCCCTATACGCCCGCGTCCCCGGTTTGCCTGCCGTGCTCCCCGCCTTGCGCTCCAGCGTCTTTGCCTTTGGCCAGCTGGCCTCCGCGTCCTGGATGTTTGAACTCCGCGCCAGCGGGTCTTCCATCACGGCTAGCTCAACGGCCTTCAGCCGCTTCACCTCGTCACGCAGGCGCGCGGCTTCTTCGAATTCCAAATTCGCTGCCGCTTCGCGCATGCGCTTTTCCATGTCGGCGAGAACCCTTTCGAGGTTGTGGCCCACCAAAGCTGCGCCATCCTCGCTGAGGCCGGCGTCCACCTGCACATGGTCCTGCTCGTAGACGCTCTTCATGATGTCGCTGATGTTCTTCTTCACCGATTGCGGCGTGATGCCATTGGCGGCGTTATAGGCCTGCTGCTTGGCGCGGCGGCGGTCGGTTTCGGCAATGGCGCGCTGCATGGAGCCGGTGATCTGGTCGGCATACATGATGACGCGGCCTTCCACATTGCGCGCCGCGCGGCCGATGGTCTGCACCAGTGAGGTTTCCGAGCGCAGGAAGCCTTCCTTGTCGGCATCGAGAATGGCCACCAAAGCGCATTCTGGAATGTCCAGGCCTTCGCGCAACAGGTTGATGCCGATCAGCACGTCAAACGCGCCCAGCCGCAGGTCACGCAAAATCTCGATGCGCTCCAGCGTGTCGATGTCGCTGTGCATGTAGCGCACGCGCACGCCTTGCTCATGCATGTATTCCGTGAGGTCTTCCGCCATGCGCTTGGTGAGCGTGGTGACCAGCACGCGGCTGCCCGCCAGCGCCACGGCCTTGCACTCCGCCACCAGATCATCCACCTGGTCCTTCACCGGGCGGATGATGACGGGTGGATCAATCAGGCCCGTGGGGCGGATCACCTGTTCCGAGAACACGCCGCCGGTCTGCTCCAGCTCCCACCCGCCGGGTGTCGCCGAAACATAGATCGACTGCGGGCGCATCGCGTCCCACTCTTCAAAGCGCAGCGGGCGGTTGTCGATGCAGGAGGGCAGGCGGAAGCCATATTCCGCGAGCGTGGCCTTGCGGTTGAAGTCGCCCTTGAACATGCCGCCGATCTGCGGAACGGTGACATGGCTTTCATCGGTGAACACGATGGCGTTGTCCGGCAGATATTCAAACAGCGTCGGCGGCGGCTCGCCCGGCTTGCGGCCGGTGAGATAACGCGAATAGTTTTCGATGCCGGCGCAAGAGCCGGTGGCCATCATCATCTCAATGTCAAACAGCGTGCGTTGTTCCAGCCGCTGCGCCTCGAGAATGCGGCCCGCGCTGTTGAACTCATGCAGGCGCAGCTGCAGGTCATGCTTGATGCGCGTCACGGCCTGTTCCAGCGTGGGCTTGGGCGTCACATAATGCGAGTTGGAATAGACCTTCACCGCCTCCAGCTCCGCGCGTTTCTGCCCGGTGAGCGGATCAAACTCCGAGATCGCCTCAATCTCATCGCCAAACAGCGAGAAGCGCCAGGCGCGGTCATCCAGATGCGAGGGGAACAATTCAATCGTGTCGCCGCGCACCCGGAACGAGCCGCGCACGAAATTCTGGTCATTGCGCTTGTAGTGAAGTGCCACAAGGTCGGCGATCAGTTGCCGCTGGCTGATGGTCTGGCCCTTCTTTACCGCGAAGGTCATGGCCGAATAGGTTTCCACGTCTCCGATGCCATAGATGCAGGAGACTGAGGCGACGACGATCACGTCATCCCGCTCCAACAGCGAGCGCGTGGCCGAATGGCGCATGCGGTCGATCTGTTCGTTGATCGAGCTTTCCTTCTCGATATAGGTGTCCGAGCGCGGCACATAGGCTTCGGGCGTGTAATAGTCGTAATAGGAAACGAAATACTCCACCGCATTGTTGGGGAAGAAGTTCTGGAACTCGCCATAAAGCTGGGCGGCTAGCGTCTTGTTCGGCGCCATGATGAGGGCGGGTCGCTGCGTGGCCTCGATGATCTTGGCCATGGTGTAGGTCTTGCCCGAGCCGGTGACGCCGAGCAGAACCTGGTTGCGCTCCTGCGCGTTCACGCCAGCCACCAGTTCCCTGATGGCGGTGGGCTGGTCGCCCTTCGGCTCATAGGGCGAGACCACTTCCAGCCGCTTGCCGCCTTCGGATTTGGGCGGCTTGGCCGGCCGGTGCGGCGCAAACATGGGCAGCGCCTGCACCTCGGGGCGCAGCGCCTCCAGCCCGGCGCGCGCCGAATCCGGCAGCGTGTCATATCCCTCGAGCGGCGGCATCGGCGCTTCCGCGAATCCGCCTTCCTGACGTGAATGTCCCATGGCCCACATATAGGCGCAGCACCGTCAGCAGGGAAGGGTGCCTCCTGACAGTTGCTGACAGCAGCCTTCATTCCGCCTTCGCGGCAGGGCCGCTACCAGAAGGGAACAGGATCGGGCAATTTCGCGCCGCAGGAACACATCCGCGCCGCATCTGGCCCGCGCGTTGTCTTGCCGCAAGCGGGACAGCGCACTATCACAGGATTGACATGGTGCTTGGTCCACACGCTGGTGAAGCCGTGGTCTGCGGTCTCGCCATCGAACATCATCTTCATCACTTCCGCGTGCTTGCCCTGGCGCATCACGGCGCGCGAGGCCTCCGGGCTGTCCCAGGCGCTGATCGTCACCATGCGGTGACCCACGGTGGATGTTGTCGCTCCAATGAAACCATCCATTTTCAGCATGTCCGCCAGTGAGGCGCGTGAAGCCTCGCGCACGCGCTGCACGGCGGCATCATCATGGGCCTCAAGAAAGGTGATGGAAAAGGCGCCAGGCTCCTGCGTCTTGCCAGTCTGCACCACGGTGGAAATCCCAAACTTGAACGGCCCGATTTGCTTGGGCTGCACGATGACATCAAGCCCCAGCTGGCGCGGCGTTTCTCCCCGGTCGAAATAACCGGTGACCTTTGCAATCTTGCCATCCCGGAACGTCACGAAATCCGCGCCGCGCAGGGCAATGCTTTTGCCTGTGGGCGGCAGGCCCATCATGCTGCCGCTATTGGTGCCACGCATGATCCACTCGAAAGCCGCCGCCGTCTCGCCGGTTTGCCCGAAACTCACGAGTTCGAAATTGAGATCAGGGAAGGCGGCGAACAACCCTCCGACATGTTTGCGCAGCGCATCCCCGGAGAGGGGGCCGCCGGTTGACGGATCTTCATAGGTCCCGTCCTCGGTCAGGCTCGCCAGGATTGCCCCGGCGTCGCGCGCGCTCCATGCATCAATATAGGTCTGGACAAGCTTCCTGGCATCCATTCTGCACCGCCTTGCATAATGCCCACAGCCGGAAAAAGGATTCCACAGCGGCGGGCTTGGCGCAATGGCTTTCGGATTGGCGCTTGTCAACATCATCCCGGCAACTCAGGAGGCCTTACACAGGCCTCGCGTGGTGCAGGTGCGAAAATCGATTTGGCCATCACGTTTGCATTGGCGCTGCTGGATTTGTGTCAAGCTGACCCGAATACCCTTCGGCCAAATTCATTAAGCGTGTCGATGTCAGCAGAGAACGGCGCCTGCGAAAAAGCAATGGCAGAGGCCCAGTCCACCTCTGTTGAAGCCAACGGATATTGCAACTTTCGGTAGACGCGCTATCAATAGTTGAAAGGGGCACAAAAAACTCGGGGAAACGCATATGTCAAATGGATGGGCAATAGAAACCGACGGTTGGCAATTTAAGGCCAGCAAGGGAAGGGAAGCGCGGGGTTTGCTGATCTGTCTTTCAGGCTTCAAAGATCATATTACCCAAGCACTGAAAGACTATTGCGAAGAGTTGCAGCAAGTTCATTTCACCGGCGTGGATATGGCAGTTTTCAGCTGCTTTCAAAGCAAACTGTCCGGCGAGTTGGCTAGCGAAGCAGTAATTCGCTTGGTGAAGAGGCTTGATCAGCTTTGCTTGCATCGCCAGTATGACGAAATCGTTTTTTTGTCACACGGCTTCAGCGCACCGGTCGCTAGAAAAGCACTCATCATCACGAAGCACAACTGCGATGGCTACGATAGCGAACTTGAAGATGAATACGTGGAGCTGAGCAATAACTCAGACCGCACATGGCACAACGCAGTTAAGGAAATTGTTTTTGCTTCAGGTAACACTCGGGGCTGGCTATCCAGCCCACGTTGGAAACCGGCCGATTGGCTTATCTACAATTTCTACGGATGGGTTGCCTTTGTGTATGGCGTATTGGGTGTTTTCGCTAGTGCTTTTGGCGATGCAAAACTAATCTTTGGCGGTCAATCAATCCCGATCATCTACCAATTGCGTCGCGGCGCACCCTTCATTTTCAACACACGCATGCAATGGCTAGATGTCACATCCCGGCCATTGCAAAACAATCGTCTGAGTGTTGACGTGACACACATGTTGCCAACAGACGACCGGATGATTTCGGCAATCGAGATCATCGACATTGAAATGTCCTTCAAACAAACTAGTGAAGTGATGTTTGTTGAAATCCAAGACACCAATCAGGATACCATTCTCGATCTGTTCGATAAAAAGGGTACCGGTGCAGCCAATTTGAGAGAAAACAAAAAAAGGGCCAAACGTCGCGAATTGATATTGGCCTGTGTTGGCAGAAGCGACAGGAGCAGCCCGTTTTTCATGCAAAATCGCCAAATCCTCAAAGCTCATGAAATACCACTAAAATATCTGGACGATTCAGTGAATGCCAAACCAGATCGTACCATAAGGTCTTTCGTCTTTGTCATCCACGGCATTCGAGACACAGGAGCGTGGGCCAAAAAAATCGCCAGTCATCTGCGCATTAGGGACGACCATGTTTACACGCCCGTTGGAAAGCTGCGCACTGATACTCAGAGTTATGGCTATTTCGCTGCCCTGCCTTTCCTGCTCCCCTGGGTGCGCAGGACAAAAGTGGAATGGCTGATGGACCGTTTCGCAACCGCAAGGGCGCTCTATCCCGAGGCTGAGATGCATTTCATCGGCCATTCCAACGGAACATATCTTGCGGCAACCGCAATGCGCGATTATTTGAACTGTAAATTTGAGCGCGTGATTTTTGCGGGCTCAGTAGTCAAGTCAAAGTTTGACTGGCAACCCATCATTGAAGCCAAGAGGATTCGCCTATTGTTGAACTATAAAGCTACGGCGGATTGGGTTGTTGCATTTCTGCCCAAGGCCATCGGCCGTTTGACTTTCGGCGCTTTGGAACTTGGCGGAGCGGGTCATGATGGCTTTTCCTGTGATGACAGTGCAATAAGAAATGTAGGATATGCAATCGGAGGCCATTCCGCGGCGCTTGATGACAATAACTGGCAAGAATTTGCAGACTTTATTGTTAAGGGCGCTGTGCCGCCGGCCAGCCGCAACACAGAGCAATTCGCCCCCCATCGAAGCACGTGGTTCACTGCCCTTGTGCAAATTAATTTTTTGTTTCCGCTCGCCATCGCTCTTACGTTTGTTTTTGTTGAAGACATATTCATTTCCAATCTCTTGAACCTGAACGATCTCTTTGGCTTTTCGAAACTGCAAGGTTTCCCGCGACTTTCATTTATCAAAACGATCTATGACAGCTATGGCTCCATACCGGGCGCATATAAGTTTGCCATGGCCGCGGCGTTCAACTTGCTCACATACCTTAGTCTATTTAGGCTCTGATTGACGGGTTCTAAGCGCCCGCATTGACACTGACTGTCAACTCATTTTGGTCTGCAAATTGATTTTGATGGGATTCGTCCCGTTCGGTTGTATTGTCGAGGCTAACGCTGAACTGAGGGCGAAGTAATGAGCCATAATCTGAAAATGTTCATCAACGGCCAATGGGTTGCTCCGGCTCTCCCGCGCCAGATTGACGTCATCAACCCCGCCACGGAAGAGGCCTTTGCGCAGGTTTCGCTGGGCAGTGCTGCGGATGTGGACTTGGCCGTGGCGGCGGCGCGGCGGGCTTTTGTGGCTTTCTCCCAGACCAGCAAGGAAGAGCGCCTCGCCCTGCTGCAGCGCATCCTTGAAGAATACATGAAACGCTATGACGATTTCGCGATTGCCGTGTCCCGCGAGATGGGTGCCCCCCTGCAATTCGCCAAGGATGAACAGGCCTATTGCGGCATGGCGCATCTGCAATCCACCATCAAGGCGCTTGAGATTTTCCATTTCGAGGAGCAGCGCGGCACCACGCGCATTGTCCGCGAGGGCATAGGCGTTGTGGGCTTGATCACCCCGTGGAACTGGCCGCTCAACCAGATCGCGGCGAAGGTTGCGCCCGCCATTGCCGCCGGCTGCACGATGATCCTGAAGCCGTCCGAGCTTGCGCCCTTCAATGCGCTGATCTGGGCCGAGGTGATGCAAGCCGCGGGCACGCCGGCTGGCGTGTTCAACCTGATTAACGGCGATGGCGCAGGCGTGGGAAGTGCCATGGCGTCTCATCCTGGCATTGACATGATGTCCTTCACCGGATCGACACGCGCGGGCATTCTGGTTGCCAAGGCAGCGGCGGATACGGTGAAGCGTGTCTCGCAAGAGCTCGGCGGCAAATCGCCCAACATCATTCTTGATGATGCCGATCTCGATGATGCGGTGGCCAAGGGCGTGCGCGCCGTGATGTCGAATTCCGGCCAATCCTGCAATGCCCCCACGCGCATGCTGGTGCAGGCACGGCAACATGATGCCGCCGTGAGAATCGCCAAGCGCGTGGCCGATGAACACAAGGTGGGAGACCCGGGCAAGGCTGATACCGTTCTGGGCCCTGTGGTCAGCATCACGCAATACAACAAGATCCAGTCCCTCATCGAAAGCGGCATCAGGGAAGGCGCCACACTGGTTGCTGGCGGCCTTGGCCGCCCAGACGGACTGAACCGGGGTGCCTATGTGAAGCCGACCGTGTTTGGCCACGTCACTCCTGGCATGACCATCGCGCGCGAGGAGATCTTTGGCCCGGTGCTTTCCATCATGCCCTACGAGACAGAGGCCGAGGCGATCGCCATCGCCAATGACACCGTCTATGGGTTGTCCGCAGCCGTCTCCGGCAAGGACATTGACCGCGCCCGCCGCGTGGCGCGGCAGATCAGGGCAGGGCAGGTGAAGATCAATTCGCCAGCCTGGGATACCTTCGCCCCCTTTGGCGGCTACAAGCAATCCGGCAACGGCCGCGAATATGCCGATTGGGGCATCCATGATTTCCTCGAGGTCAAGGCGCTGATCGGCCATGGCGCATGAACCGCGGCTAGCCTTTGGTATAGGCGGCTAGGCGCAAGTTCCCGGTCTTATGCAAGCATTGCCATGCGCCTGGCTGGGGCAGGGCGTTAGAAGCTGCGGCCATGAAAGGCGGCGGCAACATGGGCGCGGAACAGCATCGTTTTGAAGTCTTGGACGGCATGCGCGGCATCGCGGCGCTGATGGTGATGTTGCTGCATTTCAACCAGCAATATCACTATCCCTTCCTGTTCAATGCGCCCTTGGCCGTTGACGTGTTCTTCGTGCTATCGGGCTTTGTCATCAGCCATGCCTATGCCGCCAAGCTCGCGGGCGGAATGTCCGGGCCTGAATTCATGGCGCGCCGCGTGGGGCGCCTGTTTCCCTTGGCCGCCATGGGCACCTTGCTCGGCTTTGCGGCCCTGAGGCTAATGGCGGGCCATGGCTCCAGCGATTTCACCCAAAGTGAAGCTCTGTTGGCTTCACTGCAAAACCTGTTCTTCATTCCCCATTTCGGCGGCGGCTTTGTGGAGCAATCAGGCGCCGCCGCCCATGGCTTGATTTTCCCTGGCAATTCGCCGCTGTGGTCCATCTCCTTTGAATTGGCGGCAAGCGCTGGCTTCCTGGCCCTTGTGCGCCTGAAGCCGGGAAGGCTGGTGGCCTTTTGGGCCATAAGCCTGGCGGCGCTGCTGCTTGTGCCGTGGATCCTCGGCACAGCGAACGCCGCTCATCCCATCAACATCTTCGGCGGGTGGGACAGGGCCACTTTTGCCGTTGGCTTCCCGCGTGTGGCCTGCGGCTTTGCGGCGGGCATGCTGGTTCACGATCTCTGGCGCCGCCATCAGGCGCGGGTGACCTCGGTGCTTCCCCGCGCGCTGCGAACCGGCCTTGGGCCATGCCTCTTGCTTGTCCTGATCCTCGCCATGCCCTGGACGATGAAGGGCTGGTATGGCCTTGTGGCAGTCGTTGCGCTGGCCCCTGCGGCGGTGGCCTGGGGTGCGATGGCAAGGCCCGCCAGCCCCATGACGGCAAGAGTGATGCACGTCCTCGGCTGGCTGTCCTTCCCGGTCTATTGCCTGCATGAGCCTGTGCTCACCATCACCCGCATCCTGTGGACTGATTGGCAATTGCCGGACCATGGTTTGCTTTCGCCAGCGCTGGCCGCGGGTGCCGTGGGGCTGTCATTGGCAGCAGCTTGCGCCGCGCTGTTCGACAGGCTTGATGTGCAACGCAAGCTCACGCGCACACTCGTGGCTGCCCTCTGCAGCGAGGCAAGCAGCAGTGCGGCAAAAGTCCTCCCGTAATTTCTCATCCATTTGGCCAGTGCCGCGGCTTCTGTCATCACGCCGCCTGCAACTCCCCCGCGTGTGAGTAACCGTACAGTTACTATTGCCGTGCCCTTGGCTTTGCGATAGCTTGCGCTGGGCTGCATCGCCACCGAAGAGGGCGGGCAGTTGGGAAACACAACAAGGGGTAATCAATGAAACTGGTCAATCCGTCGCCAGCGCTTCACAATGAAGACTTGGCGCCATCCGAGACGCGCAACTGGGGCGCCTTCTCGATCTTCAACGTCTGGACGTCAGACGTTCACTCCCTCTGGGGCTATTATCTTGCCGCAAGCCTTTTCCTGCTCTGCGGCAATTTTTTCAATTTCATCATCGCAATCGGCATCGGCTCACTGGTCATCTTCTTCCTGATGAACATGGTGGGCATCGCCGGCGTGCGCACGGGCGTGCCTTATCCGGTTCTGGCCCGCGCCTCCTTCGGCACCTTCGGTGCCAACGTGCCAGCACTCGTCCGCGCCATTGTGGCCTGCTTCTGGTATGGCGCGCAAACCTCTGCCGCCGCTGGCGCCATTGTGGCGCTGCTCTGCCGCAATGAAAGCATCAATGCCTTCCAGCAATCCAGCCACATGCTGGGCCATTCAACGCTGGAAGTGATCTGCTTCGTCATCGTCTGGGCGCTGCAGCTGCTGATCATCCAGAAGGGCATGGAAACGGTGCGCCGGTTCCAGGATTGGGCCGGCCCTGCCGTCTGGCTGATGATGCTGCTGCTGGCCGTGGTGCTGGTGGCCAAGGGTGGCCTGTCTTTCGGCAGCGACATCCCGCAGGACAAGCTGCTGGCCGCAACGGCTGATGCTGGCGTTCCGGGCACACCGGGCTCCTTTGCCTCGCTGGCGGCGGTGGCCGCCACCTGGATCACCTATTTTGCCGCGCTCTATCTGAACTTCTGTGACTTCTCGCGCTATGCGCCCGATGAAGCCACGGTGCGCAAGGGCAATCTCTGGGGCCTGCCCATCAACCTGCTGGCCTTCTGCCTTGTGGCCGGCATCACCACCACGGCGGCCTACACGGTCTATGGCGAGCTGCTGCTGCACCCGGATGCCATCTCGGCGAAGTTTGATTCCTGGTTCCTCGCCTTGCTGGCGGCGCTGACCTTCGCGGTGGCCACCTTGGGCATCAATGTCGTGGCGAACTTTGTCTCGCCCGCCTTTGACATCTCCAACGTGTTCCCCCGGCAGATCGATTTCAAGAAGGGCGGCTATATCGCGGCCCTGATCGCGCTGGTGCTCTATCCCTTCGCGCCGTGGAACGGCGGGGCCGCGCATTTCGTCGGCCTCATCGGCTCCACCATGGGCCCGATCTTCGGCATCATGATGGTGGATTACTACCTCGTGCGTAAGGGCAAGGTGGATGTGAACGCGCTCTATCAGGAGAATGGCGAGTTCAAGTTCAACAATGGCTGGCATGCCAACGCCTTCATCGCCTTGGTGATCGGCGGCCTGTTCTCGACGATCCTGCCCAACTTCACCTCGCTGTTGCCGGCCTGGTGGGGCATCTATGGCTGGTTCTTCGGCGTGGGCATTGGCGGCGGCTCCTATTATCTGCTGCGCAACATGTCGAAGTAACACCTTAGGTTTGAACTCAGGGGCGCGGGACGCAATGCCCGCGCCCATTTTTGTGCGTTGACGAATCCCGGCCAAAGCCACAGCAAGGCGGCATGACCTTTGCAAAAATCCTGCCCATCCTGCTGCTCACCTGTTCCAACGTGTTCATGACCTTCGCCTGGTATGGCCACCTGAAATTCACCGGCAAGCCCCTGTGGGCCGTTGTGCTGGTCTCCTGGGGCATCGCCTTCTTCGAATATTGGCTTGCCGTGCCCGCCAACCGCTGGGGCATCGAGACCTACAATGCCGCAGAGCTCAAGACCATGCAGGAGGTGATCACCTTCGGTGTGTTCATCGCTTTCTCGGTCTTCTACCTTGGCCAGCAGATCACCTTCCAGCATGTGGCCGGATTTGTCCTGATCATCCTTGGTGCGGCTGTGGTGTTCCGGGCCTAGCCCGGATTGTACACGCGCTTGGCTTCCGGGTCGCCGGCGTCGAAGGGCAGGGCCAAAAGCGCGGCCCACAGGGCTTCCGGAATGGGCAAGGCGGCCCATTCAAGCGTTTGCTTCACGCGCTCCGGCGAGGTGACGCCCACCACGGTGGAAGCGACCAGCGGGTCCCGCATTGAAAACTGCAGCGCCGCCGCTCCCAGCGGAACGCCATGTTCGGCACAAAGCGCCTCGATCTTCTTGACGCGCGCCACAATCTCGGCATCCGCCGGCTGATAGGCATAAAGTGGCATGGCGGCTGCACCCTTGGAGAGAATGCCGCTGGCATAGGGCGCGGCATTCATCACCGCCATGCCCCGGCCATGGGCGAATTCAAACATCGCCCGCGCGTTGCGGTTCAGAAGCGTGTAGCGGTTGTGGCTGATTAGCGCGTCGAAATCGAAATCGCGCAGAAGCGGCAACATGATGTCCACCTTGCCGGCGGCAAGGCCAATGGCAGTGACCAGCCCTTCCTCCTTCATGCGCATCAGTTCGGCTATGGCCCCGCGCGGCCCCGTGACCTGCGAAAGGTCAGCCGCATATTCGGGGTCATGGAGATGCAGCAGCGGGATGTGATCAACGCCCAGCGCCTTCAGGCTGCCTTCGAGTGAGCGCCGCGCCTGGCTGCCGTCAAACACCATGCTGTCCATGTTCCGGTCCAGCTTTGAGGAGATCACAAAACCTTTGGGCTGGCCGCCGCGGGCCTTGATGGCCGCGCCGATGCGCTCTTCGCTGCGCCCCATGCCATAGTTGCGCGAAGTGTCGATGAAGCCGAAGGGGCTGTCGAAAATGGCGTCGATGGTGGCGCGCGCCCGCGTGTCATCCACGCTGTAGCCATAGGTGGTGGGCATGTCCCCCAGCGCCGAGCCGCCAAAGCAGATGGATGGAATGCTCAAGCCAGTCTTGGCCACATTCACGCGGCGGCTGGCTTCAAATATCATTTTGGTCATCTCGTCTTCCTTGTTCGTGCAGCGGTGCTTCCCAAATGCCTGTCCCCGCCACGCGGGCGGGGACAGGTCCGGGAATCGGCTCGGCCTTCAGGCCTGTGTTATGCCGCAACCTTGGGCAAATCCGCCAGTGCGGCCTGCAGGGCATTTTCGTCATAGGACTTGTCTTCGAGCTTACCAGCCATGAAGTCGCTATAGGCCGCCATGTCGAGATGCCCATGCCCGCACAACCCGAACAGGATGGTGGGTGACGTGCCGTCCCGCTTGGCCTTCAGGGCCTGCTCAATCGCGCCCTTCACCGCATGGGTGGCCTCGGGGGCGGGAATGATGCCCTCGCAGCGCGCAAACAGTACGCCCGCCTCAAAGCAGGCATTCTGCGTGTAGGCCTCGGCCGAGATCAGGCCCAGCTCCTTCAGGTGCGATACCAGCGGCGCCATGCCATGGTAACGCAAGCCGCCGGCATGGAAACCAGGCGGCATGAAGGTGGAGCCCAGCGTGTGCATCTTGACCAGCGGCGTCATGTGCGACGTGTCGCCGAAATCATAGGCATATTTGCCGCGCGTCAGCGAAGGGCAGGCCGCGGGCTCAGCCGCGATCACCTTCACCTTCTTGCCGCCGCGCAGCTGCGCGCCGATGAACGGGAAGGTGAGGCCCGCGAAGTTGGAGCCACCGCCCGTGCAGCCGACGATCACATCGGGATAGGCGCCCGCCATGGCCATCTGCTCAATGGCCTCAATGCCAATCACCGTCTGGTGCATCAGCACATGGTTCAAAACTGAACCCAGCGCATATTTCGTGTCGGCATTCATCGCCGCCACTTCCACGGCCTCGGAAATGGCGATGCCGAGCGAGCCGTTGGAATGCGGGTCCGCCGCCAGGATCTGCCGCCCCGCATTGGTCTCAGTCGAAGGCGAGGCCACGCAGCTTGCCCCATAGGTCTCCATCATCGCCTTGCGGTAAGGCTTCTGGTTGAAGGAGACTTTCACCTGGAACACCTTCACTTCCATGCGGAACATGGCCCCGGCCATGGCCAGCGACGAGCCCCATTGGCCAGCACCCGTTTCAGTGACCAGCTTTTTCACACCTTCCTGCTTGTTGTAGAAGGCCTGTGGCACGGCGGTGTTGGGCTTGTGCGAGCCGGCAGGCGAAACGCCATCATATTTGTAGTAAATCTTCGCCGTGGTGCCCAAGGCCTTCTCGAGTCCATGGGCGCGGTACAGCGGTGTGGGCCGCCACATCTTGTAAATGTCCCGCACCGGCTGTGGAATGTCGATGTTGCGCTCGCCCGAAACTTCCTGCTTGATCAGCTCCATCGGGAACAGCGGTGCGAGATCAGCCGGGCCGATGGGCTGCAGTGTGCCGGGATGCAAGGGCGGCGGAAGCGGCACGGGCAGGTCCGCCAGAATGTTGTACCAGCGCTTGGGAATGCGCTCTTCGCCCATCTGGAACTTGTAGGTGCCAGCGGGCAGCTTTTTGACTGCGGGCTTGGCCACCTTGCGGGCGGCCGCCTTTGAGGCCTTCTTGGGGGCCGCCTTCTTTGCCGCCTTGGCGGGTTTCTTCTTGGCTGCTTTCTTTGCCATCTTGTCCTCCATGACGGAGGCCAGACTTGCGCAAAGCGCAGGCGAGATCAAGTCAGCCAAGAAGCCGCATGGCAAGATAGAGCACCAGCAGGGCCGCAACGACAAGCCCGGCAAGGATGACATAGGCCCCCTTGGACATGTCGGCGATCACCTTCTGGATCTCCGCGCGGTCATTGACGTTGGGAAACGGCGTGGCGGGGGCAGGCACGCCGAGGAACTTGCACAACGGGCCCCAGCCCTGGTCCACCGTGAACACCAGCAGGCGGTCGGCCGGAACCGCGGCTTTCACGTCTTCGATGTGCTGCTTGTATTGAGCAATGGCGCGGGCCTTGTCATCCATCGTGCCCTTCAGCATCCGCTGCCAGATCAGCTTGCGCGACATGTCGCCGAACTTGCGGCCGAAGGGCGTGAAAATCTTGAGCACCATGAACTGCCAGCGGTTCTCGGTGAAATAGATCGTGTCGATCGTGCTTTCATACCAGGCTTCCGGCCCGCGCGGATGCAGCGTCAAGAGCACCTTGGCGTCCGGATAGGCTCTCATCAGCTCGCGCCACACGCAACAGGCCGGATTGTCAACCGCGGCGGTGTAGCCCGAGAACACAGATTCCCAATTTTCCTGCATGCCAGGCGGGTCATTGGCCACCTTGCGCCAGAAATCGAGATGCGTCTTGTTGGCCTTGTTCATGATCACTTCGACCATGTGGTAGCAGGGGAAACCCAGCTCCTTCAGCGCCGTGAAAGTGGACATGGTTCCGGTGCGCCCATAGCCGGCGCCGATGATCTTCAATGACATGATAGTGCCCTCCCAGAACCCAAGACTGTCTCAAAAGCGTGGGGGCAACAAAGGGATTCAGCGCAACCGCAGGCTGAAATTATGCAATCGCGAAGGCGCGGGCGCAGCCGCGCGTCAGCCTGTGGCGATCTGGGCCTTGCGATAGCCTTGCAGATAAAGCAGTGCCGTGAGGTCAGCATGATTGATGCGGATGAGCGAGCTTTCCTGCACGTTGGGCTTGGCATGCAGCGCCACGCCCATGCCAGCCTCGGAAAGCATGGCAAGGTCATTGGCGCCATCACCCACGCACAAGGCATCCTGCGGCGAGAGGCCCAGCCGGGCCGAGATTTCAAACAGCGCGCTGCGCTTGGCGGCTTGCCCCAGAATGGGCGGCACCACACGCCCGGTGAGCGCGCCATTGGCCACCTCAAGCAGGTTGGCGCGGTTCTCATCGAAACCGAGATGCCACGCCACCGGCCCGGTGAAAGCCGTGAAGCCGCCGGACACCAGCGCCGCATAGGCGCCATTGGCGCGCATGGTTTGCACCAACACGCGCCCGCCCGGCATATAGGTGATGCGCTTCTGCAGAACGTCTTCCACCACGCTGGCCGGCAAGTCCTTAAGCAGGGCCACGCGTTCACGCAGCGCGCCTTCGAAATCAAGCTCGCCGCGCATTGCCTTGGCGGTGACGGCCTTGATGTGATCGCCAACGCCGGCCACCACGCCAAGCTCGTCGATGCATTCCTGCTGGATCATGGTGGAATCCATGTCCGCCAGCAGCAGCCGCTTGCGCCGGTTGTGGATGGAGACCACCGCGGCATCCACCGGCACCTTGCGCAACTCGATCAAAAACTCGGGAATGCGCGCGAAGGCCTCCACCTCGCAGGCCTCGCCCTCGGCCAGCCAATGCGGCGCGCCGCCGCCAAGGTCCCGCAGCGCCTCGACCAGCTCCGGGCCGATTGCGCCTGAGCCGGGGGCTGCTATGAGAACGAGAACGGAATCCATATGCCTGCATCAAATCCAAATCGCGCCGTGCTTATTGCAGGGCCAACGGCCAGCGGCAAGTCCGCACTCGCCCTGCGCCTGGCGGCGGCGGAAAATGGCGTGATCATCAATGCCGATTCCATGCAGGTCTATGCGCCGCTGCGCGTGCTCACTGCCCGGCCCAGTGTGGAGGAGGAGGCGAGGGCGCCTCACCGCCTTTATGGCCATGTGGCGGCGGGCGAGGCTTATTCCGTTGCCCGCTGGCAGCGCGAGGCCGTGGCCGAAATCACTGCAGCGCTGGCGGCAGGCTGCCTGCCCATCGTGGTTGGAGGCACCGGGCTTTACTTCATGGCGCTTCTCAAGGGCTTGGCGGAAGTACCTGAAATTGCACCTGAAGTTCGCAAGAAGTGGCGCGGCTTTGAAGGCGATCTCCATGCCGAACTGGCGCGCAAGGATGCAGTCTCAGCTGCCCGCCTGCACCCGGCTGACCGCCAGCGCCTCATCCGCGCGCTGGAAGTGGTGGAAAGCACGGGCACCAGCCTTGTGGAGTGGCAGGCCAGGGCCAGCGCCAGCGCGCCCTTGGCGGGCTTTGCTGTCACCAGACATTTCATCACCCTGCCGCGTGAGCAGCTCTACGCGCGTGCAGACGCCAGGTTTGCGGCCATGCTCGCCCAGGGCGCGCTGGATGAAGTGCGCCGCCTGCCGCCGCTGGAAGCGGCCCACCCCTTGATGAAGGCCATTGGCGTGCCGGAACTGGCCGCACATTTGCGCGGCGAAATGACATTGCAGGAAGCCACCGCCGCCGCCCAGATGGCCACCCGCAACTACATCAAGCGCCAGCTCACCTGGTCGCGGGGGCAGATGGCGGATTGGCCAAGCGTGGCCACAGCAGGTTGAGCGCAAGCCCGCCGATCACCAGCGCCGAGGCGATCAGCTTCCAGCCTTGCATCGGCTCGCCCAGCAGCAGGGCCGAACTCGCCATGCCGAAGAAGGGCACCAGCAAGGCCATGGGTGTCACCGTTGCGGTGGGATAGCGCGCCAGCAGCCAGCCCCACGCGCCAAAGCCGAACATGGTGTTGGCCACCGCCTGCCAGATTACGGCAGCCCAGGTCAGCGTGTCTGCGGCGAGAAGGCCCTGCCAATCCGCCTGCCAGCCTTCCAATGTGAATGAAAGCGCCAGCAGCGGCGGCACGGAAAAGATGCTGGCCCAAACGACATAGGCCAGCATGTCAATGCGGCCAGCACCACGCATCAGCATGTTGGCGAAGGCCCATGAGAGGGCGGCCAGCAGCACAAGGCCAAGGCCCAGCGGCGTGGCGCTGCCGCCAGCGTAAACGATGATCAGCCCGAGCCCGGCGGCGGCCAGCGCCAGCGCCGCCAATTGATAGGCCTTCAGCCTTTCGCCCGCCCGCGCCACCGCAAGGCCAATGGTGAAGAACACTTGCATCTGGATCACAAGCGAGGCGAGGCCCGGCGTGATGTGGCCCTTGAGTGCCACAAACAGCAGGCCGAACTGCCCAACGCCCAGCAGCAGGCCATAGCCGATGAGATTGGCCCAGCTCACCTTGGGCCGCTTCACGAACAGGGCTGCCGGCGCAAAGGCCAGCGTGAAGCGAAGGGCCGCGAAAAACAGTGGCGGCAGATGTGTCAGGCCTTGCTTGATCACGACAAAGTTGCTGCCCCAAATGGCGACAACAGCCAGCGCCAGCAGAAAATGCGCGCGGGAAAGGCTGGCAGATTGCATTGGGGGGACTCCGGGGTGGGCCAACTCCATATCAGGCGCCGCGCCCTGCACCAAGTTGCTCATTGATATTTGTAGCGGTGCAAAATCCGCAGCCGCAAGTTGCCGCATGAATTTGTGCCTGGCTTTGGCCGCAGGTGTGCCGCCGGCCAGCAAGTGGGCAGGCGTCAGTTCTTGCTGATGCCGCCCTTGTTGCCCAGCAGCGCATAGGCGCCAGCGGCAAGGCCAGCCACGGCAAGCCCGCCACCAATCAACAGGCCAGTGCCGTCCACAGCCGGAGCGGCGGCCACAACTGGCGGCGTGGCCACCGGCGCAGGCGCTGGAACCGGCGCAGCGGGCAGGCTGGCCTGGCAGGTTTCAAGGTCCTGCGTCATGAATGCAATGCGCTCATTCTCCTCAACGCCCGGGTTGCGCAACAGATAATGGCGCAGCGCCTTGATCTCCGCTTCTTTCCCGGCCAGGCAATCAAGCCGCGGCTGGTCATTGGCAAGCCGCGCTTCATTTTCCAGATCGCGCGCCCTGTAGGTCAATTGGTCAAGCTGGGCGAACTGGGTTGCGCCAACTGATGCGGGGGTGACGGCGAACACGCCAGCCATGGCGATATCTTGACCCGGCGTGCAGGGTGTTTTGGCTGGCACGGTGTAGAGGGCGGCACCTTTCAAGGTCACGGTGCAAGCTGGGAAGCGCACCAGCGCATGCCCATCCGGTCCGGTGAGAATCTGCTCGCCGGCAAGAATGGCGCCAGCCTCCGCCGCCGCGAAGCCTTGGCCGTGTGAAATGAGCACCTTGCCGGAAAGCCCTTGCAGGCTCGCTGTCTCGGCCAGCGCGGGCTGCACAGCCATGCAGCCCACCAAAACACATGCAACGAACCGGGAAACTTTTGCCAACGCCACCATTTTCCCCTCACACAACCATCGCGATATGTTAACCATTTGTTAAAACCTTTGGCAAGCACCACCAAATGCTTGGGAGAAGGGGCCGCAGGCGTTAAACAGCAGCCATGACTCACGCTTCCATCAAGCTCGACAAAGACCGGGTGATCGCCCCGATTGACCCGCGCCTTTATGGCTCATTCATCGAGCATCTGGGCCGCGCGGTTTACACCGGCATCCATGAGCCGGGCCACCCCAGCGCCGATGCCAATGGCTTTCGCCGTGATGTGATTTCACTGGTGCAGCAGTTGAGCGTGCCGGTCGTGCGATATCCCGGCGGCAACTTCGTCTCGGCCTATAATTGGGAAGACGGCATTGGCCCGGTGGAAAAGCGGCCACGGCGGCTTGATCTCGCCTGGCACACGGCCGAGCCCAACACCGTGGGCATCCACGAATTTGCACAGTGGTGCGAGGCCGTGGGCACGGAAATGATGCTGGCCGTGAACCTCGGCTCGCGCGGGCTGGATGCGGCGCGCGCCTTCCTCGAATATTGCAACCACCCAGGCGGAAGCGCCTGGAGTGACCTGCGCCGCGCCAATGGCCGCGCCGAGCCTTGGAACGTCAGGCTCTGGTGCCTCGGCAATGAGATGGATGGACCCTGGCAAGTCGGCCAGAAATCGGCAGAGGAATATGGCAAGCTCGCCCATGAAACCGCAAAGGCCATGCTGGCCTTCGACCCTTCGCTGGAGCTGGTGGTCTGCGGCTCATCCAACCCTGAAATGCCCAGCTATCCGCAATGGGAAGCCACGGTGCTGGAACACACTTATGAGCAGGCCAGCCATATTTCCCTGCACATGTATTTCAACAACCGCGCGGGCAACCTCGGCAACTATCTCGCCCAGAACATCAGGCTGGAGCGCTATATCGAAACCATTGCCGCCACCATCCGCTACGTGAAGGCCAAGAAGCGCTCAAAGCGTGATGTCACCATTTCCTTCGATGAGTGGAATGTCTGGTATCACAGCCGCGAGGCTGACAAGCCCATCCTGCGTGGCGAGCAGGGCTGGCCTGTTGCGCCGCGGCTGCTGGAGGACATTTACAATTTCGAAGATGCCCTGCTGGTGTCGCTGATCATCAACAGCTTCATTCGTCATGCTGACGTGGTGAAGATTGCCTGCCTGGCCCAGCTCGTCAACGTGATCGCCCCGATCATGACCGAGCCTGGCGGCGCGGCCTGGCGGCAAACCATTTTTCATCCCTTCGCCCTGGCCTCGCGGCTTGGCCGCGGCAAGGCACTGGATTTGCAGGTTTCCTGTGGCGCCTATCAGGCCGACATCGCCGATCAGGTGCCGCAGGTGGATTGCGCGGGGGTCTTGCATGACGATGGCGGAGTGGCCCTGTTCCTGGTCAACCGCGGCGAGGGCCAAATGCCTGTCTCGGTGCGGCTGGACGGTTTCGCAGCACTTCGCCTCGCCGAACACCATGAACTGGCCGGCCACGGCATCAAGGCCGCCAACAGCCTGCAGCAGCCCGAGGCCGTGAAGCCCGTGGCCGGGCAGGGCGCCCGATTGGCAGAAGGCCTGCTCAGCCTCACCCTGCCGCCACTTTCTTACACGGCCCTGCGTCTCGCCCCTTGACAAATTTTGCAGTGCACATAGAACTAGCGCCATGAACAAGACCATTCTGGTAGTAGGATCGCGTAGCGCCGCGCAGGGTTAACCCTGCGGGATACACGGTGTTACGCGAAAAGCAGGCTCCCTCGGGGGCCTTTTTTATTGGTTCAGTTGCGGTTAGAGAGCTTTTGGAAGTTTGAGAGGATAAGATGGCAGACGAAGAGATGATGACCGGCGCCGAAATGGTGCTCCGCGCCTTGGCAGACCAGGGCGTGCAGCACGTCTTTGGTTATCCCGGCGGCGCCGTCCTGCCGATCTATGACGAGTTCTTCCAGCAGGAAAAGGTGAAGCACATTCTGGTGCGCCACGAACAGGGCGCCACCCACATGGCCGAAGGCTATGCCCGCTCGACAGGCAAGTGCGGCGTGGCCTTGGCCACGTCAGGCCCCGGCGCCACCAACTGCGTCACCGGCCTCACCGATGCGATGCTCGATTCGATCCCCATGGTGCTGCTCACCGGCCAGGTGCCCACCCACCTGATCGGCAATGACGCTTTCCAGGAATGCGACACGGTGGGCATCACCCGCCCCTGCACCAAGCAGAACTGGCTGGTGCGCGATGTGAACGACCTCGCGCGCACGATCCATGAGGCCTTCTATGTGGCAACCTCGGGCCGCCCCGGCCCGGTGGTGGTCGATATCCCCAAGGATGTGCAATTTGCCAAGGGCAAATACACCGGCCCCAAGGGCGTGACGGTGAAATCCTACCAGCCGCGTACCGCGCCGGATGCCCATGCCATCGAAGCCGCCGTGGCCCTGATCGCCACCGCCAAGAAGCCGGTGCTCTACACGGGCGGCGGCGTGATCAATTCCGGCCCGGAGGCCTCGAAGTTGCTGCGCGAGTTTGTGGCGCTCTCGGGCATTCCGATCACCTCAACCCTCATGGGCCTTGGCGCCTACCCTGCCTCCGGCAAGGAATGGCTGGGCATGCTTGGCATGCACGGCATGTATGAAGCCAACATGGCCATGCATGATTGTGACGTGATGATCTGCGTCGGTGCGAGGTTTGATGACCGCATCACCGGCCGCCTCGATGCGTTCTCTCCCGGCTCGAAGAAGATCCACATCGACATCGACCCTTCTTCCATCAACAAGACTGTGCGGGTGGACATTCCCGTGGTGGCCGATGTCGGCCAGGCGCTCGCTGCCATGCTGGCCGAATGGAAAAAGCGCAAGGTAAAGCTCGATGAAACGGCGCTCTCCGCCTGGAAGCGCCAGATCGACAGCTGGCGCGCGGTGGATTGCCTGAAATACCGCGCCAGCAAGGAAGTGATCATGCCGCAGCATGCCATCCAGCGGCTGTATGACCTGACCAAGGACCGGGACACCTACATCACCACCGAAGTGGGCCAGCACCAGATGTGGGCCGCGCAGTTCTACCGCTTCGAGGAGCCGAACCGCTGGATGACCTCCGGCGGGTTGGGCACGATGGGTTACGGCCTTCCGGCCGCTGTTGGCGTGCAGGCAGCGCATCCCAAGTCTCTCGTCATCGACATCGCCGGCGACGCCTCGGTGCAGATGACCATGCAGGAATTCTCCACCGCCATCCAATACCGCCTGCCCATCAAGATTTTCATCCTGAACAACCACTACATGGGCATGGTGCGCCAGTGGCAGCAGCTGCTGCATGGCAACCGGCTGAGCGAAAGCTATTCCGACTCGCTGCCCGATTTCGTGAAGTTGGCCGAAGCCTTTGGCGGCAAGGGCATCCGCTGCTCCAGGGTGGCTGATCTCGATGCCGCCATCATGGAGATGATCAACACGCCCGGCCCGGTGATCTTTGATTGCGAGGTGGCCAACCTGGCCAACTGCTTCCCGATGATCCCGTCAGGCAAGGCGCATAATGAAATGCTGCTGGGCGCCGACATCTCGGATGAGGAAGTGGGCACGGCGATCGACGCCAAGGGCAAGCAGCTGGTTTAAGGGGCAGGGCACATCATGAACGCACATCAACAAGCCACGGGCTCGGCCTACAACATCGACACCACCAAGAAGGAGCGGCAAACCCACACCCTTGCGGTGATTGCCGAAAACCAGCCGGGTGTTCTGGCGCGCATCATCGGCCTGTTCGCCGGGCGCGGCTATAACATCGACTCGCTCACCGTGTCGGAAACCGAGCATGAGAAGCATGTCTCGCGCTTCACCATTGTCACCACCGGCACGCCCTCGGTGATCGCCCAGATCAAGGCGCAGCTGGACCGCATGGTGCCTGTGCATTCGGTGGCGGATTTGACGGTGGAAGGCAACTTCCTCGCCCGTGAGCTGGCCATGGTGAAAGTGCAGGGCGCTGGCGACAAGCGCGTTGAGGCCTTGCGCCTTGCCGATGCCTTCCGCGCCCGCGTGGTGGACGCCGCAACCGACAGCTTCGTCTTTGAACTGACGGGCAAGCCCGACAAGATTGACCAGTTCATCTCGCTGATGGTGCCGCTCGGCCTTGTCGAAGTCTCGCGCACCGGCGTTGCCGCCATCGCCCGCGGCCCGGGCGTGCTCAAGGCTTGAAATGAAAACGCCACGCGGGGCCCTCGGGCAGCCGCGTGGCGGGGTGTTGCGTCTCAGGCCGCCTTTTCGCTCGGCGCAGTGCTGAACATGTAGAGCATCATCGCCGTGCCGATGATGGTGATCAGAGAGCCGGCGATGAGGAAGACGTTCTCTTGTGCAGTGGCGTCAATCATGATCTTGCCGATCACAAGAACCACCACGCCCAGTTCGTAAATGATGAACTGCAATTGCGCGAGGCGTGATTTGCCAAGCCCCGGATAGGCCCAATGCAACATGCCGAAAACCACGGATGTCACAAAGCCCAGCAGGTTCATGTGGGCGTGGGAATTGGCGAAGTTCAAATGGTTGCTGGCCCCAAGCCAGGTTCCATAGATCATGCCCGCCACAACCCAGCACAGGCCGATGGTGATGTAGGTTCTGTCCAGTCGTTGCATTATGTTGTTTCCTCCCCTGCAACGCCCCCAGCCTGCGGCAAAGTAGCCGAGTCTTGGCATTTGCGTTACAACTGAAAGGCGATGGTTACCCCGTTTGCCGGGTGAAATGGCGCGAAGGCTGCAAACAGGCTAAAACAGCGGGCGTTGATTCTGGCGCGCGGGCGGGCAGCACGAAGGCCCTTGCAGGACGCCGGTTGGATTGGGAAAGCATGAGCAATATCAAATACAAGCGCATTCTGCTGAAGATTTCGGGCGAAGTGCTCATGGGCTCCCAGGGTTTCGGCATCGATCTGGCCACCGTGGGCCGCGTGGCTGATGAAATCATTGGCCTGCGCAAGGCCGGGGCGGAAGTGGCTCTGGTCATCGGCGGCGGCAACATCTTCCGCGGCCTTGCCGGTGCTGCCAAGGGCATGGAGCGCGTTTCGGCCGATCACATGGGCATCATGGCCACGGTGATGAATGCGCTGGCCATGCAGGGCGTTCTCACCTCGAAAGGGGTGGACGCGCGGATGCTTTCCGCCATCCCCATGCCCACCGTGTGTGAAACCTATGCCGCCGCCAAGGGCATCCACCATCTGAAGGCGGGCAGGGTGGTGCTCTGCGCCGCCGGCACGGGCCTGCCATTCTTCACCACCGACACTGGCGCTGCCCTGCGCGCCGCCGAGTTGAAGTGTGACGCCCTGTTCAAGGGCACCAGCGTGGACGGCGTCTATTCGGCAGACCCGAAGAAAGACCCCGCCGCCAAGCGTTACGAGCACGTGAGCTTCGGCGAAATCCTGTCCAGGGACCTGCGCATCATGGACCCCGCCGCAATCGCCCTTGCACGGGACAATGACATTCCGGTAGTGGTGTTTTCGATCCGGGAGGCCGGAAATGTCGCCAAGGTTCTGGCCGGCAAGGGCCTCTTTACAACCATAGACAAGGACTGATCATGGCCGCACCCGCCCCCTTTAACGCTGCTGACCTGAAGCGCCGCATGACTGGCGCCGTGGAAGCCCTGAAGCATGATTTCGGTGGCCTGCGCACCGGCCGCGCCGCCACCTCGCTGCTCGATCCCATTGTGGTGGATGCCTATGGTGCCAAGACGCCGCTGGTGCAGGTGGGCTCAATCACCGTGCCGGAGCCTCGCCTGCTGCAAATCAGCGTCTGGGACCGTGGCCTTGTGATCGCCGTTGAAAAGGCCATCCAGCAATCCAACCTGGGCCTCAACCCGCAAACCGAAGGCAATGTCATCCGCCTGCGCATGCCGGACCTGACCCAGGAGCGCCGCAAGGAGCTGGTGAAAGTCGCCCACACCTATGCCGAAAAGGCCCGCGTGGCCGCGCGCAACGTGCGCCGCGACGGCATGGACCAGTTGAAGGCCCTCGAAAAGGCCCACGCCATGGGCGAGGATGAGGTGAAAACCAAGTCCGATGAAGTGCAGAAGCTGACGGATGCCACGATGAAGGACATCGACGCCGCGCTGAAGCACAAAGAAGCCGAAATCATGCAGGTATGATGCCGCAGCAATGACCCACACGCCCGGCCATCCCCAGCCCAACTGCCCACGCCATGTTGCCATCATCATGGATGGCAATGGCCGCTGGGCCGAGGCGCGGGGCCTGCCGCGTTCGGCGGGCCACAAGGCGGGCATCGA
>JAGWTZ010000078.1 GCA_028868695.1 Alphaproteobacteria bacterium | reverse complement strand
CGGCCCGCGGCAGACTAAATCATGATCAGCCTTGATTGAGTGACCTCAAATAGACTGTCATTCCCGCGAAAGCGGGAATCTCTGTTGCGCAGGAATTTCAGTTCCCCACAAACTGTCAACACGGATTCCCGCTTTCGCGGGAATGACGGTGGTGGGGGTGGTTCAAGATAGGCAGGTCGTGTGCTAGTCCACCCATTCGCCCTTGCGCATCAACGGTTCGGTCTTGCCGTCCTTGAACACGCCGTCGACATTGAGCTCGCCCGAGCCGATCATCCAGTCGACATGCACCAGCGAGGTGTTCATGCCCTTGGCCAGCTTTTCTTCAGCGCTCATCTCCGCCGTGCCCGCCATGTTCTGCGCATAGGCCTGGCCCACCGCGATGTGGCTGGCGGCATTCTCGTCATAGAGCGTCTCATTGAACACGATGCCCGAGGCCGAGATCGGTGAGGAATGCGGCACCAGCGCCACTTCGCCAAGCCGCGCCGCGCCATCATCCGTCTCGATCATCTTCCTGAACACGTCAGCGCCCTTGGCCGCCGTGCCCTTGACGATGCGGCCCTTCTCGAAGGTCACTTCAATGCCATCAATGAGCGAGCCTTGGTAGGAGAGCGGCTTGGTCGAGCGCACCACCCCGTCCACCCGCTCGCGGTGCGGCATCGAGAACACTTCCTCGGTGGGAATGTTGGGGTTGCACAAAATGCCATTGCGCGAAACAGAGCCGCCGCCCGCCCACACATGGTCATCCACCAGCCCCAGCGTGAAATCCGTGCCCGGCCCCTTGTATTTCAGCGCCGCATAGCGCTTCTCATTCATCCGCTTCACGCGCGCATGCAGGGCGGCACTATGGGCGGCCCAGGCGGCCACCGGGTCCGGCTGGTCGGCGCGGGTGCATTTGAAAATGGCCTGCCACAGCGCCGCCATGGCCTGCTCCTCCGGAAGGCCGGGGAACACATTGCGCGCATGCGAGGGTGTTGCCGCCGAAATGATGCACCAGTTGGTGGTGAAGGTGGTGATCAGCTCGATCACCGGCTTGTAGGCGCGCGAGCGGGCGCGGTTGGCGCGCGAAAGCTTCTCCGGGTCCTGGCCTGAAAGCAGGGCAGGGTCTTCGCCGATGATGGCAAGCCTGGCGCATTTGCCATCGCGGAACGCTTCGGCCATGCCGTTGAACAGCCAGCCGGGGGCCGCGTCAAACGAGGCATCCTGCCCCAGCTGATAGCGCATCAGCGCCGCCTGCTCGTCATTGAACAGCGTGGTCACCAGCGTGGCGCCCGCCTGGTAGGCATGGTGTGTGACGCGCCGCACCAGGTCAACCGCCTCGATCGGCGCGGTGATCAGCAACTGCTGCCCCGCCTGCAGGTTCAGCCCCGCCTTGATGGTGAGCTCGGCATATTTGTCGATGAGTTGGGCGTGGGATTGGGACATGGGTTCAGTTCCTTATAACTTCGCCCTTCTCCCCCGTCAGAGGGGGAGAAGGTGCCTGAAAGGCGGATGAGGGGGTGGCGCCAGCAGGACTCGGAGCAAGCGGACCCTCACCCGGCTCGCTCGCGCGAGCATCCCTCTCCCCCGAGGGGAGAGGGGCGAGTCACTTCCCAAGCTCATCCGGCCGGGGCATGGAGATGATGTTGTAGCCCGAGTCCACATAGTGGATCTCGCCGGTGACACCGCCGGAAAGGTCCGACAGCAGATAAAGTCCGGCCCCGCCCACTTCCTCAAGCTTCACCGTGCGCCGCAGCGGCGAATGCTTTTCCTGGAATGAGAACATGGCGCGGGCATCGCCAATGCCGGCGCCCGCCAGTGTGCGCATCGGCCCTGCCGAAATCGCGTTCACGCGCACGCCCTGCGGCCCATAATCGGCCGCCAGATAGCGCACGCAGGATTCCAGCGCCGCCTTGGCCACGCCCATCACGTTGTAGTTCGGCATCACCCGCACCGAGCCGCCATAGGTCAGCGTGAGAATGCTGCCGCCATCCGGCATCATCTCGGCGGCGCGCTTGGTCACCTCAACGAAGGAGAAGGCCGAGATCACCATGGTGCGCGAGAAATTGGCGCGGCTGGTGTCGGCGAATTTGCCCTTCAGCTCATTCTTGTCAGAAAAGCCGATGGAGTGCACCAGGAAGTCCAGCTTGCCCCACTTCTGCTTCAGCTCGGCGAACACTGCGTCAACCGTGGCGATGTCTTCGACATCACAAGGCAGCATGATGTTCGAAGCCACCGAGGCGGCCAGCGGTTCCAGCCGCTTGCCAAAGGCCTCGCCCTGATAGGTGAAGGCCAGTTCAGCCCCCTGTGCGGCCAACTGTTGCGCAATGCCCCAGGCAATCGAATGGTCATTGGCAACGCCCATGATCAGGCCGCGCTTGCCCTTCATCAATCCGTTCATGTTCTGATTATCCGTTATAGCGTTGCATCACGAGGGTGGCATTGGTGCCGCCGAAACCGAAGGAGTTCGACATCACGGTGTCCACGCGCGCATTGTCCACCCGCTTGCGCAGGATGGGCACGCCCTCAAACTCCGGGTCCAGCTCTTCAATGTTGGCGCTTTCGGCCAAGAAGCCGTTCTTCATCATCAGGAGGCAATAGATCGCTTCTTGCACGCCAGTGGCCCCCAGCGAATGGCCGGTCAGGGACTTGGTGGAAGAGATGGCCGGAATGTCATTGCCGAACACTTCCTTGATGGCGGCAATTTCCTTGGAATCGCCCACCGGTGTCGATGTGCCATGCGGGTTGATGTAGTCGATCTTGCCCTTCACCGTGGCCAGCGCCTGCCTCATGCAGCGCACCGCGCCTTCGCCCGAAGGCGCCACCATGTCATAGCCATCCGAGGTCGCGCCATAGCCCACGATCTCGCCATAGATTTTCGCACCGCGCGCCTTGGCATGTTCCAGCTCTTCCAGAACCAGAACGCCAGCGCCGCCGGCGATGACGAAACCGTCGCGGTTCTTGTCATAGGCGCGGCTCGCCTTGTGCGGCGTGTCGTTATACTTGGAAGACATCGCTCCCATGGCGTCGAACAGAACCGAAAGCGTCCAGTCCAGCTCTTCGCCGCCGCCCGCAAACATCACATCCTGCTTGCCCCACTGGATCATTTCAGCGGCGTTGCCGATGCAATGGGCCGAGGTGGCGCAGGCCGAGGTGATTGAATAGTTCACACCCTTGATGCCAAACGGCGTGGCCAGCATGGCGGAATGGCCTGAGGACATGGATGGCGGCACGGCAAAGGGCCCCACGCGCTTTGGCCCCTTTTCGCGCGCCGTGTCGGCGGCGGCCACGATGGTGCGGGTGGATGGCCCGCCCGAGCCCATGATGATGCCGGTGCGCTCGTTCTTCACGTCTTTTTCCTCAAGGCCGGAGTCGGCAATGGCTTGGGACATGGAGGCATAGTTCCAGATGCCGCCATCCGCCATGAAGCGGCGCGGCCTGCGGTCCACCTGCTCGGGGTCAAAGTTGGGCGCGCCATGCACCTGGCAGCGGAAGCCCAGTTCCTTGTATTTCCCGGCCGCCACAATGCCGCTCTTGGCGTCATGCAGCGAGGTGGTCACCTCCTGCGCATTGTTGCCAATGCTCGAAACAATGCCCATCCCGGTGATGACGACTCTTCTCATGTTAAAACCTTTCAATTTTCCCTGCCGTCATTCCCGCGAAAGCGGGAATCCCTGTTTTCTTGGCCGAAACACAGATGCCCGTTTTCACGGGCATGACGGAAATTCGCGCGGATTAAGCTGCGTTCTCCGGCACAAACAGCCCAACCTTCATGTCCTTCACCTCATAGATGGTCTGGCCATCGGCCTTCATCAAGCCATCGGCCACCGCCAGCTTCAGCTTGCGCAGGATCAGCCGCGTCACATCCACCTCATAGGTCACCTTCTTCACCTTGGGCGTCACCATGCCGGTGAACTTCACTTCGCCAACGCCCAGCGCGCGGCCCTTGCCGGGCTCGCCCAGCCAGCCAAGGAAGAAGCCGGTCAATTGCCACAGGGCGTCCAGCCCCAGGCAGCCGGGCATCACCGGGTCGCCCTGGAAATGGCAGGGGAAGAACCAGAGATCCGGGCGGATGTCGAATTCAGCCACAACCTTGCCAAGGCCGGCCGAGCCCTCTGAGGCGGAAATGTGGGTGATGCGGTCAAACATCAGCATCGGCGGCAGCGGCAGCTGCGCATTGCCCGGTCCGAAAAGTTCACCCCGCCCGCAGGCGATCAAGTCATCATAGAGAAAGCTAGATTTACGTCCGGTCATCGCGCCCCGCTGTTTATGGTTGGCGAGGCTTTTAACACGGCCAGCGCCAAAGCCAAATGTGGCGTTTGGGCCTGTGGGAAGGGTGTGAAAAGCGCTAGCTGGCGCCCGCGCCCGCCTGCCAAACGGTCAGGATGCCCCAGCCGATCAGGATCAGCCCGGTGAACCGGCTCAGCCAGTTTTGCGCCGGGATGAATTTTTCCGCCGCAACATAAAGCGCCAGCCCGATGATCCAGCGCAATTCCATCACCCCGCCATAGAACAGCAGCGCCATCAAGACCCAGCAGCAGCCCAGGCAGTAAACCCCATGGGCAAGCCCCATGCGCCAGGCGCCCCATGGCCCGGCCCGCCAGCGCCGCGCAAAGAAGAACAGCGGGCTCTGGCATTTTGAAAGGCAGGCGCCTTTGAGCGGCGAAAGCTGGTAGAGGCCCGCGGCCAGCAGCAGGGCGCCGCCCACCCAGGCGCTTTCCGTGGCCATCATCATGTCCAGCCGGATTGCTCCGCCAAGCAGGATTTGCAGGCCCACAACGGCAAGGCAAAACGCGCTCCAAACCGTGGCATAGCCGCCGATGAAGGCGGCAAGGGGCGCAGTGCCGCCCTTGGCCGCCAGTTTCCGGTTCAGGCTGGCATAGACAAGGATGGCTGGCGCGGCCGAAGGCAGCATCATGGCCATCATCATCGTCCACCACATGGCAAACAGTAGCGCGAAATAGCCAAGCCCCGGCCCGTCGCCTGCCGCCATCATCACGCTGTCTCCAAGCTGCAGGGTGGAATAGAGCCCACCCGCAACAACGAAGGCCAGCGCCGCAAGAACGAGGCCGCGCTCAACCTGCGCAGCACCCGCCGCAGTCGCAATCCGCTGCATGATGCGCCGCCCTAGTGGACGATGCCGTGGCCGGTCAGGTGCAGTTTGGCCAGGTGCGCATGCTTGCCGCTGGTGGAGAGCTTGATCGGCCCGGCGGAAGAGGCGGTGCCGCTGGCAAATTCGGCCTCGGCAAATTCAAACCCGGCCCGCAAGGAAACCTTGGGATGATGCGGGTTGCCCGTGACAGGGTTGAGAATGGCGGTAGTCGTCAGGTCCACCACGCCGGGAACCCGCACATGCCCCTCGCAGGTTTTCAGGTCCGCCGCAAAGTCGATGCGCTTGAAGATCGGCTCATGCACTTTCTCGCACATGGAAAGGAACACCTGGAAGAAGGTGGCGCCGGGGTCAGTGTCCTGGCCCGACATGATTTTCAGCAGGGCCTCGCGCTGTTCCGGGCTGGCGCGCTCGTCAACAATAGGCAGGATTTCGCCATGACCCATGTGGATAGGGCCCGGCCAGGCCGCGGTTGCGGCGATGTTCAGCCCGTCCAGTTTCACCTTGCCATAGTTGCCTTGCTCGATGTGAATGCCCACGGCCGCGCGGCAGTCGCCGTTGGTGGGCAGGGCGTTGAACTGGCAGGGGCATCCATAGGAACAGTTGCAAGACGCGATCTCAGGACCGCGGATCATCCACTCGGTCATAGCCATCTAGGCCTCCCATGAGAGTAATCGCCCCCAGGACGGGCGGCTTATAGCTGAATTCCACAGGCAACACCACAACCATCGCGCCGCCCCGGATTTGCCGCCCGCCCTTGCGGCCCTTTGGCGGCGCAGTTGAAAAACCGCCCGCGCCTGCGTAAGAGGGGTTCCATGCAGCCTGATCAGGAAATCACGCTTCTTTTGCAAAAGGCCGGTTTGCGCCCGACCGCGCAACGCCTGGCTTTGGCGCGCGTGCTGTTTGATGGCTCCGACAAGCATGTCAGCGCCGAAAGCCTGCATGAAGGCGTCAATGCGGCGGGTGGGCGTGTCTCGCTGGCCACCGTGTACAACACCCTGCACCAGTTCAAGGCCGCGGGCCTGTTGCGCGAGGTGGCGATTGAGGGCGACAGGTCCTTCTACGACACCAACACCTCGAACCACTTTCATCTCTATGATGTCGAAGAGGGCACGCTTCTGGACGTGGATCACGAGCAGCTGAAAATTAGCGGCCTTCCCGCTTTGCCCAAGGGCCAGGTGATCGACAGGGTGGATGTGATTGTGCGCGTCAAGCGGCGCTGAGGCACCGAAGCATCAGTTCACTACTTCGCCGGGGTAGGCGCCCCACAGCATGTTCTGGTCAACATAGCCGTCATAGCCGCTGGCAAGAATCCGGCACCACGCGCCATCGCAGGATTTGATTTCGCCCTGCACGCCCGAGGCCAGCCTGGCCACCGGCCCTGATTCAAGCGAAGGCCCGGCCATCATGTTGATGAAGCTGCCCTTGCGTGAGGGCGCAATCAGCGCCATGCGCTTGCCCGCCAGCATGTTCTGCAAAATCCATCCCTCAGCGCCTTGCGCATCGCGGATGCGCCGCCAGGTCTCATATTCGGCGGTGATTTCCACCGGCAGCCCCTTGGATTGGTAGACCCAGGCCACGGCATGGTCGGAAGAGGGCCCCTTGCGCACATTCACCTTCTCGGTTTTCAGCGACACAAAGCGCGGGATCGGCAGGCCCGAGGGGCCAAGCTGCTGGGCCGGGCCGGTGGAGCCGGTGATGGCCCCGGCATTGGCTGCGGCCTGCGCCAGGTCCTGCTTGTGGGCATGGTGGCGCAAGGCCAGAAAGCCCGCCGCGGCCGCCAGGATGCAGGCGCCCAGAATGAGCGCGGGCTTGGCGTAGGTGGGGGCTGAAAGGGTGCGGGAAGTGGCCATGGCAATCGCCCCTATGAATGCGGCAGGGAAGGTTAAGATTGTGTCAATTCCACCCAGCCGCTAACCCATGCGGATGGGGAAATACAGCTACCGAATCATCAGCCGCTCCATCATGGCCAAGGGCTGGTCCAGCCTGACACGCCTGGAGGTTGAGGCCACTGACGAAAGCGGCCAGACCACGCTGCTGCCGCGCGAGGTGGCCGACCATGGCGATGGCGCCACCGTCCTGCCGGTGGATTGGGCGCGCGGCATGGTGCTGCTGGTGCGCCAGTGGCGGGCGGGCGTTGCCTTCGGCGGGCATGAGCCGTTCCTGCTGGAAACCTGTGCCGGCCTCCTTGATGCCGACCACCCGGAGGAATGCGTGCGCCGCGAGGCGCTGGAGGAACTGGGCACCCGCGTGCGCAACATCCGCCACATCGCAGATTGCTACACCAGCCCCGGCGCGCTTTCAGAGCGCCTGAGCCTGTTCATCGCCGACTATGAGGAGCAGGACCGCATCCACCAGGGCGGCGGTCTCGCCCATGAGCATGAGGATATCGAGGTGGTCGAGCTGCCGCTGGCCGAAGCCTATGAAGCCATTGCCAGGGGCGGCATCCGCGACGCCAAGACCATCATCCTGCTGCAACATGCGATGATGCAACTTGAAAGATAATCACTTTTTGCTGATGGCCGGGGTGCCAAGCGTGAATTGCCGCTGGCCCGGCGCGCTGCGATAACAGCCCAAATCCAACCGGAGAATTGCATGACCTTCACCCGCCGCCGCGCCCTTCAGCTTTTTGCCGCCGCCGGCGCCAGCCCGTTTTTTGCCCGCACCGTGCTGGCCGCTGATTGGGCGGGCATCGAAGCCGCTGCCAAGGGCCAGGAAGTGTTCTTCAACGCCTGGGCGGGGGCAGAAACCATCAATGCCTATATCGCCTGGGCCGGTGAAGAGGTGATGAAGCGCTATGGCGTGAAGCTCACCCATGTGAAAATCACCGACACGGGCGAGGCCGTGAAGCGCGTGCGCGATGAAGTGGCCGCGGCCAGGAAGGATGGCAGTGTTGATCTCATCTGGATCAATGGCGAAAACTTCAAGACCATGAAAAACGAAAAGCTGCTCTTTGGCCCCTTCGCCGAAGCGCTGCCGAATTTTGCTTTGGTGGATACCAAGGGCAAGCCCACCACGCTGCAAGATTTCACCGAAAGCACCGATGGCCTTGAAAGCCCCTGGGGCATGGCCCAGCTCACTTTCTTTGCCGATGGCGCCAAGGTCACAAAGCCGCCGCTGTCGATGAAGGAGCTGTTGGATTTCGCCAGGGCCAACCCCGGCCGCGTCACCTATTCCGCCCCGCCGGATTTTCATGGCACCACTTTTGTGAAGCAGGCGATGATCGAGGCGGTGGCCGGCAAGACGCTCTTTGCCAAACCCATCACCAAGCCGGATTTTGATGCCACGGTGGCCAAGCCGCTCTATGACTATCTCGACGCGCTGAAGCCCTTCCTCTGGCGCGAGGGAAAGCAATATCCCAAGACGCAAGCCGAAATCACCCAGATGCTGGCTGATGGCGAGCTGATGATCGGCTTCACCTTCAACCCCAATGAACCGGCCAACCTTGTGGCCGCGGGCAAGCTGCCCAAGACCACCACCGCCTGGCAGAATTCCGGCGGCACCATCGGCAACACCCATTTCGTGGCCATCCCCATCAATGCCAAGGCGGCGGCGGGCGCGCAGGTGGTGGCCAATTTCCTGCTTTCGCCAGAGGCACAGGGCCGCAAGAATGACCTGAAAGTCTGGGGTGACCCGACGGTGCTGGATGTCGCAAGGCTGAAGGGTGATGACGCCAAATTCTTCACCTCCTCCGCAGCGCCCGGCTCAGTCTCCATTCCCGGCCCCACGCTGCTCGAACCCAATGCCAGCTTCGTCAAGCTGATCGAGGAAAGCTGGCTCGCCAAATACGGCCAAGGCTAAGCCGCATCACACTGGCAGCATGGGCGGCATTGGTTTCGCCGGAGTTTCCCTCTAACCTCGCGCCATGTCCGAAAGATTCGACATTGCCGTCATTGGCTGTGGCGTGGTGGGCCTGGCCATCCTGCGCCGCCTTGCGCTCTTGGGCCTGTCCTGCGTGGCGCTGGAAAAGGGTGCCGACATTCTCTCCGGCGCCTCCAAGGGCAACAGCGCGCTGCTGCATACGGGCTTTGATGCCCCGCCGAAAAGTCTTGAGCTTGCCTGCATGCGGGCTGGCCATGCCGAATATCTCGAAATCCGCCAGGGCCTGAACCTGCCGCTGCTGGAAACATCCGCCATCGTTGCCGCCTGGAATGACGATGAACTGGCCAAGCTCGAGGCCATCGAAAAGAAAGCCCGCGCCAATGGCGTGGAGGACGTGAAGCGCCTCAGCCAGACTGAACTTCGCATTCGCGAGCCGCAGCTGGCAAGGCAGGCGCTGGGCGGCCTGCTGGTGCCGGGCGAGCATGTGATTGACCCATGGTCCGCCCCCTTGGCCTATGCCCATCAGGCGCTGGCTCATGGCGCGAAGATCATCCG
>JAGWTZ010000028.1 GCA_028868695.1 Alphaproteobacteria bacterium | reverse complement strand
GCCATCCTGCGCCTGCCGCTGCTGGCCACCATGGCGATCGGCATCGGCAGTGTGTGGCTGCTGAAGGCGCTGGGGGTTTAGCCCGGCAGCGTGCCGCCTGCGCTGAGCGACTTGGCAGAGGAATGCACATGCAGCACAGCCATGTTCGGGCTGGCCAGGAAGGCCTTCACCACGGCATCAACATCATCGCCGAGCTTCAATTCGAAAGTATCCGCGCCGAAGCTTTTGGCCCAGGCGGTGAAATCCGGGTTCACCAGATTGGTGCCGGAAACGCGGTGGGGGAAGTGCCGTTCCTGATGGGTGCGGATGGTGCCATATATTCCGTTGTTTGAAATGACGATCTTGGGCTTGCCGCCGAAGGCCAGCGCGGTGGCGAGTTCATTGCCGTTCATCAACACACCGCCGTCACCGACAAAGCAGATGGGCGTGCGCGAAGGATCGACCAGCGAAGCTGCCACTGCCGAGGGCACGCCAAAGCCCATGGCACCGACCACGCCGCCGAGCATGGTGTTCTTCGGCGACATTTTCCAGAAGCGGTGGGCCCAGGTTGTCATGTTGCCGGCATCCATGGTGACAACGGCATTGGCCGGCGCATGTTTCGCCAGCGCCAAGGTGACGGCGCCGAAATCCACGCCGTCGGCGACATTGCGCAGCGCGTAGGTTTGCCCGGCCACACAGGCGGCATGAACCGACGAGATCCAGCGTTCGCGCGCGGCCGGGGCCACGCGCGGGTTCTGCGCCAGCGCGTTCAAGACTTCGGCGGGGTCCGCCACAAGGCCGAGATCGGCCCGGATCACGCGGCCAATCGGCTTTGAATCCGGATAGATGTGGACCAGCGCCTGCTTGGGCTGTGGGGCCTCGGGCAGGGCAAAGCCCATGGTGGCGAAATCACCCAGCCTTGTGCCGGCGGCGACGATCAGGTCGGCCTGCATCAGTTCCTCGCGCAGGGCTTTCACTGTGCCCATATCCAAATGCCCGGCATAAAGCTCCGATGCGTTGTCGAACACATCCTGTGATTTCCAGGTGACGGCCACGGGCACCCGCTGGGCTGCGGCGAATTTGGCAACGGCGTCGGCGCCCTTGGCCCCGCGCAAGCGTGAGCCCGCGATCAGCAAGGGCCGCTCGGCGTGCAGCAGCATCTCGCGCAACAGTTCCAACGCGGCGGGAGCCACGCCAAGCGCAGGCAGGGGATAGGTCAGCACCTGCGGCTCCGGCACATCATCACGCAGCATGTCTTCCGGCACGGGGAGAACCACTGGGCCTTGCACGCCTTCAAGCGCCAGGCGGAAGGCGCGCGGCAGCATTTCCGGCAGGCGGGTGGCGTCATCCAGTTCAAACACGCCCTTGGTGAAGGAACCGAACACCGCGCCATAATCCATTTCCTGGAACACGAAGCGATATTTCTCGTCGCGGCCGACCTGGCCAACAATGGCGATGAGCGGCACGGCATCCTGCTCGGCCATGTGCACCGCAATGGAAAGGTTGGTGGCGCCCGGCCCGCGGCTGACCAGCACCACGCCGGGAATGCCCGTCATCTTCGCTTCGGCCACTGCCATGAAGCCAGCGCCGCCTTCATGCCGGCAGATGATGACCTGAATGCCTGCGTCATGCAGTGCATCAAGCAACGCCAGATAGCTCTCGCCCGGCACGCAATAGACGCGCTTCACGCCATGGGCTTTGAGGCTTTGAACGATAAAATCTGCGGCGCGCATGGCATCTCCTTGGGCTTCCAAGGCTTTTGCCAAGCGCGCCGCGCTTTGTCGAGGCCACTTAAGGGTTGGCTGCCATGCCAGCAGCCTGCGCCTTCTTGTACCATTCGGCGGCCTTGGCGGGGTCAGGCTGCAGGCCATCAATCTTCAATTCGGCGAAAACCTTGGGGTCATAGGTTCGGGCCACGCCGAAGGCGCCCTTGGCATTGCCGAGATTGGCGGCCTGCAAATACAATTGCCGGGCGGAGATGACATCGCCTTGAGCCATCAGCGCATCGGCCTTGCTGAGCAAATCGCCGCCGGGGGCGACAGCGGCGGGAAGGGCCGAGGCCTGCTTGGCACCGCCATCCGGGGCTGGAACTTCGGCAGGTTTGATCTGCACGGCGCTGAACTGGCTATCTGGCGGCGCGGCGGTTGGCACGATCTTCACATCCGCCAATTCCACCTGCATCTTCTGGGCGGGGGCGGCGAGGCTGCCAGTGGTTTGCTCAACCGCTGCCACTTCGAGATTGAGCTTGGGTTCTTCCGATTGCGCCACAACCAGGCGCACATTGGCCAAATCTGGCGCCTTCACGACCCAACTGCCATCAGCGGATTGCTGTCCAGCCGTGAGATAGGCGGAAGGGGGCAGGCCGGAGATGACCACATCCACTGGCTCCTTGTCGCTGGCGGCGGTGGCCGAGAGGGTGAGCGGGATCATGCTGTTCAGCGTGCCGCGCACGTCATTGACCTGCAGCTGCGCCATGGCGACAGGCTTCTTGGCGATGGTGGTTGTGCCACCCGGACTGGTCGCTATTGTGGCGTCAGTCCCGCCTTCTGGCAGCGGGCGCGCCAAATCAGCCACCACGCGGCGGGCGTGGTCGAGGCCGGATTGGGCCCAGCCCGAAAGCGTGGCGCGGTTGGCAAAGCCATAGCCAGCGCCACCACCAATCACCACGGCGATGGCGGCATAGGCCACGTAGGTGCCGATGTGGAACTCGCGTTTGCGGCGGGCTCGCACCGGTGTTGCCGGCTGCGTCTTGCGCTTGCGCAAAGTGATGGGGGCGGGCTCTGCCTGGGCCGGTTTTTCCTGCTCAGCCTCGCGGTGATAGCGGGCGGATTGCAGCTCAATCTGCCCCACAGGCAAGGTGGGACGGCGGGCGCGCAAATTGACCTGCGGGCTGTGTGACGGGTTGTCATTGCCGGGATGGTCGTAGAGCCTCTGAGCCGCCTTGAACTTCTCGTCAAGCTTGCGGCGATAGGCCTCGAGCTCTTCATCCTGGGCCTTCTGCATCGCTTGCTCACGCGCGAGGCGCTCACGGTACCGCTCGGCAAGCTGGTCCGGCTTCACGATCTCGGTGCCGGGCGTGAACCAGCTGGGCACCGGTGTTTCGGCCTCGGGCTTTTCCCCTGGCTTGGCGGCGGTTTCAGCAGGCGTGGCTTCGTCAAGGCGGGCGGGGGAATAGCTCATGGGGTCGCTCCTGTCGGGATGATGGTGGCGGGAAGGGATTTGATAATTGCGGCGGCGGTGGCTTCGCGTTGCCATCCGGCAACCTCGTCGTGGAGCGGGCTGGTCGGCGCTGCCTGCAGCTGGCTGAACAGTTCAGATTCAAAGGCCTTGAGCAGCTTGACCTGATCGGGCTTGGTTGAGCGATCATCCACGGCCAGAACCAGTTCAGTGGAAACACCGTCCACTTGCTGGCTGGCGTTGAGGAGGCCCGGCGCCTCGCGCGCCGTGAGCTTCAACGGCTGATAAGTGCCTTGCAGCTGTGGAGGCAGCACCATGGGAAGCAGGCGGAAATTGGCTGCCCCCAGCCGCTCAAGATTGGCAGGCGTGCCGACCACCAAGGCGGCGTCGGCCTTGCCTTGGGCCAGCGCGTCAATGGCCTTTTCCTGGGCGGCGGGCACGCGCAGGAATGGCACTTCCATGCCGCCCAGCAGCAATTCACCCGCTGCAAATGATGCGCTGTCCGCCGGGCCGGTGGCAATCTTCTTGCCTGCAAGGCCGGTGACATTGTTGATGCCCTTGCGCGCCACAAGCAGGATGGGCAGTGGCTTGATCGCCGTGATGTAGGTGAGGTGCTCGCCTTCGGGCGCGCCAATGTTCTGGGCGCGCACATAGGCCGCCGCATCTGTGGTGACCATCACCGCGTTGATCAGGGAAAACTGCTCCATGTCCTGCAAGGCGGCAAGGCTGCCGGTGCTGATGATGGGCAGAACGCGCAACGCGTTTTCGTGATCCAGCGCCTTGGCAATGGATTGCGATTCAGCAAGCCAAGACGGCTCGCCCACCAGAATGGTGAAAGGTGATTCAGTCTGGCCCGCCTGAGCCACATGTATTCCAAGCGCAAGCCCGCAGATGCCAAGCAGAAGCTTCCTCATGCCTGTCCCCTCCCGTTACTGCGCCGTCCCCCACCGCACCCCATTTTGGTGGTGCTGTGCGGGTTAACATTCCTTAGTGAATGTGGCGATCAGGGGGCAGAACAAGGGTGATGTGGGGGCAGGCGATTGTTACCGGCGGCTGACAATTGGCTGATAGGCGCGCGGCTCCGGCCCATCATATTGGGTGAGGGGGCGGATGAGAATGTTGTTCTGCAGCTGCTCGATGCATTGCACAGCCCAGCCCGGCACGCGGCCCACAGCAAAGATCGGCACGAACAAATCCTGCGGGATGCCGTTGAGATAGTAGATCACGCCTGAATAGAAATCGACATTCACATTCACGCCGAAACGGGAATAGGGCTTCATGGCCTCAACCACCGCCTGCAGGATGGCGAACCATTTCGGCTCTCCCATCTCGCGGGACAATTTCTCCACGCCATCGCGCATGTGGCGGGCGCGCGGGTCTTCGGTGCGGTAAACGCGGTGGCCGAAACCAGTGACGGCTTCACCCGCCGCACGCTTGGCCTTGACGTAGGCCGCGGCATTTCCCGGCTCACCAATTTCCTTGGCCATGCGCATCACGTCTTCAGCCGCGCCGCCATGGGCAGGGCCGGAGAGAGCGGCAATCGCCGCCGTCATGGCAGCATGAAGATTGGCCTCGGTGCCGATCACCACGCGGGCCGTGAAAGATGATGCGTTGGAGCCATGCTCGGCATGGAGAATAAAATCGCGGTCCATCAGTTGGGCGGCATCAGATGAAGGCTTGCGGCCGGTGATCATCCACAGAAAATTGGCGGCATGCGAGAGGCTGGCGTCTGCCGCTGGTACGGGCCTCCCGCTGCGGATGGCATGATGGGCGGCCACGATCATGGGAATTTGCGAGGCAAGGCGGATGGCCTTGGCGCGGGCGGCTTCCACGCTTGTGTCATTCACTGCCGCGTCGAAAGCGCCCAGTGCCGAAGTGGCCGTGCGCAGCACCTCCATCGGGTGGGCGTGCTTGAGCAAGGTGATGAGCGAAATGATTTCGGCTGGCAATTGCCGGGCCGAAACAAGCGCGGCGGTGAAGCCCGCGAGCTGGGCGGCCGTCGGCAATTCACCATGCAGCAGCAGGTAGGCCGTTTCCTCGAATGTGGATTGGGTAGCGAGGTCATGAATCGAATAGCCGCGATAGCGCAACTCGCCCGCCTTGCCGTCGATGAAGGTGGTGGCGGAACGCTCGAAATAGACGCCCTTCAGGCCGCGGTGGATTTCGATTTTCTCTTCTTCAGCCATGTGGCACATTCCTTTTCATGCCGAATGTTGTTGAACAGGCCAAGGCCCGGATCAAGGGCCAGAAGCTCACGCTTGCCATGCCAGAAGGCGAGGATGCCCGCATTGTCGAGGCGGCGGCCATCCTGCGCCGGGAAGGGCTGGCTGAGCCCATTGTGTTTCAGGGCGAGGTGCCCGCGCCTTCGCCTGCCGCGCTTGCCAATGTGATGGCGCGGCGCCCGAAGCTCAACGAAGGCATGGCGGCGCGGCTGCTGGCCAAGCCGCTCTATGCGGCCGGAGCGCTGGTCGCCGAAGGCCGGGCCCATGCCATGCTGGCCGGGGCGGCCAACCCCACCGCGCGGGTGATCGAGGCGGCCATGATGACCGTGGGCCTTGCCCCCGGCTTTGCCATTCCTTCCAGCTTTTTCCTGATGCAATGGCCAGACAAGCAGCTGGTGTTTGCCGATTGCGCGGTCAATGTGCAGCCGACGGCTGGGGAGCTGGCCGACATAGCCCTTGCCTCGGCCCATACCGGGCGGCTTTTGCTTGGCGAAGAGCCGCGCGTGGCGCTGCTTTCCTTTTCCACCAAGGGCAGCGGCAAGCATCCGGATGCCGAGAAAGTCATCCAGGCGCTGGCGCTGGCCAAGGCGCGGGCGCCGGACCTTGCCATAGACGGTGAACTGCAGGGGGATGCCGCACTTTCACCCGCGGTGGCGGCGCGCAAGGTTCCTGGTGCCTCAATTGTGGCGGGCAGGGCCAATGTACTGGTGTTTCCGGACCTTGATGCCGGGAACATCGCCTACAAGCTCACGCAGTATCTCGCCGGGGCTCAAGCCATGGGGCCGGTGCTGCAAGGCTTTGCCAAGCCAGTTTCCGACCTTTCCCGCGGCGCCACGGTGGCTGACATCGTGGATACCGGCTGCCTGCTGCTCTCCATGGCACTGCCTTGACGTTGCAACATTCCCAGCGCAGATGAGGGCGCATGAGCTATTCGGCAATTGAATCACGCCACAAGACTGTGGGCGTTCAGGTGGGGTCGGTGTTGGTGGGCGGTGCGGCACCCATCGTTGTGCAATCCATGACCAACACCGACACTGCGGATGCAGAAGGCACCGCCCGGCAGATCGCCGAACTGGCGCGTGCCGGCAGCGAGCTGGTGCGCATCACCGTGGACCGCGAGGAAAGTGCGGCCGCAGTTCCGCGCATTGCCGAATTGCTGGCCAAGAAAAACGTGCATGTGCCGATTGTGGGGGATTTTCACTACAACGGCCATTTGCTGCTGGCCGACTATCCAGATTGCGCCAAAGCGCTGGCGAAATACCGCATCAATCCCGGCAATGTCGGCTTCAAGGAAAAGAAGGACCGCAACTTCGCCACCATGATCGAGATCGCCGCGCGGCATGACAAGGCGGTGCGCATCGGCGTGAATTGGGGCTCGCTCGACCAGGCGATGCTGGCGGCGCTGATGGACGAGAACCACAAGTCTCCCAAGCCGCTTGATGCGCGCGAGGTGATGCATGAGGCGATTGTGCGCTCGGGCATCCAATCGGCACATTATGCCGAAGAGCTTGGCCTGCCGCGCAACCGCATCATCATTTCTGCCAAGTGCTCAGAAGTGCAGGACCTGATCGCGGTTTACCGCATGCTGGCGGCACGCACAGATCATGCATTGCATCTGGGGCTTACCGAGGCGGGCATGGGCTCAAAGGGCATCGTTGCCTCCACCGCCGCGCTGGCCGTGTTGCTGCAGCAGGGCATTGGCGACACCATCCGCATTTCGCTGACGCCGGAACCGGGTGGAGACCGCACGCGCGAAGTGATCGTGGCGCAGGAAATCCTGCAGAGCATGGGCCTTCGCGCCTTTGCGCCGATGGTGATTGCCTGCCCGGGCTGCGGGCGCACCACCTCCACCGTGTTCCAGGAACTGGCGCGCGACATCCAAACCTATGTGCGCGGGCGCATGCCGGAATGGCGGTTGCAGTATCCTGGTTTTGAAACGCTGTCGCTGGCGGTGATGGGCTGCATCGTCAACGGGCCGGGGGAAAGCAAGCATGCCGATATTGGCATCTCGCTGCCGGGCACGGGGGAGCTTCCCGCCGCGCCTGTCTATGTGGATGGCAAGAAGGTGAAAACGCTGCGCGGCGAAAACATCGCCCAGCAGTTCCAGGGGATTGTTGAGGACTATGTTGCCAAGCGCTGGGGCGGTTGAGCCGAAGTTTCCCATGCCGGTGGCGGACTTCCTCCGCCACCACGCGGCAAGCTTGTTGAAGCGCGGCGACATCGTTCTTTCCCGCAGCCCGACGCCAGCCTCACGGCTGATCCGCCTGCTTTCGGGCAATACCTTTAGCCATGCGGCCATGGTGTTTTTTCTGCCACGCGAGCAGGAGGAATTCAGCCACACCTTCGTGATTGAAAGCCTGTTCCAGGGCGTGGGGCTGGCCAGCCTTGACAGCTATGTGCAAGGGCGGAACGCGGTGGAGGAGGCGGGCATCCTGCGCCTCGAGGGCGAGGGGTTCAGCCCGGATTTCTTCCGAGCGGCGCGCGGCTTCATGCTGAACGAGCTGCACAAGCCCTATGACTATCACCGCCTGTTCGGCCTTGGGTTCAAGACGCTGTTTGGCCTGGATGCGGGGTGGCGGCGCGTGGCGGGCAAGCCGAGGGTTTACAAGGCGTGGATGCCACGGCAATTCATCTGTTCAGGCTTCATCCAGTTTGGCTACTACAAGGCGGCGATTGCGCTGGGGCTGGATGTGAACCGCGCGGTGTTGCGCGATGGCGCGCACAACCCATCGCGCGAGGAAATGCTGGCAACCACACCGGAAGACCTGGCCACATCCGCCAAGCTGCGCTGGGAATATGTGATCCGCAAAGGCTGGATTTACCGGGTTGCGGACTATGATGCCGCCAAGCGCGTCATTTCCGGCGGGCGATCATGAAATCCGCTGCGGCATGGAGCGTTGCCGCCTCCGCGCCATAGGGCGCGAGGGCAGCCTTGGCTTGTGCGACCAGACGGGTGGCTTCCTGTTTGGCGCGTTCCATCCCCAGAAAATCGACAAAGGTGGCCTTGCCGCGGCCGCTGTCTTTCTGGGTGGCTTTGCCCAAGGCCTCGGCGCTGCTTTCCACGTCCAGAATGTCATCGGCGATCTGGAAGGCGAGGCCGATGGCTTCGGCATAGGCTTGCAGCGGAGCGGTTGCAGAGCCTGCCATCATTGGCCCGGCGGTGCAGGCAAATTCAAACAGCGCGCCGGTTTTCCAGCGCTGCATGGCGGAGATTTCGGCCAGCGTGGCGAAGCCTTTGCTTTCGGCTTCAATGTCCAGCATCTGGCCGCCCACCATGCCTTGCGGTCCCGAAGCCTTGGCAAGAGCGGCGATGATGGTTGCGGATTCGCCAGCGCTGGCCAAGACTTCGAATGCGAAAGTCAGCAGCGCATCACCGGCCAGAATGGCGGTGGCTTCATCGAATTTCTTGTGCGTGGTGGGGCGGCCGCGGCGCAAGTCATCATCATCCATGGCTGGCAAGTCATCATGGACCAGCGAATAGCAATGGATCATTTCCAGCGCCGCCGCCACTGTCAGCGCGCGGGCTGGGGCCACGCCATGCAGGCGCGCGCTTTCCATCACAAAGAACGGGCGCAACCGCTTGCCCTGGCCCAGTGCGGCATAGCGCATGGCTTGTTGCAGGCGGCTGGATGGCGCTTCAGGCAGCAGCGCCTCAAGCTCTTCCTCAACCGCAAGGGCGCAAGCGGCGAGAGCGGTTTCAAACAGGGCAGGGGCGGATTGCAAGATCAGGTAACCGGCTTTTCATTGAATGGTTTCCGCCGTCACATGAATGACGTAAGAGACACGGGGCAGTTGGAGCACCGTTTTCTAGCACAGGGCAATGCGGCAGAAACTCAAAACATTTTGGCACAGGCGGGCGCGCTGGCAGAAGGCGCTGCTGGGCTTGGCCGGGTTTCTGCTAGCCTGGCCGCTGGTGATGACGCTGGTGTATGGCGTGGTGCCAGTGCCTTTCTCCAATGTGATGCTGCTGCGGCTGGTCAATGGCAATGGCTTGCACAAGCAATGGGTGAGCATGGACCGCATCTCGCCGGAGCTGGCGCGGGCGGTGGTTTCCTCTGAAGACCAGCGGTTTTGCAGCCACCATGGTGTCGACTGGATAGAGTTCCAGGACGCGCTGGACAGCGGAGACGAAGGCCCTTCGCGCGGCGCTTCCACCATTTCCATGCAGGTGGCAAAAAACATGTTTCTGTGGGATGGGCGCAGCTTCATCCGCAAAGGGCTGGAAATGCCGCTCGCCTATTACATGGACGGGGTTCTCACCAAGCGGCGGATGATGGAGATTTACCTCAACATCGCCGAATGGGCGCCGGGCATTTATGGGGCCGAGGCCGCGGCCCAGTACCATTTTGGCAAACCGGCCGCCAAGCTGACGCGGCGCGAGGCAGCGCTTTTGGCGGCGGTTTTGCCCAATCCGATCAAGCGGCAGGCGGGAAAACCTTCCGCCAAGGTCAACGCCATTGCCCAGCATATCCTCGATAACATGGACGGAATTGACGCGTATCTGGCTTGTCTCGGGCAGAATCCTCAGCTATAAGCCGCCCAACGGTTTGGGGCGGTTTACCGCCCTATTTGTTTTATTGTTTGAATTCAGAGGTTTAACATGGCAGTTCCACGCAAAAAAATGTCCCGCAGCCGCATCGGCATGCGCCGTTCGGGCCAGAAGATGCAGACGGTGACTTGGGTTGAAGACCAGAAGTCCGGCGAATTGCGCCGCCCGCACCATGTTGACCTGAAGGCCGGCACCTATCGCGGCCGCCAGGTTTTGACGGTGAAGGCTGACGCCTGATCGCCCTCACATCCTTGATTTGAAAGACCGGCCCTTGTGGCCGGTCTTTTCATTTTAAGGGTTTGTTTAGCATTGTCTTATGGATTTGGCCGCGGCGCGGCCGTCTGGTGCAAAACGGTGCGTGGCTTGCATGGCCTGAGGTCATGACATTTGCACCGGCATTGAGACAAGGGCGAGCAGCCAGGCGGGGGAAGGCAGTGGGCGAGAGTGCGCAAACATTCAGGCTGGTTGCGCCAGAGCTTCCGGCCATCTCGGCAGACTGGGCGGCGCTTGCCGGCCGGAGCCTGGTGCCAAGCGCCTATGGTGCTGCGGAATTGGTGATTCCCATTTTGAAGCAGGGCGGCGGCCGGGCCGAGGCAGTGATGCGTGGCGGCACAATGGCCATGGCCCAGGCTGTTGCGCCGGGGACGTTTCACGACTCGACCTTGACCTCGCCACTGCTGGCGAGCGGGCTGCCCAGGCTGGCCAAGTCCGAAGCCGTGCCCGCATTGCAGGCCTTTTTGAACGCCCGCTCCAAGCCCTTCCTATTCGATACGGTGCCCAGCGAAGGCGCCTTTGCCGAAGCCCTGCAGGATAGCGCGGCTCGGGTTTTCGTGCTGCAAAGCTGGCGGCGGGCAGGGCTTGAAATCAAGGGCAGCTTCGAAGAATGGCTGGCTGATAATTTCGACCACAAGCGCCGCAAGGAACTGAAACGGCTGCGCAGCCGGCTGTCGGAGCTGGGTGATCTCAAACTTGAAACGTTGAATCAAAACAGTACTTTGAATGGTTTTGTGGACGATCTGCTTGAGCTTGAATCTGCGGGCTGGAAGGGCAAGCGCGGCACGGCGCTGAAGAATTCACCGGGTGTTGCCGCAGCTTTCCGTGAGGCGATGGCTGGCCTGCAAGCCGCAGGCAAACTCCGCTTCTGGCGGTTGGCACTGGACGGCAAGCCGATCGCCATTCTCTATGCCATGGTGGATGGCGATGAGGCCTGGCTGGGCAAGATCGCCTATGACGAGGCCTGGGCCAAATTCTCACCCGGCACGTTGCTCATTCTCGATGCCACGGAAAGCTTCTTTGCCGAAGGCGGCATCCGGCGCGTGGACAGTTCAGCCATTCCCGGCCACCCGATGATCGACCGCGTCTGGCGCGACCGCATCGGTTTCCAGGACGTTTTGGTGGCCGGGGAGAATGTCACGCCCCTGGGCTTCTGGCTGGTGGCACGAGGCTTGCTTGTAAAAAGGCATGTCAGGGGGCTGCTCAAATCGGCCTTCTATGCGTTGACCCGAAGGAAGCGATCATGAGCATTGTGTTTGCAGACCCCTCCATTGCCCGGCAGAATTTCCTGAAGCGGCCGTTTGCGCTGAAGCATGGGCTGGCGGACAATGTGTTGTTCAGCCTGCCGCGGCTGGTGCAATTGGCGCAAGGCATGCCCCGCGATGCCATCGAATATTCTTCCGGCAAGGTGGCCGTCGGCGCCAAGGCTGAGGACATTCCCAAGATCGACATGGCCGCTGAGGCGGTGATCAAATCCATCGAAACGGCGAATGCCTGGCTGGTGATCAAGCGGGTGGAGCGCGACCCGGCCTACAAGGCCATGCTGGAGCAATTCGTGCAGGAAGCCAATGCCGCGGCGGGCCTGCCGCGCACAGCTTATTCAGATGTGGAAGGCTTCATCTTCGTTTCCTCGGCACGGGCCACCACGCCATTCCACATCGACATGGAAGAGAACATCCTGATCCAGATCAAGGGTGACAAGTTCCTGCGCACTTTTGACAATGAGGACCGCGCCCTGGTGGGTGAGGCGGAGATGGAAATCTCGCCATCGGTTCATCGCAACCGCAAATATGAAGAGTGGTTTGAAAGCCGCGCCACCCTGCACACGCTGAAACCGGGGGACGCTGTGCACATGCCCTACACCATTCCGCATTGGGTGAGCACGGGGGACACCTATTCCATCTCGATGGCCATGACCTGGAAAACGCCGGAAGTGAAGCGCCTGAACAAGATCCGCCTGATGAATGGCACGCTGCGCCGCTATGGCCTGCCGCAGCGCCCGCCGGGTGCGGCCCCGCACTGGGACGCGCTGAAAGTGGTTGCGCATGATATCGGCCAGGGCGCGCTTGCACCTTTGCGCAAATCAGAAACGCTGCGCCGCGTTTTGCGCGGGCTGATCTATGGCCGCAAGGCCAACTACTATCTGCAGGCAAAGCAAGGCATGTAGCGCCGCTCCGCCGCGGGCCTTCTATGCCAGCGTGGCCAGCCTTTCGGTGAGCAGCTTGAAGAAGGCGTCGTGGTCAATGCCGCGCACGTAATGGGCGTTGTGCGGGCGGCTGGTGACGCGCCACCAATCCACCACTGTTTGGCCCATGGTGAGTTCGCTTTCGCATTCCACGGCGACGTTCACATCCTTGCCGGTGAACAGCTCCGGGTGCAGCATCCATGCGATGACGCAGGGGTCATGCAGCGGGCCGCCGTCGGTGCCGTATTTTTCCACATCGAAGCGCTCAAAGAAATCGAGCAGTTCCGCCACGGCGGGGCCGGTGCGGTTTTCCATCTTGCGGAATTTCTCGACGCGCTTGCGCGTGGTCAGCGCCTGATGCGTCACATCGAGCGGGATCAGGGTGAGCGGCGCGCCGCAGTCAAAAACGAGGCGGGCGGCCTGGGGGTCGACATAGATGTTGAACTCTGCCACCGGGGTGATGTTGCCGCCTTCCGACCAGCCGCCACCCATGGCGATAATGCGCTTGATGCGGCTGGCGATGCGTGGCTCCTTCACCAGGGCCAGGCCGATGTTGGTGAGCGGGCCAAGGCAGCAGAGCGTGACCGTTCCGGCCGGGCGGCTCATCAGCGTCTCGATGATGAAGTCCGGTGCATATTGCGCTTGCAGCGGCATCACAGGGTCTGGCAGCACCGGGCCGTCAAGCCCGGTCTTGCCATGCACATGCTCCGCCGTCACCAGCGGGCGAAGCATGGGGCGGATCGCGCCTGCAAAGACTTTGGTATCCGGCTTTCCAGCCAGTTCGCAAATCTTGCGGGCGTTCATCTGGGTGAGCGAGAGCGGCACATTGCCGGCCACGGCACAGATGCCGATCAGTTCAATCTCCGGCGATGCAAGCGCCAAAAGGATGGCGAGTGCGTCATCCTGGCCCGGGTCTGTGTCGATGATGATGTGATGTTTTGGCTGCACGGCATTTCTCCCTGCCGGGCAGACTAGCCGGGCTCAGGAAGATTTGTAATCGGGAAAATAGCGTTCCTGCATCTGGCGCAGATAGTTCACCAACACTGGGCGGCTGCGGATGTAGTCACCAATCTCGCTTGTGAAATAGGGGCATTCCGCCGCCCAGATGAAAGCGAAGGCCGAGGCATCCGCGCCGCAGGGTTTGTCGCCCAGCAGAAAGCGGTTTTTGGAGAGCAGCGCCTCGACCGCGGCGAGGTCGCCCTTGGCAAGTTGCAGCCTCTCTTCGGCGGTGTGGCGGCCGAGGCCCTGCAAATGATGGGTCTTGGCGACCTTTTTGCGCACGATGCGGGCAATCAGCGGGCGGATCGGGGCGGGGGCAGGGGCAAAGAATTGATAGGGGCCCTTCCAGAAATTTTCATCACGCAGCCAGCGGATGTTCATCGACAGGAAATACATGTGTTCTTCCATCATGCGCGCCACGGCCCAGCCGGTGGCCAGCTTATCGGCGCTGTAGCCGCCGGTGAAGTCCACGCCATGGGCAGTCTCAAGATGGTTCTGGATGAAGTGGCTGTCTGCGATGAGCTTGCCGCCATCCTTCAGGTATGGCGCCTTGCCCTTGGGCGCTTCCTTGAAGCTCATGCGCCTGGTTTCAAAAGGCAGGCCAGCCATTTCCATGAGCACAAGGGCCTTGATGCAAAAGGGGCTGCCATCGGGCAGGCCGAAATAAGGGCCAAAGACATGAAGTTCGAGCATGGGTATCACCTTTCCTGCACTGCGCTTACTGACACACTGCTGACAGCATGGTGTCAGCAGTGTTACAGTAGGCTTTCATCATGCGCCGCGCTGACAGATTGTTACGCATCATCCAGCTTCTCCGCCGCCACCGCCGCCCGGTGACGGGGCAGAGAATGGCCGAGGAGCTGGAAGTGAGCCTGCGCACGCTCTACCGCGACATTGCCGATCTTGTCACGGAGGGTGTGCCCATCCGCGGTGAGGCGGGCGTTGGCTATGTGCTGGGCGAGGGTTATGACCTGCCGCCCTTGATGTTTAAATCGGATGAACTGGAAGCGATCATGCTCGGCCTTTCCTGGGTGAAGGGACGGGCCGACGCAGCCTTGCGGCTGGCGGCGGATGATGCGGTGGCCAAGATTGGCACCGTGCTGCCGGAAGCATTGCGCCCGTTCTTCTATGACGCGCCGCTGATCACTCCGCCAAAGTTCAATGTGCCAGAAGACAAGGTGGATGTGGGGGCGTTGCGCCGCGCCATCCGCAGCCAAAGCAAAGTGGCGATTGACTATGCTGATGAATTTGGCGCGGTGACCAGCCGGGTGATCTGGCCCATTGCCATTTCATTCTTCGATGCGCAGCGCATTGTGGTGGCGTGGTGTGAGTTGCGGCAAGGCTTCCGCCATTTCCGCACCGACCGGATCAACACGCTTGCGGTGAACGAAGAACGTTACCGCGAGCCGCGGCTGAAGCTGCTGGCCCGCTGGAAGGAAGAACGGGCGCGGGAGATTGCGGCTTATCGCGGATCGTCCCCAGGTGCTGTTTAGTGCTGGAGCGCTCGCGCAGGAGGCGCTTCTGCAATTCCAAAGCTTGTGCGCCGCCCCCTGTCGCCTGGTGCTAGCGGCTGGCTGGCATGGTCCCGGCGAAGCTTGCCAGGATGGATGGGTAGAGCTTGTGTTCTTCGCGCAGCACGCGGGCGGCCAAAGTCTCCGGTGTGTCGCCCGGCAAAACCGGCACGCGCGCCTGGCCGAGGACAGGTCCATCGTCCAGCTCTGCCGTGACCATATGAACCGTGCAGCCGGCTTCAGCATCTCCGGCGGCCAAGGCGCGCTCATGGGTGCGCAGGCCCTTGTATTTCGGCAGCAGGGAGGGATGGATGTTGAGCATGCGGCCAGCCCAAGGGCTGATGAGCACTGGTGTCATGATCCGCATAAAGCCAGCACAGGCGATGATGTCGAGCTGCTGGCTTTGCAAGTAGCCGTTCAGGGCCGCGTCAAAAGCCTCGCGCGTGGGAAAATTGCGGTGGCTGAGGACATGGGTGGGGATGCCTTCCGCCTGCGCCCAGGCAATGCCGCCTGCATCCGCCTTGTTCGAAACCACGCAGGCCACTTGATAGGGGCAGCCGGGCTTGCGCGACGCCTCCACCAGCGCCTTCATGTTGGAGCCGGTGCCAGAAATCAAAACGCCGACGCGTTTGGGCTGGCCCGGCATGGCGCTCATTCCGGAAGCTTGCCCGCGTAGGCCACTTGCGCTTCCTTGCCCTTGCGGGCACGGATGGTGCCCAACGTCACCACGGTTTCGCCGGCGCGCTTGAAGCCTTGGGCCACGGCCTTGGCGTCCTTGGCCTTGACCACCACGATCATGCCAATGCCGCAGTTGAAGGTGCGAAGCATTTCAGCCTCGGCCACGCCGCCGGTCTTTTGCAGCCATTTGAACACTGGCGTGAAAGGCACGGCGGAAAGATCAATCGCCGCCACGGTGTTCTTGGGCAGCACGCGGGGAATGTTTTCGGTGAAGCCGCCGCCGGTGATGTGGGCGAAAGCCTTGATCGAGGAATGCTTCTTCAAAAGCTTGAGGATGGATTTCACATAGATGCGCGTCGGCGTCAGCAGCGCTTCGGCCAGGGTGTGGCCCTTGGCGAAGGGCGCCGGGGCGTTGAGCGAAAGGCCGCTCACCTCGACAATCTTGCGCACCAGCGAGTAGCCGTTGGAATGCGGGCCGGTGGAGGCGAGGCCGAGGATCACGTCCCCCGCCTTCACGTCCTTGGCGGGGAGGATCTTCTTGCGCTCCACCGCGCCCACGGCAAAGCCCGCGAGGTCATAGTCGCCGCCATGATACATGCCGGGCATTTCCGCTGTTTCGCCGCCAATCAGGGCGCAGCCAGCCTGGCGGCAGCCATCGGCGATACCGGCAATCACGTCGCGCGCGGCATTCACGTCGAGTTTGCCGGTGGCATAGTAGTCAAGGAAGAACAGCGGCTCGGCGCCTTGCACCACGAGGTCGTTGACACTCATGGCAACGAGATCGATGCCCACGCCGCGGTGCAGGCCCGCATCAATGGCCAGCTTGAGCTTGGTGCCCACGCCGTCATTGGCGGCAACCAGAACGGGGTCCTTGAAGCCGCAGGCTTTGAGGTCAAACAGCCCGCCGAAACCGCCCAGTGCGGCATCCGCGCCCTTGCGGCGGGTGGATTTGGCCAAAGGCTTGATCAGGCCGACGAGATCATTGCCGGCTGTGATATCCACACCTGCATCCGCATAGGTGAGGGTGTTGCTCAGTGCTTGTTTGGAGCCGCTCATGCCGCTAGTTTGCCCAAATGTTGTGATTTGGCAGTTCCCTAGCCAGATTCTGAACCGGAATAAAGCCCAAAGAGCCTTGATGAAATTCCCCGCCTTTTCCCTCCTTGCCGGACTTTGGTTTGTGGCGCCCGCCTTTGCGGCCGGCCCCATTGAAACCAATCCCTATGCCGTGCAGGGCGTTGAAGTGGATGTGACCGATGTTTCCGCCAAGGCCGCCAAGGACAAGGCGCTGGTGGACGCGCAAATGAAGGCAATTTCCCAGCTTGGCGAGAACCTGGGCAGCCCGGACGTGGCGGCCGAGCTGGCCAAGCTCGATGTCAAGCAGGTGATGCCACTGCTGAAATCCCTTTCGATCGAGAAGGAAGTGATCGGGCCGGGGCATTACCAGGGCACCTTCACCGTGCGTTTCCTGCCGGACAAGGTGAAGCCGCTGCTCAGCAGCCTTGGGGTCAAGCTGCCGGAAGAGCAGGGGCCGCCCATGCTGATCATTCCGGTGTGGACGGATGAGAAAGGCCAGATGCAGTTGTGGGAAGACAACCCGTGGCGCAAGGCCTGGGAATCCCTGCACGCCTCGCAGGCCGCCATCCCGATCATCATCCCGCTTGGTGACCAGGATGACGCCACCACGCTTTCGCCCCAGGATGTGACGGCCAACAACGCCGTGAAGATTGAAGCCATTCGCCGCCGCTATGACGTGAAAACCCTGCTGTTCGCCTTCGGCCAGCCGGGGCCGGAAGGGGGCGTTCATGCGCGCGTGGTGGGCAATTCTCCACTGGGCAAGATCACCATCGACAAGGTTTACACCGCGGATACGCACACGCTGGCCGATTCCACCGTGGCGGCGGCGCAGCGTTTCCAGCAGCTGATCACCGACAAGTTCCGCTCGGATCAGGCCAAGGCGGCCGGAAAGGCGGCCAACGCCGGCCCCCAGGCCCTGGCGATCTCGATACCCTTTGCCGGGCCTTCGGAATGGAACGGCTTGCGTTCACGCATATTGGCCACGCCCGGCGTGGTGGGGCTGGATGTGACCTCGCTTGACGCTGGTGGTGCCGCCGCGAAGCTGCTCTACATCGGCAGCACGGATGATCTAGGCAACTCCTTGCAGGCTTCGGGCCTCAAGCTGGCACATGCGGGTGCCGCTTGGTCCGTGGTGCCTTTCTGAGCGCCATGTATATCCCCAACTTCATCACCATCGGCCGCATCCTTCTGGTGCCGGTGATGATCTGGCTGCTTATCTCGGGCGCTTATCCGGAGGCGCTGGCCGTCTTTGCCGTGGCGGCGCTCAGCGACGCCGTGGATGGCTGGCTGGCGCGCAAGCTGCAGGCCAGAACTGAACTTGGCTCCTATCTTGACCCGCTGGCTGACAAGACCATGCTGGTTTCCACCTATGCCACGCTGGGCGCCACACGGGCGATGCCGGCTTGGCTGGTGATCCTGGTCATAAGCCGCGATGTGCTCATCATTGGCGGGCTGATGCTGGCCTGGCTTCTCGACAAGCCCGTGAATGTGAAGCCCCTGTTCGTCAGCAAGGTGAACACGCTGGCGCAGATCTTCTACATGGTGCTGCTGCTCGGGCAACTTTCCTTTGATTTCCTGCCGGGCCGGCTGTTTGATGTGGCGGGCCTCGCCGTTGCGGCGCTGACCATTGCGTCCGGGATCGCCTATTTGCGCGCCTGGGTAATGCACATGAATGGAGCGATGTCACCATGACGACGCACCGGCAAATCCAGTTCTGGCTTGGGGCGCTCGCCGCCACGCTGCTGTTCTTCTGGTATTTCCAGGATGTGCTGTTGCCTTTCATCGCAGGCTTTGTGCTGGCCTATTTCCTTGATCCGGTGGCTGACAGGCTGGAGAGGCTTGGCCTGCCGCGGCTGGCGGCAACGGCGGTGATCATCCTTTCGGCGGTGCTGGCAATCATCGCGGTTTTTGTGGCGGTGGTGCCCGTGCTGGGCGGGCAGGTGGCGAAGCTGGTGGCTGATGTTCCCGCCCTGTCGCAACAGGTTCTGGCGATGGCCAACCAATATGCGCCGCAATGGCTCAAGGACATGTTGAACCAGGGCGGCATCGACCTTCCGACCACCCTGGCGGATTATGGCGGCAAGGCAGCGCTGTGGCTGGCCAGCTGGGGCGCCACGCTGTGGTCCGGCAGCAAGACCTTGCTCAACGGCGCATCGCTGCTGGTGATCACGCCGGTGGTGGCTTTCTACATGCTCAATGACTGGGACAGGATGATGGCCCAGCTGGATGGCTGGCTGCCGCGGGAATACCAGGGCTCGGTGCGGGCCATCGCACAGGATGTGGATACGGCCCTGTCCGGCTACATCCGCGGGCAGGGCACGGTGTGCCTGTTTCTGGCGGCGCTTTATGCCATTGGCTTCATGGTGGCGGGGCTGAAATCCGGCCTCGCCATCGGATTGCTGACCGGGCTTTTGGCCTTCATTCCCTTCTTCGGCGCACTGGTGGGCGGGGCCAGCGCGCTGATTGTGGGGGCCCTGCAATTCTGGCCAAATGAATCGTCACTCCTGTGGGTGGTGGCGGTTCTGGCGCTTGGCCAGTTCGTTGAAGGCTATGTGCTTTCGCCGCGGTTGGTGGGCCATTCCATCGGGCTTCATCCGGTGTGGATGATGCTGGCGTTGCTGGCGTTCTCCTATGTGTTCGGGGTGCTTGGGCTTTTGCTGGCCGTGCCTCTGGCGGCCACCACGGGCGTTCTGGTGCGCCATGGCCTGGCGCGCTATCTGGCCAGCAGCATCTATCATGGGCGGGCAGGCGCCGGCCATGGCCCCTAAACCGCAACAGCTGCTCTTGGACCTGCCGCATCGGACGGCATCGGGCCGGGATGACTTCCTGGTCACACCGTCCAACATTGCCGCTGTGCGGCTGGTGGATGAATGGCCGCATTGGCCTGCCAAGGGCGCCATTTTGCGCGGGCCCGAGGGTTCCGGCAAAAGCCATTTGGCGCAAGTTTGGCAGGCACGGTCCGGCGCGCGGATCATTCCGGCATCAGGCCTGAATGCCGAGGAGGCGGAGGCGCAGTTTGCCGCCGGCGCCCTGTGCGTTGAAGACCTTGAGCCCGGATTTGACGAGCGGGCGCTGTTTCACATCCTCAACCTGGCGCGGCAAAAGCCGGGGCATGTGCTTTTGACCACGCGGCATGACCTGCCGGGCCTCAAGGTGGCGCTGCCGGACCTTGCCTCGCGCCTCAAGGCCTTGCCGCTGCTCAGCCTGCTGCCGCCGGATGATGAGCTTTTGCGCGGCGTGCTGGTCAAGCTTTTTGCCGATCGCCAGATTCACGTGGATGAAAGCGTGATCAGTTTCATCCTGCTGCGCATGCCACGGCAACTGGCGGCGGCGCGGCATCTGGTGGCCGAGATTGACCGGCAAGCCATGCAGGAAAAGGCCGAGGTGACGCGGGTGTTTGTCTCGCGGGTGATGGCGGGGCTGGAAGCGCCAGATTTGTTTACGACACAATGAGATAGGGTTCATCAAACCGTCATTATGCGTTAATATGGCGGGCCATGAGTGAATTGCCTGCCGAAACCGATTTGATGGCCAGCCCGCACCGGTTTTTCAACCGTGAGCTTTCCTGGCTGGATTTCAACATGCGGGTGCTGGAAGAGGCGCGAAACCCGGCGCATCCTCTGTTGGAGCGGCTGCGCTTCCTGTCGATTTCCGGCAACAATCTCGATGAATTCTTCATGGTGCGCGTGGCGGGCCTCGTCGGCCAGATTCGCGAACAGGTGGCCGAAATCAGCCAGGATGGCCTGACCCCCGCGGAGCAGTTGGAAAAGGTGCGCAAGCGCGCCCAGGAGCTGATGGCCGAACAGGACCGGCGCTGGCTGCAGCTGAAGGAAGAACTTGCCACCAATGGCATCGCGATTGTTGCCGATGGCGGCTTGACGAAGCCTGAGCGGGATTGGCTGGACCTGCGCTTCCTTGAGCAGATTTTGCCGATCGTAACGCCGATTGCCATTGACCCGGCGCATCCGTTTCCGTTCATCCTGAACCGCGGCTTCGTGATGGCGGTGGAATTGCGCCGCCGCTCGGACAGCAATGTGATGCGCGCCCTCTTGCCGATCCCGCCACAGCTGGAGCGCTTCATCCGCCTGCCGGGAGAGGCCATCCGCTTCATCATGATGGAGGACATGCTGGGCATTTTCCTGCCCCGGCTGTTCCCTGGTTATGATGTGGTGGCGAAGGGCCTGTTCCGCATCATCCGTGACAGCGACATCGAAATCGAGGAAGAGGCCGAAGACCTGGTGCGCGTGTTCGAAAGCGCCCTGAAGCGCCGCCGCCGCGGCGTAGTGATCCGCATGGAGGTGGACGCCAATTGCCCCACGGGCCTGCGCAACTTCATCGCCGAGGAACTGGATGTGTCGGATGACGTGACCATCATGGCCGAAGGGCTGGTGGGCTTTGCCGACACACAACAGCTGATCCTCGATGAGCGGCCAGACCTGAAGTTCACGCCCTATGTGCCACGTTACCCCGAACGGGTGCGCGACCATGGCGGCGACATTTTCGCGGCCATCCGGCAGAAGGATTTCGTGGTCCACCACCCGTATGAATCGTTCGATGTGGTGGTGCAATTCATCCGGCAGGCGGCGGCAGACCCCGATGTGGTGGCCATCAAGCAGACGCTGTACCGCACCTCGCGCAACTCTCCCATCGTGGCGGCGCTGGCCAAGGCGGCCGAGGCGGGCAAATCGGTGATCGCGCTTGTCGAACTCAAGGCGCGTTTCGACGAGGAAGCCAACATCCAGTGGGCGCGCGATTTGGAGCGGGCCGGCGTGCAGGTGGTGTTCGGCTTCATCGAACTCAAAACCCATGCCAAGGTTTCGATGGTGGTGCGGCGCGAGCAGGGCACCATGCGCACCTATGTGCATTTCGGCACCGGCAACTATCACCCGATCACTGCCAAGATTTATACCGATCTCTCGTTCTTCACCTGTGATCCGGCGCTGGCGCGCGATGCGGCACGGGTGTTCAATTTCATCACCGGCTATGCCCAGCCGGAAGACCTGGAGAAGATTTCACTCTCCCCGATCAACCTCAAGGACACGCTGATCAAGCGCATCGACGAGGAGATCGCCCATGCCAAGGCGGGGCGGCCGGCGCAGATTTGGGCCAAGCTCAATTCGGTGGTGGACCCCGGCGTGATTGACGCGCTGTACCGCGCCTCCAACGCCGGCGTGAGAATTGACATGGTGGTGCGCGGCATTTCCTGCCTGCGGCCGGGAATTCCTGGCTTGTCCGAGCATATCCGCGTGAAGAGCATCGTGGGCCGGTTCCTGGAGCATTCGCGCATCGTGTGTTTTGGCGCGGGCCATGGGCTGCCGCACCCGAAGGCGAAAGTTTACATCGGCTCTGCTGACTGGATGCCGCGCAACCTGCACCGCCGGGTGGAGACGCTGATCCCCATCGAAAACCCCACCGTGCATGAACAGATCCTCGAGCAGATCATGCTCACCAACATGCGTGACAACCAGCAGAGCTGGGACCTGCAGCCGGACGGCACCTTCCTGCGCCGCCACCCTGATGGCGCCAATCCGCCGTTCAATGCCCATCACTTCTTCATGGAAAACCCATCCTTGTCCGGGCGCGGCAGTGCGCTTCAGGGCAACATCCAGTCCAAGGAAAAACGGAAGGCTTCGCGCAACAAGTGACCTGGCACACCGGATTTCGCACAGAACCGCCGAAATACCGCCCCGTGGCGGTGGTGGACATTGGCTCCAACTCGGTGCGCCTTGTTGTCTATGATGGCTTGCGCCGTTCGCCAGCGCCCATCTTCAATGAAAAGGTGCTGTGCGGGCTGGGCAAGGGTGTTGCCATCACCGGGCGGCTGAACGAAACGGCGATCACCCGGGCGCTTTCCTGCCTCAAGCGGTTCCGCGCGCTGGCGCGGCAGATCGGCGTCAAGCAGGTGTTCGCCATTGCCACGGCTGCCGCGCGTGAGGCGGAGAATGGCGAGGATTTCATCGACCGCGCCGAGAAGGCGCTGGGGGCGGGCATCCGCGTGCTCACCGGCAAGGAAGAGGCCCGCTTTGCCGCCCTTGGCGTTCTTTCCGGCACGCCGGAAGCCGATGGCCTGGCGGGGGATTTGGGCGGCGGCTCGCTGGAGCTGATCGACATCAAGGACGGGCAGTTGCATGACGGCGTGACGCTGCCCATCGGGCCCTTGCGGCTCATAGACCTTTCCGGCGGCTCGATGGACCGCGCACAGGCCATCGTGGATGAGTATCTGGCGAAAACGCCGCTGCTCAAGCGCCTCAAGGGCCGCAGCTTCTTTGCCGTGGGCGGCGCCTGGCGCAACCTGGCCCGCGTGCACATGGCGCAGGTGGATTATCCACTGCATGTGCTGCACCACTATCAGATGAGCCGCAACCAGGCAGAGGGCATTTCCGAGCTTTTGGCGCACCTGACGGCGGCCTCACTCAAGGATGTGAAGGACATGTCCAAGGCGCGCGTCGACACGCTGCCTTACGGCGCCATGATCCTCGACAGGCTGATGCATTTCGGCCAGGCGCAGGATGTGGTGATCTCGGTGTTCGGCGTACGCGAAGGGCTTTTGTTCTCCAAGCTGCCGCGCAAGAAGATGGTCTATGACGCGCTGCTCTCCTCCTGCTGGGATTTTGCGCGGCGCTATGCCCGCTCACCGGCCCATGAGCTGGAGCTTTGCGATTGGACAGACCAGATCTTCAGCAAGAAGGGGCTTGCGGAAAACGAAGAAGAAAAGCGCCTGCGCTATGCCGCCTGCCTGCTGGCCGACATCGGCTGGCGCGCCCATCCGGATTACCGGGCGGAGCGTTCGCTGGGCATGATTTCACAAGCCGCATTTGTGGGCATCGACCACCCCGGCCGGGTGTTCCTGGCGCTGACAATCTTCTACCGCTATGACGGCGAGGCGATGCGCGAAGACATGACGCGCCTGCTGGACGACAGGCACATCGAACGGGCGCATCTGCTCAGTTCCATGTTCCGCCTGGCCTATATTCTCTCAGCCGCCATGCCGGGAATGCTGCCAAAGATCGGCCTCAAGATCGGCGAGGGCAAGACGCTGGTGTTGACGCTGCCGCTCAAATTCAAGGATCTGATGGGCGAACGTGTCGAAAAGCGCCTGAGCGAGCTGGCCTTCGAAATGGGGCTGACGCCGAAAGTGGTGGTGAAGTAGCGCGTCCTTGCCCGCATTGCGGAGTGGATTAGCGCTTCACGATTACCGCTTTGCCGTTCTCGATGGCGATGCAGGCGCGGCCGTGTTTCAGGTCCAGCGCCACATTGCCGAACACCTCGCGCTGCCAGCCCTTCATGGCGGGAACGTCGGCGTTGTCGTCGGCGGCCAGCGCCTCGATTTCGGAGGATGACGCGATCAGCTTGGGCGCAAGGCCATGGTTCTCGCAGGTGATCTTCAGCGCCAGCTTGAGAATCTCCGCAGCCGCAAGCGCGGCGGAAGACATTTCCTCAAACTTCGGCTTGCCCGGAACCGTGTCCGGGTTGCGCGCCAGGCCTTCCTGCACGGCCTTGAGCAAGGCGGCACCCATGGCGGAGTTGCCGGTGCCACGCGAAACGAGGCGCAACTCATTCACATCCTGCGGTGTCTGCGGCATCTGGATGGCGATTTCGGCGATGGCCTCATCCTTCAGGATGCGGCCGCGGGGCACATTCCTGCTTTGCGCCTCGCGCTCGCGCCAGGCGGCGACAGACATGAGAACGGCCTGCTGCTTCTTGTTCTGGATGCGCGCCTTGATACGGCGCCAGCTTTGCTCCGGGTCCACTTTATAGGTGGCGGGGTCGGTGAGGGTTGCGAGTTCGGCACCCAGCCAGGCCTCGCGCTTGTTGGCGGCGATCTGCTCCAGCAGCTTTTCATAAACAGTGCGCAGGTGGGTCACGTCCGAGATGGCATAAGCCTGCTGCTTGTAGGTGAGCGGCCGGCGCGACCAATCGGTGAATTGCGAAGACTTGTCGATTGACGCGCCCGCCAGCTTGCGCACGATGGCCTCATAGCCCACCTGGTCGCCGAAGCCGCAAACCATGGCGGCGATCTGGGTGTCCATCACCGGGCGGGGCAGGGCGCCAGCCAGCATGAACAGGATTTCGAAATCCTGCTTGGCGGCGTGGAACACCTTCAGCACCTTGTCATTCGCCATCAGGGTGAAGAAGGGGGCAAGAACCAGTCCTTCTGCCAGCGGGTCGATCAGCGCGGCCTCGGCGGCGCCTGCCACCTGGATGAGGCAAAGCTTGGGGTAATAGGTCGTCTCGCGCAGGAACTCTGTATCCACCGTGATGTAGGTTTCCCTGGCCCAAAGCGCGCAATGGGCAGCAAGGTCATCGGTGGTGGTGATGGTGTGGATGGGGGCGGCGGCGGCGTGGGCGCGGTGTGGCATTGGCTCAGGCCTTTCCAAACACGCGCTTGAAAATCGTGTTCACGTGCTTGGTGTGATAGCCAAGGTCAAACAGCTTCTCGAGCTCCCTTGGCGAGAGCTTGGCTGCCACTTCCTTGTCGGCCTTGAGCAAGTCGAGGAACTGGCCCTCGCCGCGCCAGACAGGCATGGCGCAGCGCTGCACGGCGGCATAGCTTTCCTCGCGGCTCATGCCCTTTTGGGTGAGGGCAAGGAGAATGCGCTGCGAATGGATCAGGCCGCCGAGACGGTCGAGATTGCGCTTCATGTTTTCCGGGTAAACCAGCAGCTTGTCGATGACGCCAGCAAGCCGCTTCAGGGCGAAATCAAGATGCACGGTGGCGTCGGGGCCGATGCCGCGCTCCACCGAGGAGTGCGAAATGTCGCGCTCATGCCACAGCGCCACGTTCTCCATCGCTGGAATGGCGGCGGAGCGCACAAGCCGGGCAAGGCCGGTGAGGTTTTCAGTCAGCACAGGGTTGCGCTTGTGCGGCATGGCGGAAGAGCCCTTCTGCCCGGGCGCGAAATATTCCTCGGCCTCCAGCACTTCCGTGCGCTGCAGATGGCGGATTTCGGTGGCCAGGCGCTCAACGCTGCTGGCGATCACGCTCAGCGTGGCGAAGAACATGGCGTGCCTGTCGCGCGGGATCACCTGGGTGGAAACCGGTTCCGGTTTCAGGCCCAGCTTCTTGGCGACATAGACCTCCACCGAGGGATCAATGTTGGCGAAGGTGCCAACGGCGCCGGAAATGGCGCAGGTGGCCACATCCTCGCGCGCGGCTTTCAGGCGCGTCTTGGCGCGGGCGAATTCGGCATAGGCATAGGCGAGCTTGACGCCAAAGGTGGTGGGCTCGGCGTGGATGCCATGGCTGCGGCCGATGGTGGGCGTCATCTTGTGCTCAAAGGCGCGCTTTTTGAGCGCGGCCAGAACCTCGTCCAGATCCGCCATCAGCAGATCGGCGGCGCGGGTGAGCTGCACATTCAGGCAGGTGTCGAGAACATCGGAGCTGGTCATGCCCTGGTGCACGAAGCGCGCTTCCGGGCCGACGATCTCCGCAAGATGGGTGAGGAAGGCGATCACATCATGCTTGGTGACGGCTTCAATCTCGTCAATGCGGGCCACATCAAAGGTGGCGTTCTTCGCCATGGCCCAAATCTTCTTGGCGGCCGCCTTGGGCACAATGCCAAGCTGCGCCAGCCTGTCGGTGGCATGGGCCTCAATCTCGAACCAGATCTTGAAGCGGGTCTCGGGCGCCCAGATTTGGGCCATTTCTTTGCGGGAGTAACGCGGAATCATCGGATGCCTAACAAATCAAGGATTTGCGGCACCGTGTAACAAATCGGCGGCGGGGGTGCGAGTCCTGATTCCGGGGCTCAAAAGGCCTTGAAGGTGACGATGGTGAAGGTGTCCCTGATGCCGGGGATCACCTGCACCTTTTGGGCGATGAAGTGGCCGATATCCTCGCCTTCCTTCAGGTAAAACTTCACCAGCAGGTCATATTCCCCGGCGGTGGAGAAGATTTCCGAGGCGATCTCGGCATCGGCGATGGCATTGGCCACGAGATAGGATTTGCCGAGCTCACATTTGATCTGGACGAAGAAGGCGCGCATTCACGGGGTCTCGGCTGCAATGGTTTGATAGGCGCCGTTGTTCCACGAAAACCAGTTGAAGCGCAAGTCTTGCGGATCGCCCTTGGCGTCAAAGCGCAACGGGCCAAGAACCGTGGCAAAGGCCTCGCCTGATTTCAGGCTTTCGGCAATCGCAGGGCCAGAATGGGCGCCCTTGGCCGCGGCCGCGGCGGCGAACAATTGTACTGCCGCATAGGCGGGCAAGGCAGGGCCATCTGTGGCTTCGCCCAAGGCTTTCAAATCTGCCAGCAAGCCTTTTGCCTCATTGTGGTTTTGCGGGTCGTCCGGGAAGCTTACCAGGGTGCCTTCACCGGCCGGGCCGGAGGCTTCCCAGAAAGCATCGGCCAACAGGCTGTCCGGACCATAGCGCTTGATCGCCACACCGGCGGCCTGGGCCTGGGCGGTGATGCGGCCGGCATCGGTGGCCGAGGCGGCCAGATAGGCGGTGTCGATGCCTGCCGCCTTCATCTTGCCCACAAGGTCGGAATAGTCCTTGGCGTCGGGGGCAAAGCTGGCGGTGAGGCTGGCGCCCTTGCCATAGGCGGCGGAAAAGCTGGCGATAAGCGCCTTCATCTGGGCGGTGCCGTCATCCAGCAGCGCCAGCCTGGCATTGGGGCGCTTGGCGAGAATGCGGCGCGCCGCGAAGGCGCCTTGCGTGTCGGCGCGCGGGGCGAGGCGGATAACGGTGGCGAGGCCCGCCTCAGTGAGCAGCGGCAGCGTGGCGGCGGGGCTGATGCTGGTGATGCCGGCCTTGTCATAGAGCCTTGCGGCGGCCAGCGATGGCACGGAACAGAAGGAGCCGATCACCACATCGGCATGGGCGGTGATGAGCTTCTGCGCGGCGTCTTCGGCCTTGGCGGCATCGCATTGGTCATCTGCCGTGACCAGCACAAGCTGCTCACCACCAATGCCGCCCTTGGCGTTAATGCCATCCAGAGCGGCCTTTACGCCGACCAGCATTTGCTGGCCGAAGGCCTGGTATTGGCCGGTCAACGGGCCAGCAAGGCCAATGGTGACATCGGCCCGGGCGCCCAAAATGGAAAGGCTGCCTGCCCACAGCAGAGCAGCTGCCATCCTAAGCATAAGTAGCCCGAACACGCTGGACAGCAGGTCTCGCGCTCATGCGAATCCGGTGGTCTTTGACCTTCGGAAAGGCACCTACGTCAACGCCGTCACTCTCAAGCCATGTGGCAATAGTATAAAGGTAGATGTCAGATACGGTGAACTGCTGCCCCAGTACCCAGGGTCCACGTAGGTAATCTGTTTCAATGATCGCGAAATTGTCGCGCATGTTTTGTGCAACCTTCACCTTCAGTCCCTCGATGACAGTGGGATCGTCCGACCAGCGGTAGCCGCGGAAACCATGTGCGTGGTTGGGATGTACAGTGGAGCAAAGATAAGAATTAAAATCCTGCAACTGGCCAATGGCAAATACATCACCAGGAATGAGCAGGGCCCTTGGGTGCGTTTGGCCAATGTAAAATAGAATGGCGGGCGTTTCGGTGATCACACCGCGCTCAGTCACAAGTGCGGGGACGCGGCCTTTGGGGTTGATCTTGAGATAGTCGGACGATTGTTGCTGCGCTGCTTTGAAATCAAGCTGTGTTACGCGATATTCTGCTCCCGCTTCCTCCAGCGCAATATGGGATGCGAGGGAACATGACATGAGACCTGCGGTATAGAGCGTAAGCATATATGGGTTCCTCGTTTGCAGCCCATGCTTCGAGGCTTTGCAACGCAAAGCATCTCAGCATGAGGCGAACTCAGTTTACGCAGAATTCACAAAGGCCTTCGCCCTGAGGTGCCGCCAGAGGCGAGCCTCGAAGGGTGCCGTCACACTCAGGCGGCGGCCACGCCCTTTTCGGTGAGGAGCTGCTTCAACTCGCCGGACTGGAACATTTCCATCATGATGTCGCTGCCACCGACAAATTCGCCCTTCACATAGAGCTGCGGAATGGTGGGCCAGTTGGTGTAGTCCTTGATGCCCTGGCGGATTTCATCGGAGTCCAGCACGTTCACGCTCTTGAAGGGCACGCCGAGGTGCTGGAGGATTTGCACCGAGCGGCCGGAGAAGCCGCACATGGGCATGTCTGCCGTGCCTTTCATGAACAGCACAACGTCGTTGTTCTTTACGTCTTTGTCGATTTGGTCGTGGATGGACATTTTTTGATCCTTCAATTGTCAATGATGAGAGATGCCTGAGTCACCGCTATTGGCGTAACTATTTTCGTCTGGTCGTGCCAATTGATGATCCCGATCCTTATGTGTCGTCTTGCTGGTTGAGTAGAAAAAGCCGCGGACCAACCAGCCTAGCCCAATGCAAATTCCTGCAAAAACTGTCCAGCGCAGTTCCATCAGCCCTCCGGCGCGCTCGTCTGCAGGGCCAACGCGTGAAGTTCTCCGCCCATGCGGCCCTTGAGGGCGGCATAGACCATCTGGTGTTGCTGCACACGGTTCTTGCCCTTGAAGGCCGCGGAAATCACATTGGCGGAATAGTGGTTGCCATCGCCCGCCAGATCGCGAATCTCCACCGCGGCATCTGGTATGCCTTCCTTGATGAAGCGTTCAATGTCTTGCGCGGTCATGGCCATGTGGTGTTCCTTGAATTCAAGCGGTGAGCCGCCCGCATCGTGTTTCCAATATAGGCTGGCAGGGGCGGGCTTTCAATCTCCGCCCCGCGGCCCGGCCTAAAGTTCACCATTCATATATGCGGGGAACCAGCCTTCATGGGCGCGGCGCAGTTCTGACATTGAAAGCGTCATCCCGCTGCCGATTTTGAGATCGGCGGCCTGCGTCACCTCGCCGATGATGCGGGCGGGAATGTCCTTGTCTTGCGCGTTGGAGAGGATTTCCATCGCCTCCTCGGGCCTTGCGGAGAGGATGTAGCGTGCCTGGTCTTCGCCGAACAAAGCGGCATGGTCCATGCCCTCAATCTTGGCGCCCAGCTTGGCGGGCAGGGCCATTTCGATCACCGCGCTCGCGAGGCCGCCATCGGAAATGTCATGGACTGCGGAAACCATGCGGTCGCGGATCAGGCGGCGCACGAAATCGCCGTGCAGCTTTTCCTTGGCGAGATCGACAGGCGGGGGGGCGCCTTCCTCGCGGCCCAGCACCTCGCGCAAGTAGATGCTCTGGCCCAGCTCGCTGCCTTCGCCGCCGAGCAGGATGATCACGTCACCCGCCTGCTTGAAGCGGCTGGTCATCATCACTGAAAGATCAGGCAGGAGGCCAACGCCGCCAATGGTGGGCGTGGGCAAAATGCCCTGGCCCATGGTTTCATTGTAGAGCGACACATTGCCCGAGACGACCGGATAATCCAGCGCGCGGCAGGCTTCGCCGATGCCTTTCAAGGCGAATACCAGCTGGCCCATGATTTCAGGGCGTTCGGGGTTGCCGAAGTTCAAATTGTCGGTGATGGCGATGGGCGTTGCACCCACGCAAGTGAGGTTGCGCCAGGTTTCGGCCACCGCCTGCTTGCCGCCTTCGAAGGGGTCGGCCTCGACATAGCGCGGCGTGACATCCGAGGTAACGGCAATGCCCTTCTTCTCGGTGATGCGGACAACGCCTGCGTCACCGCCGGGGATTTGCGCCGAGTTGGAGCGCACCAGCGTGTCATATTGCTCATAGACCCAACGCCTGGAGCACATGTCGGGCGAGCTGGTGATTTTCAGCAGCGCGGCAGCCAAGTCATTCGGCGCGGCCACGTCTTCGGGCTTCAGGCGGGCCAACTTCCGGGGTTCCACCCACGGCCTGTCATATTCAGGGGCTTCATCGCCCATGGCCTTGATCGGCAGATCAGCCTTCACTTCGCCCTGATGCTTGATCACGAAGCGCAATGTATTGGTGGTCTTGCCGATGATGGCGAAGTCCAGGCCCCATTTCTTGAAGATGGCCTCGGCTTCCTTTTCCTTTTCGGGCCTCAGCACCATGAGCATGCGCTCTTGGCTTTCTGACAGCATCATTTCATAGGCGCTCATGCCGGTTTCACGGCAGGGAACCTTGTCGAGATCAAGCTCGATACCGAGATCGCCCTTGGCGCCCATTTCAACGGCCGAGCAGGTCAGGCCTGCGGCCCCCATGTCCTGAATGGCGATGACGGCGCCGGAGGCCATGAGTTCGAGACAGGCTTCCAGCAGGCATTTTTCGGTGAAGGGGTCGCCCACCTGAACAGTGGGGCGCTTTTCTTCGGCCTTTTCGTCGAACTCGGCCGAGGCCATGGTGGCGCCGTGGATGCCGTCGCGGCCCGTCTTGGCGCCAAGGTACACCACGGGCAGGCCAACACCTTCGGCCTTGGAATAGAAAATCTTGTCAGCGTCCGCCAGGCCCACGGCCATGGCGTTGACCAGGTTGTTGCCGTTGTAGCGCGCGTGGAAGTTCACTTCGCCGCCTAGGGTGGGCACGCCGAAGCTATTGCCATAGCCACCCACGCCAGCCACCACGCCGGAAACGAGATGCTTGGTCTTGGGGTGCGAAGGCTCGCCAAAGCGCAGCGCGTTCAGCGCCGCGATGGGGCGGGCCCCCATGGTGAACACGTCCCGCAGGATGCCGCCCACGCCGGTGGCCGAGCCTTGATAGGGCTCGATGAAGGACGGGTGGTTGTGGCTTTCCATCTTGAAGATGATGGCCTGGCCGTCATCAATGTCGATGACGCCTGCGTTTTCGCCCGGGCCGCAGATCACGCGCTTGCCCTTGGTGGGCAGCGTCTTCAGCCATTTCTTGGAGGATTTGTAGGAGCAATGCTCGTTCCACATGGCCGAGCAGATGCCCAATTCGGTGATGGTGGGCGTGCGGCCCAGCAGCGACAGGAAGTGCTGGTATTCATCGGGCTTCAGCCCGTGGGCGGCGACCAATTCGGGGGTGATGGCAGTTTCGGAACCGAGCTTTGACATGCCCGCCGTTTAAAGCGGACACATGCGAATCTCAAACCGATTCTTCGGGCTTGTGGGCTTTCTTTGCAGGCAGCTTGTGGCCATGTTCGGCATGGCTTTGCGCGCGGGTCAGGGCTTCATTGAGCTTCTTCAACTCGGCCATGCGCTGGTCTTCCGGCCTGGCCGGTCTAAAGGGCGACTTCGTCAAAACTCACTCCGAACACGATTGCGCCCCCGCGCTTCAACAACCTTAGGTAAGGCGGCTTACCCAGTGGTTAATGGCGCACAATCGTGTCTGGAGAGTTTCGAAAATGGTTCCCAAAAGATCAATGAACCGGAACAATTGCCTTGCGAATTGATACGGGTTTCTTCACCGCGGCGGGCATTTCGAAGTGCGCCGGGGGCGGCATCCATGCTAGCTTGGCTTCGTTGCGGAGCATGCGGGCCATGCGTTCCTGCAGGGCGGATTGGCTCTGCGCCATGATCCCGTGGTCTTCGGCGGCGGCTTTGCGATTTTTGAAAAAGACGGCAATCATTTTCATCAGTCCTTGGCTTGAGGTTCATTGCAGTGTCCGTGGTTCACGGCCGCGGACAACTGCAGTGAACGCCAGAACCCCGCGTTAATCTACCGTTAACACTGATCGTCGTGAAGGCGGAGTTAGCGCGCGCCTGCGCCTTTGAATGAAAACTTCCGCGAATTTGCCGCTGTTTTTGCGCTAAGTTTCGGCAGGCCTCAGGCCGCCAGCAGGCTTTCAAACAGGGGCAGGCAATCGCGCTTGCCGTGCAGCGCCTCAATCATGTTCTCAGGGTGAGGCATCATGCCGATCACATTGCCGGCGGCATTGCAGATGCCGGCGATGTCATTGGCGGCGCCATTTGGGTTGGTGCCTTCAACGTAACGGAACACCACGCGGCCTTCGCCTTCCAGTTCTTCCAGCGTCTCGCGATCGGCGATGTAGTTGCCTTCGCCATGCGCGATGGGGCAGGAGACAACAGCACCCTCCGCCATCTTGTTGGTGAAGAAAGTCTGATTGTTTTCAATGCGAAGGCGCACTTCCTTGCAAACGAACCTGAGGCCCGCGTTGCGCACCAGCGCGCCGGGCAGCAGGCCTGCCTCGGTGATGATCTGGAAGCCGTTGCACACGCCCAGCACCTTCAGGCCCTTGGCGGCCTTGGCCTTCACGTCGGCCATGATGGGCGAGCGCGCCGCGATGGCGCCGCAGCGCAGGTAATCCCCGTAAGAGAAACCGCCGGGCACCACCACCAGATCAACCTTGGGCAGCGTGGTTTCGGTGTGCCAGACCACATGGGGTTTGACACCTGTGGTTTTTTCCAGCGCCTGCACCATGTCGCTCTCGCGGTTGATGCCGGGGAAGAGGAGAACTGCGGATTTCATTGTGGCCTCACGCCAGTTCGATGTCGTAATTCTCGATCACGGTGTTGGCGATCAGCTTTTCGCACATCTGCTTCAGTTGCGCCTGGGCCTTGGCCTTGTCAGTTTCGGCCAGTTCAACCTCAAAGAACTTGCCCTGGCGCACGCTGTTCACGCCGGCAAAACCAAGCGAGCCCAGCGCGCCCTCGATGGCCTTGCCTTGCGGGTCGAGAACGCCGTTCTTCAGCGTCACCTTGATCTTGGCTTTCATGAGTCTGTTTTCACCAGTTTGGGCTTGGAACGTTCGGGCTGTTCGCCGGGCTGGATGATGCCGAGGCGGCGGGCCACTTCCTGATAGGCGTCGGTGAGGCTGCCAAGGTCGCGGCGGAACACGTCCTTGTCCAGCTTTTGCTTGGTCTTCAAATCCCAGAGGCGGCAATTGTCCGGCGAGATTTCATCGGCCAGCACCACGCGCATCATGTCATTCTCGACAAAGCGGCCGAATTCCAGCTTGAAATCGACAAGCTTGATGCCGATGGCGAGGAACATGCCGGTGAGGAAATCATTGATGCGGATCGACATGTGCATAATGTCGTCCATCTCCATCGGTGTCGCCCAGCCGAAGGCGGTGATGTGCTCTTCATTCACCATCGGGTCGCCCAGCTTGTCGTTCTTGTAGTAGCACTCGATGATCGAGCGGGGCAGGGGCGTGCCTTCCTCGAGGCCGAGGCGCTTGGCCAACGAGCCGGCGGCGACATTGCGCACCACCACTTCAAGCGGGATGATTTCAACGGCGCGCACCAGCTGTTCGCGCATGTTGAGCGAGCGGATGAAATGGGTTGGCAAGCCGATCTCATTCAGGCGCTGGAAGATGAATTCCGAGATGCGCTGGTTCAGCACGCCCTTGCCTTCAATCACAGCCTTCTTTTCGGCATTGAAGGCGGTGGCATCATCCTTGAAGTGCACCACAACCGTGTTCGGCTCGGGGCCCTCGTAGAGAATCTTGGCCTTGCCTTCGTAAATGCGCGTGCGCCTGCCGTTCATGGGGAGAATCCTTGCAATCACTCCGAGATACCCAAACTAACATATGGGGCGCGCATTTGGTGGACTCAATGGCCCGCGGCGCCCGCCTGTGGAAAGCGGCCTTCTAGGGAATATTGTTGCGGCGCACAATTGATTTTTCCGTTATTGATTTGACGCAAGGCAAAGGCCAAATGATTCCAACAAGATGTATTGAAGCGTGGACGTTTGCCAAAACGCCTGCAATATTATGGCTATGCTGATTTAAGGAGTGCCCCATGACCACATTCGATAAACGCGAAGCTGCCGAAGAGAACAAGTTTGCCCTTGATGCCGAGCTTCAGTTCAAGGCGCGGGCGCGGCGCGACAGGCTGGTGGGCGCATGGGCCGCCGAAAAGCTCGGCCTTTCCGGCCAGGCTGCGGCTGACTATGCCGCCTCGATCGTGACGACGGACCTGCAGGAACACGGCGATGGCGACGTGATTCGGAAATTGAAGGCCGATTTCGCCGCGAAGAATGTTGCGGTTTCCGACCACCAGATTGAACGCACGCTGGCTGAGAAAATGGCTGAAGCGGCAAAAGACCTGAAGGTGAAGGGCTAAACACCATGGACCTGCGCAGCCGGCTGCATGATGGCAAACCGTTTCTGTTTTCGTGGATGGGCATTCCCGGCGTGCAACTGGCAGGGCAATTGGCCCGCGCCGGGCTGGATGCCGTGGCGATGGATTTGCAGCATGGGCTGATCGGCATGGACCAGGCCAATGCCATGGCGGCGGCCATTGTGGCGGCGGGCAAGCCGGTCATCACACGCGTGTTGTGGAATGACCCCGGCCTTGTTGGCCAGGCGCTGGATTTTGGCTCCTCGGTGGTGATCGCCCCGATGGTGAATTCGGTGGAGCAGGCCAGGGCGCTGGTGAAGGCCGCGAAATACCCGCCGCTGGGCCAGCGGTCCTGGGGTGGCTATGCCATGGTGCAGGCCTCAGGCAAATCGGCGGCGGACTATCTCAAGGAAGCCAACCGCGACACTTTCGTTTTCGCCATGGTGGAAACGCAGGAAGCGCTGGATCTGGTTGAGCAGATTGCCGCCGTGCCGGAGCTGGATGGGCTGTTCGTCGGCCCGTCAGACCTTTCAATCGCGCTTTCCCAAGGGGCGGAGCTGAACCGCCTCTCCGCCGCCAATCTGATGGCGATGAAGAAGATCCATGAGGTGGCGAAAAAGAATGGCCTTGTCTCCGGTGCCTTCGCCGGCACGGGCGAGATCATCAAGCAATATGCCGCGATGGGCTATACTTTCATGGCCGCAGTGACCGACAATGACGTGCTGAAGCTGGGCGTCGCGGCGGTGCAGGCCGGCGCGAAATAATTGGCCGCGCCCGGCGCTGGCAGGTTAAGCATCAGGCGCCGAGGCCGGTCAGGTCCTGGTGGGTCTTGTCCAATTCCTCGGCATAGCGGCGCAGCAGGTGCTGCTCGGTGAGAAGGCCTGCCACCTTGCGCGACCATGCGTCCTGCAGCACCACAAGCTCTTCACTGTTGCTGGCCTCAAAGACCTTGGCGGCCTCATTGGCAGACATGCTGGGCAGAAGCGCGTGGTCCTTGTGCTTGATGAGCCTGGCAAGGCTGGTTTGCGTCTCATCCATGCCGGGGGCATAGGCATCCGTCACCAGAAGCAGGCCGGCGTAGCGGCCTTCGCCGTCCAGGGCCACCACGCGCTGGCCTGAGCCAAGCGGAAAGCGTGCCCGGAATTCGGCCAGCGTGCTGCTGGCGGGAAAGGTTTGCGGATCTTCGCGCATCATGCGCGCCACGGTGAGGCCGCGAATGCGCCCCACATCATGCGCGCCCTTGATGCTTTGGCCACGCAGATGCAGGCGCCAGGTCGAGAATGAATAGCCAAAGGTGGAACGCACAACGAGCGATGTGACAATGGAGGCCGCCAGCACCGCGCCAGTGGCGGCAAGGTCTCCGGTTGATTCCATGATCAGGAAGGTCATGGTCATCGGGCCGCCGACAATGCCAACCGCCATCGAAGCCATGCCCACCACTGCCATCAATTCCGGCGACAGGTTGCCCATGAGATGTGCGGCAGCAAGGGCAACGGCAACGCCCTTGCCGAACAACAGGCCAAGATAGAGCGAGGCAAAGAACAAGCCGCCGCGGAAGCCTGAGCCAAGGGACACCGAAGAGGCCAGTGCCTTCAGCGCGAAAAGGAAAAACAGAACCTGCCAGGTTTCGCTGGCGTCAATGTCGGCATGCAGGGCGCCATGGCCTGAAGAGAGGATATGCGGCGTGATCAGCGCCATTGCGCCAACAATGGCGCCGCCCACTGCTGGCCGCAGCCATGCCGGGCAGCGCAGCATATTGAAGGCGCGCTCGCAGATGATGACGAGGCGCATGACGCCAATAGCCGCCGCCGCCGCAAGCGCACCGAGGAAGAGATAGGGCACCATGTCGGCCAGCGAGGTGAGTGGCCGCAGGGTGCCGATGAGCAATGGCATCTGCACAGCCCCCATCACCCTTGCGGCGAAGCTTGCTGTCAGCGCTGCGGCCAGCACCGGGGCAACAACGCCGACATTGTAAACGCCAAGGATGGTCTCAAAGGCATAGAAAGCGCCGGCCAGTGGCGCATCGAAAGCCGCCGATATCGCTCCTGCCGCCGCACAGCCCACAAGGGTGCGCACATCATTGCGGCGCAAGTTCAGCGCCATGGCAAGCTTGGAGCCGACAACCGCGGCGGCCTGGGTGTAACCCGCCTCCAGCCCTACCGATGCGCCAAAGCCGCTCGATGCCATCGTCTGCAGGCTGACCAGCAGGCTTTCAAAGAACGACATCTGCCCGCCATGCAAGGCGTTGGCTTCAATGGGGTCCACCGCCGGGCGGCGGATGCCGGGGCGGAAGGCAAGGCCGATCAGAACCACTGCAATCCCGCCCGCCACTGGCACCAGCGCCATCCATGGCGAGGCAAGCGCGTCCTGGCTGCTCAGGCGCTCACCTGCCGGCACCTGGAACAGCAAGGTGTGAAGAAGCTGCGTGGCGCGGCTCATCGCGGTGACAACCAGCCCGGCAATCCAGCCCACCGTGCCCGCCAGCAGGAACAGCCAGAAATCCGGAAAGCGCGAGGCGCGTATGGCCTGGCCAATCGCGGCGGCTGAAATGGGCCGTTTGAAGATGGTGAAGGAGCTTGCAGTCATGAATCTGGCGCGGCGGGTTGAAGTGCGAGGTTTGGCTTTTGGCTGGTGGAAATGGGAGAATCCGCCAGCCTGCAAAGTGTTGGCTCGCTGCTTTGTCTTTGTCGAGGCGAGAGTACCCGGGCTGGCCCAATCTGACAAATTGTTCACGGCCGCAGGGCCGCTTTTCAGCGCCTGCGCCGCCAGATGCGCCGGCCTGTCCACAGCCATAGGGCCAGACAGGCCGTGATCACGCCTTGCATCAGCAACGGGCTGCCTTGCTCGAGGAAGAACTTGCGGCCATCGGGCCTCACGAACACATTCACCGCCAAGCCCGGCGCATAGCGCTGGGCATCCGCCGTGGTGCTGGACCAGCCGAGGATGCTGATGGGGAAATCACCTGGCCGCACATCAGCCGTCACCAATTCAGCGCCCGTGTCATCGCGCGTGAGCGTGAATTGCCAGAAGCGCTGGCCTTCATGAAAGGGCGGCAGCGCCAGTTCCACCGATTTGACATGGGCTGGAACCGCGGGCCAGTCACGCGCGGCATAAACCAGCGACAGCTCGTAGGGCGCCACCACCAGCAGGAACAGGCTGGCGGCATAGACCCACAGCAGCATGAAACCGCCAATCAGCCGCCAGCCGCCGTTCTCATAAAATTGGCGTTTCAGGCCGCTCAGGGCTTGCGCCAGGCTTTCGGGGGCAGGCGTGTTTTCCATGCAGGGATAATGCCTGGCACCAGTTAATTCTGTTGCAACAGCAGCTTGCCCTTTTGAGGCAATTCGCCGATGCTGCGCGCATGACTCTTTCCGCCTCGCAAAGCCAAATTCTTGACCGCCTCATTGCCCTGGTGGAGGCCGCCGGGCCGATCCCCGCGCAGACCGACAAATATTTCACCAACACCAGCCAGATCGTGGCGGCGCATGGCGATGCCGAAGTGACCTTCGCGGTGTTCATGCGGCGGCGCGTCGTGGCGGCGCTGGAGCCTTGCATCCGGCTGGTCAACCATTTCGTGCCGGAAGCGAAGGTGAAGCGCTTCGTGGAAGAGGGCGAGGTGGTTCCTTCCGAACACAAGCTTGTCGAAATCACCGGCTCAATGCGCAAGCTTTCAGAGATTGAAACACTGCTGCTGCAAAAAACCGGCTTTCCCTGTGTGGCGGCCAACAATGCCTATGAAATGTGCCTGGCGATTCCTTCGGCTGGCTTCATGGACATGCATGCCCGCCATGGCTCGGGCGCGGAGATGAACATTCTCGCGGCTTACGGCGCCAAGGTGGGCAGCGAGGCGGCGCGCGCCGCCAACCGGGCGGTCAAAGGCTTCATCGGCTCGTCGCAGGATTTGACGGCGCCCTTTTTCGGCGCGCCCAATGGCATGGGCACCATGCCGCATGCGCTGGTGGGCTATACTGACGGCGATGTGCTGAAATCCATGAAGCTGTTTCACCAGACGCTGCCGCTCGCCAAATCGCTGATCGCGCTGGTCGATTACACCGGCCATGAAATCGCCGACAGCCTGCGCTGCGCCAAGTGGTTCTATGATGAAGCCAAGCTGGACGGGCAGGGCAAGCAGTTCGGCATCCGGCTTGACACCCATGGCGGGCGTTTCGCCGAGGGGCTGGATTACGAAAAATCCGTCGACGTGGTGGGCGACTGGCTGGGCGTGCATGGCGAATATTCCATCGTCGAGCAGGTGCTGGGCGGGCGCATGGTGCAGCTCGATCCCGGCAACATCCTGGTAGACAAGGTGCGCCGCATCCTGTTCGGCAAGGGCGTTTCGGTGGCCGCCATCATCCATGCCAGGCAGGCGCTGGATGCCGCTGGCTACAAGGCGGCGCAGATTGTCGGCTCTTCCGGCTTTGACCCGCAGAAATGCCAGATCATGGGTGCTGCCAAGGCCCCCATCGACATGGTGGGCACAGGCTCGTTCCTGCCTGCAACCCTGACTGAGACTTACGCCACCGCCGACATCATCCGCTACAATGGCGTGCCGCGGGTCAAGACGGGGCGTGAGTTTTTACTATAAGCCGCTGTTAACTTTGCATTTACCGTCACAACCTGCGATGGTGGCCTTCTCATTGGGGAGGCCACTTCGATGGGAGAGATGGAATGCGCAAATCGAGTTTGGCGCTGCTTTTGGCCGCCTTCACTTTTGGCTTCATGACGGTTGAGGGCGATGCCCGGGCGCACCGCCCGAAGAAGCACAGCTTCTTCTGGGAGCTTGGCGCGCATCATGTGCACAAGCACCATGCCCGCCATCACCGGAAGCATCATGCCCGCCACGCCGCGCATCACAAGGCGCTGCCGCCCATCGTGGTGGCGCATGTACATGTCGGCTCGCAGACCATGGAAGTGGATGTCAATGGCGCGTCTTACGGCCTGTGGCAGGTCTCGACAGCAGGGCGTGGCTATCACACGCCGCATGGCGTGTTTGGCGCGCAGCGGCTGGCGCGGGTTTACTATTCAAAGAAATATGACAACTCGCCGATGCCGAATTCGGTGTTCTTCTCTGGCGGCAATGCCATTCACGGCACCAACCACATCCACTCGCTGGGCCATCCGGCCAGCCATGGCTGCGTGCGCCTGCTGCCGCAGCATGCGGCCGAACTGTTCGCCCTTGTCGAACGCTACGGCATGGGCCGAACGCGCATTGTGATTTCGGACTAGGCCTCCGGCCATTTGACGAAATTTTGGCGATGCAGCATGCGGGCCTTGCCTTGCGGGCCGCTGCTCTGCGATTGTGCGGCCTTGTCGAGATTCTCAAGGGCGGACGCGGATGCGCAAGATATTGGGCGGGGTGCTGGTTGTCGTGGCAATGCTGTGGGCGGGCGGG